>DLRJ01000046.1:0-2356 GCA_002500485.1 Dehalococcoidia bacterium UBA7891
TCCATCGCACCCCTATACATACTAATACGCTCAAACGAACTGGTATCATCGAGGAAAACATTAATTACTAAGGGGATAGGCGCGAATGAAGTAGAGCCTTGTACTTGCGCTTACGACACATTTCTAGTCTTATGCTGTTAAATTAGAAAAAAATAACCTTAAAAGGAGCAATACGATGGCAGAAGAACTTGGCAAATTTTCCTTGGAGCATGTATCCAATGTTTACTTGGAAGATCCTGATGGCAATATTTCCAATCACACAAACTGGCGCGGAACTGCCGACGGTTATGGCGTAATCTATGGCACTCTGATCTTTGGGCCTACACCACTGATGGAAATGAACGATAGTCTTGAAGGCGGACCCGTCAAATGGATTGGGCAAGCGTTCCTGGAAGACGGCACTGGTCTTGCTGGATCTGGATCCGGACAATGGAGCAAAAAGCCCGGAGAGCATATTTGGGAAACTGACTACGTAATTCAGATCAGTGATGGAACAAAAGTTAGAAGTGTCGGAGAACTCCATTTAGATACCCTGATTTTTTCCGGTACAAATTACTCTGTGGACGAGTAGTTCTTTAAAGACAGAAAAGGGTCTTATGGCCCTTTTTTTGTAGGTTTTTCCTTCTGCATCTTTCGCTACCTAGCAGACCCCAGCCCCCGGGGCACCCCCCACTTGCTCTATTTGGTTCCATCCCGGATTATTACATATTATAGTGGACGAACGGTTAGGTATTTCTGGTCGTTATGATTAAATTCCTCGCTGAGGCTGCTATATCCCTTTTGAGGACTATTCAAGATACCCCTTTAAAAACATTAATTTATATAAGATAAGGAAGTAATAATGAAAAATTATGTATCTTCAACTCTCTCGTTTTTTATCCTCATGATTTGGATGAGCTCTTCGTCAGCGCAAGTCGGCAACATCAATGAGTTTATGCAATGTACCTTAAAACCAGGTTTTACAGTTGAGGAAGTCGTTGGCGTAGGAAGAGCTATCCCGCGAACCGACAATGGACCTAACCTAGTATTCTACAGAGAACCTATTGTTGCGGCTTCTTCTAGGGCGGGAAGCATAAATGTAGTCAGATACTGGGACAATTTTGAACATATGATAAAGGGATTAGAGTCACAATCTCAATCAGGACCCAGCCGTCATTTTTTTGCAATGGTTGACTGTGGTGGGACGAGGCAAGTCGGACGTAACTGGCCAGTTAATGAACCTGACCAAGCAAGCCCTTATGAAGGAGGCGAAATTGAGGAAAGTTACGTAGCCATACGGCAATGCCAACTAAATCCAGGCAAAACTATGGAAGATGTTCAACAGACGCTTGCAGAATTTGACGGAGAAAACAGAGCTAGTAATGATAGATCTGGTTACGGTTTTCTGCAGATTTTAGCGAGTGGGGAAGAAGGTGATATGAACTCTACATTTGCCATTAGGGTAATCGGCGAGAATTCGGAAGGTTTGGGAAGGAGACTGGATGCCATGTCATGGAATACACCTAATTCTTCTGATCCTGCAACTTGCGGAAATCTCTCCTTGTGGAAAAGTCATGTAATTCATTGGGGCATTTAGAGTATCGATAAGGTTTTTAAACACTTCGTCGAAGATAAATTAAGTATTCAGTTTTTGAGAGGGTGTTTCGGCATCTTCAAGTGTAGTTGTTTTAATCACATTTCTTATTAGGAGTTAATTAATGGATCTTTCAAACCCAGACGGTCGCGGAAAACTCAAAATTACTAGGATGACAATCAATGAAGAGTCTACCTCTTTTGATTTCGAAGGAAAGGTTGAAGGGTACGGTTCTCCATTCCTCACTCATGAATGCTTTCCCAACGCGCAAGATCGCACTCGAGGTAAACTTGTAGGGCAAGGTCGCACCTTTCTAGAGGACGGTACACGGATCAGTACTCCACATATGGGAACCTTCAGAAGAGATCAATCGAATACGCATGTCTACTTTACAGACGCTTGCAGTAACGGTGCTGTAAACTTCGTGATTTTGGATGTAGACATCCTGACTAAAGAAGTTGATCTCAAATTTTGGGAAGTGCGTCCAGGAGATTAGACTTCAGATGGAAGCTGCCATGCCCACCCTTCTATTCACCAACAAGGGGTGGGCACGATTGAACCAACCGGTCGTGTTATTGAGGTAGTGCGTCCTGATTAGCTCTCATAAGATTATTAGCGGTATTGTTGGGACATCTATTGAACTATCTGGTTCATGCCCTTCAAAAAGCATCGTCAACCCAATAAGCACGAGGACGAAGATGATGACAACAATTAGATATTTTTTTATGTCCATAATTTCCCCCTGATTTTTTCCAAATAAACTTTTAAGTATGGGGTTGGCAA
>DLRJ01000046.1:2701-3574 GCA_002500485.1 Dehalococcoidia bacterium UBA7891
AATTATTAAGGCAGGGGGAAAGCCCTACTTATTCTATCTAGTTCCATCTCGGACTATTACATATTATTCTGGACGAACGGTTAGGTATTTTTTTCGGTAACTACAAAAAGGGGCAAGATTAGTGCCTGCTTTCGACCCTTAAGTCGACTTGGCAAGATCGAGAAAAGATCGTTAAAAAAACATCTAATTCACACCATCTTTTGGGTAGTCGTATTTATTGGGATGTTGATACTTTTACAGTTTTTTTAAAACTCATCAAAAGCCAGTTAAGTAGCAATTGAACTAAATACTTAGGATAACCATATGATCACAGACAAACTTAATCGTTGCTTTACAATGCTTGTAAATCTTAGTGTTCTTGCAGGAATAGTTCTTGTAGCAGTTCAAATTCAACAGAACACTGATATTACGAAGGCTCAAATGGCCAATGAATATTACCTACTTGACGCACAACTCGAATTAACAATGATGGGGGAATCCCCAGCCCAATCATTGGAGAAAGCAATATACTATCCCGATGAGCTAAATCAAGAAGATGCTGTAATATTAGACAGATACTTCAATTTTGGTATTTTACAACTTCAGCGCATACGAAAAATGATAGAGCTTGGGGTTGCCGATGAGGAGTTATATCAAGAAAGGGCTGAGTATCTCAATTGGCACTTAGGGAATGAAGCCGGGAGGCGTTGGTCGACTAATTACGTGCTCGGGGAGCCAAATGAGTTATACAGGGACATTGAAACAGTACTTTCTGGTAGCGACTTTCAAATCAATAAACAGGTCCTTGATGCAATGTTGGCGAATCCGGAGCCCGAGAGACTATGAGTAAATCGATGGAGATAATCTGATTTTAAAGCTAAGTAGTTATCAGGA
>DLRJ01000149.1:0-831 GCA_002500485.1 Dehalococcoidia bacterium UBA7891
CGAGGCTGCTTCGATTGAAGTTGTCTCCGTCGCATGGCTGGAGGCCCATTCTGTCGTACCCGTGTGGGTCGTATTCAAATCGCTATCTCTCACATAGAGATACACGGTCGTGTCAGCACTCGAAGCTTTGTAGCTCGTAACTACAGCATCGGCAGTATCCATGAACTCTATATCGTTCTGGGATACGTCAGCAGCTTCCACCGAAGATGACTGTTGCGTCACCTGGGAGAACACCACAACCATCAGCACAGCCCCTATGCTTATGAATTTCAGTAGATTCTTCACTTTTGCCCCCTTTCCTGCGGGTCTAAGATTTTATTTCCTAATTTTGGTGCCTTTTGCCGAGGCAAAAAGCTTCATAGTAAAGCTTAAAACAGGCAAACACGCCTAAGGCTAGGCGCTTTCTCCTATTATTACAAACAATTTTTACATCAAATCCATGCCTATTGTCAAGGCTAAGTAGACGCAAATCCCTAGGTTATTTTCCCTTATCCAACCCTTTTACTACTCTGGTTTACTGGCTTTTTAACATTTGCTAAGGGCAATGCTTGGGCTTGTTAACCAGATCACACGAAAATATTAGCAGAGTGATTGGTTCCGTCAATATCATTTCCGCCATATTTATCCAAATATTTTTTTAATCTAAAACTTTATAGAAAATATGGATTTCTATTTTTCCTTACCTAGGCCGGCGAGGAACTCTTCATTGTTCTTAGTTTTCCTCATCCTGTCCATTACTTTTTCCATCGCTTCGCCGGACGAATTAGAAGAATCAGACTCAATCATGGTTATCATTCTTCTGAGTAACCAAACCTGCTTTAAAGTCTCTTC
>DLRJ01000149.1:1171-45661 GCA_002500485.1 Dehalococcoidia bacterium UBA7891
CTCAAAAGCAATTCTTCCCGTCTGGTGCCGCTCTTATATATATCTAAAGCGGGGAAAGTTCTTCGTTCGGCCATCTTACGGTCAAGGTGAACTTCCATGTTACCGGTTCCCTTAAATTCTTCGTAGACGACATCGTCCATCCTACTACCGGTATCCACTAGGCAAGCAGCCAGTATAGTCAGGCTTCCCCCTTCCTCTGTATTTCTGGCAGCGCCAAAAAATTTCTTTGGTGGATATAAGGCAATAGGATCCATGCCACCAGAAAGGGTTCGGCCGCTGCTGGGGACCGACAAATTGTAGGCCCTGGTAAGTCTGGTAATGCTATCTAACAAAATAACTACGTCCTCGCCTGACTCAACTAATCTTTTTGAGCGTTCAAGAACCAGTTCAGCTACCCTGCAGTGGTCTTCTACTGGTTCATCAAAAGTAGACGAATAGACTTCACCTTTGATAGACCGCTTCATGTCCGTCACTTCTTCCGGTCTTTCTCCAATAAGAGCAACCATGATGTGAATATCAGGTGCATTTTCCGTAATACCATTGGCGAGCTCTTTTAACAGGGTGGTCTTTCCTGCCTTCGGAGGAGATACGATCAACCCTCGCTGACCTCTACCCACCGGGGACATCATGTCAATCAACCTTGTTGACAACTGCTTTGGCTCTGTTTCCATCACTATGAGTTCTTCAGGGAAAATTGGGGTCAATTTTTCAAATTGAACTCTTTTCTTCGAAGAATCAGGGTCAGAATGGTTCACCTGGCCTACTTTGACCAACCCAAAGTATCTTTCCCCATCCTTCGGAGGTCTGACATTGCCAACAACATAATCCCCAGGCCTCAAACTAAAACGCCTTATTTGTGATTGTGATACATAAACATCACCAGATCCTCTCTGGTCACTGTTTTGGCGAAGAAATCCATATCCCTCATTGAGAATGGAAAGGATTCCGTCAGCATCAACCGTTTCATCCTTTTCAGAATAGGCCTTAAACATTTTCCTTAAGATGTCCATTCTTCGAGGAGTAGCGCCGTCTTCTACGACTCCCTCTTCAACTGCAAAATTTAAAAGTTCCTCATCATTTTTTTCTTGAAGTTCAAGCAACTTCATCTTCATACCTCGATTTCTACTTCTCTTACATGTTTGATTTAATCCCAATTTTTCAATTCAGATTAACGTAGGAATGTATTACCTACACCCGTGTTAAAGTTGGGATGAAACTCTGGTATCACTTTTAAAGCAAACTCGGCACGACCAACCGAATAATCGATCCTCGAGCACTAGAGTTTTAAAGTGTAGGTTAGCGCGTTTTTCTAATTCCACGCCATCATAACCAGAAATGAAATTCGTATAATAAATTGGGAATTTCATCGTCAGAATCGATGCTGCATCCAGCAGCACTGTGGGAATAATATCACTTTCGTCAATCAGCGTCCAGAATAAACACAATCCGATTATCAGGAATTAGGTTCGAACCCACCTGCAGCCGCTACGAATTCTCTAAACAGGGGATGGGGCCTGGTTGGACGAGACAGAAATTCCGGGTGAAACTGTGTGCCGGCCATGAACGGATGGGATTTGTATTCTACGATCTCAACCAACTGCCCGTCTGGTGAAATTCCTGTTGGGAGTAATCCAACCGATTTAAGATCATCTTTATAGGCATTATTAAACTCAAACCGGTGGCGATGTCTTTCCATTATAGTTTTGGTGCCATATGCTCTGGAAGTGATACTTCCATCTTCGATAACACACGGGTATACACCCAGCCTCATCGTTCCACCTTTTTCTTTTACATCAACCTGGTCCAACATAAGATCTATAACGGGGTCTTTTGTGTCTGAGTCGAATTCAGATGAATTTGCCCCTTCTTTGCCCAATAAATTACGAGCGGCCTCGATAACCATGACCTGCATTCCAAGACATAATCCCAGATAGGGCACGTTATTTTCTCTGGCAAATTTCACTGTGTCTATCATGCCCTCAACCCCTCTATACCCAAACCCACCCGGAACAACTATCCCGTCAACATTTGACAGATAATGGGCTGCGCCATCGTTCTCAACATCTTCAGCCCCAATCCAATCTATTTCAATATCTCTGCTGTGGAATAAACCTGCATGTATCAAAGCTTCCTTGACAGACATATACGAATCATGGAGATCCACATATTTCCCAACAACAGCAATTTTTAATCGTTCTTTGGGGCTTTTTATCAAATCCACCAAATCTGACCAACCATTTAACCCAAGTTTCTGATCTTCGACGTCAATTGCCATAGCATCAGTGATCAGAGTGGCCAGACCTTGCTCTTCGAGTATCAACGGAACTTCATATATGCTGGCCACCGTAGGGACCATTAAGACCCCTTCCAGCGGTACATCACAATGGACCATTATTTTCTTTCTCAAATCTTCAGGAATCTTCTCATCGCTCCGACAAACAATAGCGTCAGGTTGAATGCCAATGCTTCTAAGTTCCCTTACGCTGTGTTGTGTGGGTTTTGTTTTAAGTTCATCAGTGGAAGAAATATGTGGAAGGAATGTGAGATGCATGTAGAAGACGTTATCTCGACCAACTTCATTCCTCATTTGCCTTATAGCCTCAAGAAACGGTAACCCTTCGATGTCACCAACAGTACCTCCAACCTCCACCACGATCACATCTGCCCCACTTGATTCGGCCAAACCCAATATATGCTGTTTTATATTATCTGTAACGTGAGGCACGACCTGAATTGTGCCACCGAGGAATTCTCCTTTCCGCTCCTTCGCTATCACATCGCTATATACCTGACCTGCTGTGAGGTTGGAAGCTTTGGTCAATTCGACATCTACAAATCTTTCATAATGGCCCAAATCAAGGTCAGTTTCACTCCCGTCATCTGTGACAAACACCTCACCATGTTGGTAAGGAGACATGGTGCCGGGATCAACGTTTAAGTAAGGATCTAACTTCAATAAAGAAACAGTCATACCTCTAGATTTGAGTATTTTGCCAATAGAACCAACGCAAACCCCCTTGCCTATCGAACTCACTACCCCGCCTGTCACAAATACGAATCTAGTCATTAATAAACCTTTTAAGTTAAGAAAAAAGAGCGGTCAATTTAAACTTCCATAGGCCAGATTAACGAGGCTGGATTGTCAACACCAATTTGGCAACCTCTTGCGGAATGATTACAAATTTGAGTAGGACAGACATCTACAGGAAGAGTTCCCAGTTCAAGAATTGTCCCAAAATTTGAATCCTGGCGGTAAACGATAACCCAGTATCCCCTTTGTCAGTTTCTGTAGTATAGTCACCCTCTTTTTTCTATGTCAAACAAGGAGCCTTTTAACACAATCGACATCGATCTTGGTAGAATTTGTAAAACACCTTAAATCAGGAGGTTGAATCACTTTGCGTTACTATCGATTAGTTAACTCCACTGGAGACCTGTGTTTATCAGCGGAAACAGGTGAAGGGTTGCTAGAGAATCTGACCTCTGTGGAAGATGATGTCACTGACATTTTGGACTTGATCAAAGCATCCTCTATCACTGGAGAGTCGATAGATGACTTAGCAAGAAGAATTTTAGATTCAGGGGAGTCGGAACAAATATCGCTCTCAGACATAATTCATGACAACCCTGATGTCGATAGCGAGTGGGCAATTGATAGACCTTTTGATCCACCAGAAGTTTGGGCTGCCGGTGTTACATACAAAAACAGCGAATTGGAACGCCGCCGTGAAAGTGACACACCTGATATATATTCGAAAGTTTATAACGCAGATAGACCTGAAGTTTTTTTTAAATCCACCTCGGAAAGATGCATGGGACCATTCGATGATGTGGGCATACGATCTGATTCCTCGTGGGACGCGCCAGAACCGGAGTTAGCCTTTGTGATATATAAAGGCGAGATTATAGGTTATACGATCGGCAACGACATGAGCAGCAGGTCAATTGAAGGAGAAAATCCACTCTACCTACCGCAAGCAAAGATGTTTGATAATAGTTGTTCTATAGGACCTTGTTTTGCCACGTCAGAGACTATTTCGACCCCTCAAGATCTCAGTGTAGATTGTGTGATAGTAAGGAACGGGGAAGAGGTGTTTTCAGGATCCACTTCAACATCTGAAATGGCAAGAACCTGTCAGGAAATATGTGAGTGGTTACTCAAAAGCAATTTCGTCCCAGACATGACCACCGTCCTGACTGGTACATCAATAGTACCACCGCCAGATTTTACTCTTGAAGAGGGAGATAGGGTGATAATATCAATAGAAAATCTGGGTGTATTAGAAAACAACGTTATCGAGGTCTAAATATCTAAATCGTCTTCACTTTGAGAACTCATCTCGATTTTTTCCTCAAACGCTTTTTTGATGTCGGTAATCTTTATCTCAGTATCAGATAGTCTTTTATTTGCTTCTTCCGCTAATTTCATCCCTTTCTCATAAACCTCTGAGGCTTTATTTAAAGGTAATTTCCCGTTTTCCAAATCTGCAACAGATTTTTCCAACTCATCCATTATCTCTTCAAAAGATAAAGCGTCCAATTGTTTTTTAGCCACAAGTCCTCCAAAAGCCAATTTTTATAAAAGATTAAGTTGATGTTCCTCTGGAACTCCGAGTCCCATATTATCTTCAACTGTTTTGGCATCAATGACACCATCACTCACTGTAATTGAGATATTTTCGCCACTACCAATATCATCTACACTGTTAACGATCTTACCGTCCAAGGATTTTTGAAGCACAGCGTATCCTCTTGCTATGGTTGTATGAGGAGCTAGAGCAGTCATTTTTTCGGCCAATCCTTTCAAGTATTCCTTGGTCAAATCATTTTTGTGAACAATGTTTGAATTTGCTCTGGTTATCAAATCGTCAAGTCTTATCTTATATGTCACAAGATCTGGCAGGGCACGATCAAGCTTGGCCACCGAATATTTCAATTCATTCCGCCCAGTGTCAATCTTAGTGGAACAATAAAGGTGCATCTGAGATACATAGTAGTCTAGCCTACCCATTAGTTCAGTTATATTTGGAACCGCCTGCTCTGCGGCAGCCGTTGGAGTAGATGCTCTTAAGTCAGACACTAAATCTGATATGGACCAATCTGACTCATGTCCTACCCCACTAATCACCGGAATAGCAGAAGCAAATATAGCTCTCGCTACAATCTCTTCATTAAATGGCCATAAATCCTCTGGGGAGCCTCCTCCTCTGGCCACAATGATTGTATCTATCCCTCCTACCTGATTTAGCGAGTTTATAGACTCAGCTATCAGTGGAGCCGCTGTGTTCCCCTGAACAGGAGTATGCGCCAATACTAGTTCAACTCTTGGAAATCTTCGAGCGATCGTCTGCTGAATATCCTGCCATGCTGCGGCATCCTTAGAGGTGACGATCCCCAATACAGAGGGGAAAGAAGAAACGGGCCTCTTTCTCCCTTGATCAAAAAGGCCTTCAGATTCCAACTTGTTTTTCATCTCTTCGAACCTGGCCTGTAGGATGCCATCCCCGGCTGGTTCTATTAGATTAGCTATGAGCTGCAACCTGCCACTTGGACCATATATTGAGACTCTACCAAATGCGAAAACCTCCGAACCTATTTCCAAATGTTCAACACCGATCCCCCCTCTGAATAAGGCAGAATCCAACACTCCATCCTCATCCTTCAAGGTGAAATATGCGTGTCCAGATGCGGACTTTGTAGCTCGAGAAACCTCTCCAATTACACATACATCACTTAGGATCGGGTCGGATCCGAAGAGGTTATTGAGGTGCAATATAACTTGTGAAACACTTAAAGCAGGCATTCGGCTAAACCCTAGAAATATAACTTCCGGTCCTAGTATCTACTTTGATAACATCGCCTTGATTTACAAAAAGGGGCACCTGAAGCTCAAACCCTGTTTCTAATGTAGCCAATTTAGTCGCCCCCTGCGCTGTATCGCCTTTAACTCCAGGAGGAGAGTCGTCAACTTTCAATTCAACTGTGGTTGGTAACTCCAAAGAAATGGGATTATCTTCATAAAAAATCAATTCCACCTCTGTTTGTTCGATCATGAAATCTAAGGAATCGGCGATTTGCTCTGTGCCCATCGGAAATTGATCAAATGTTTCATTGTCCATGAAATAGTAAAAATCTCCGTCAGGATATATATATTGTGCTTTTCTCCTATCTACAGACGCAGGAGTGAAGCTCACGTCGTACCCTGAGAAAGTCTTGTCGATAATCCGACCAGATCTCAAATTTCTGAACCTTATCCTCATCACCGGGGCTCTCTGCTGCATCTTACTTCTTTCATAATCCACAACTGAGTATGGTTCACCATCGAGTTCTATCGACATCCCTTTTTTTAATTCACCATATCCTATCGTCATTGTGATAACCCCCATATGAAAAATATGTAGTGCAAAGAACCTGTCTAACTATTTTGGAGCATTAGTTAATAAAGATACTTCGGCTTCCTCGAGCAATACCATGTCTTCTATTCTAACTCCACCCCATCCAGGCAGATAGATGCCAGGTTCTACAGTAAAGATCATCCCTTCTTCCAAAATATGCTCAGAGGAAGGAACTACCATTGGCATCTCATGCACATCAAGACCAACACCATGGCCTAATCCATGTGAAAAATTTTGCCCGAATCCATGGTTTGCTATTACCTCCCGGGCTACCAGGTCCAATTCTTTACCAAGCACACCTTTCTTGGCAGCCTTTATCGCAGTGATCTGAGCTTCCAGAACCACCTCATATACACGCCGAAATTTCTCGTTCTCACCGTCAACTAAAACAGTTCGTGTTATATCGCTTCTATACCCATTTAGCAAAGCGCCCATGTCTATAACTAGCGAATCGCCTGCTTTAATAGTTGTGCTTCCTGCCCTATGGTGCGGTTTAGCAGAATTAGCACCTGTTGCGACTATGGTGTCAAAGGCGACACCATCAGCCCCGTTCTCCCTCAAGAATTTTTCTATAACCCATGCTATTTCAACCTCAGATTTACCTGGTTTTGATTCTTGAATGGCAAATGTTACAGCTTCGTCAGCAAGATAAGCTGCTTTTCGAATCAGATCTATCTCATCTTTATCTTTAACAGATCTGACTTTTTCTACTACCCCCTCAGAGGGAATCAAATTTACTCTAGGGTTCAGCAATTTTTCCATACCTTTGAATTCAGAGTAGGTTAATTGGTCTGATTCAAATACGACATCAGTTACGGAATATAATCTTGACACTTCCTCTATCGCACTAAATCCAGACGACAAGGAAACTGTAATTTGATCACAGGTCTGCTCCCTACCTTGCTCTATGTACCTAGAGTCGGTAAAAAGAAAATCATTATTTCCAGAAATCAATAGAAATCCATTGCTTCCCGTGAATCCGCTCAAGTAACGAACATTCACCAAAGATGACACTAAGAAAGCATCCGCATTTAAGGCATTGCAAGCTTTCTTTATCTGATCCCGTCTAGCCCGATATTTAGATTGCATTTTCAAGATAATTGATCAAAAGTTCCAGAGCATACAAATATCCAGAAGTGCCAAACCCGGCCACTTGCCCAATAGCAACCGGTTCCACTACAGAGGTTCTCCTATATTCTTCACGCTGATGTATGTTGGATATGTGTATCTCCACTAAAGGAATATGAGCATCTATCAATGAATCCTTAAGAGATAATCCATAATGAGTCAAAGCTCCGGCGTTTATCACAATACCGTCTGAGGTAGATGCTTCCTTTTGAATAAAACTAATCAGTTCCCCTTCCGAGTTACTTTGGGAAAATTTTACCTCGATCCCAAGCTCCTTCGAAAATTGTTCAATAGATGTAATAACCTCACTAAATGATTCAGCCCCGTAATGAGATTCATCCCTTTTCCCCAAATTATTCAGATTAGGTCCATTGATGACCAATATTTTCACTTAAATTTTCTCCTCTAACTCCTTTGCCATAGGGTGTGCATTCAAATAACTTTTCCTTGCTTCAACACCTGTGACATGGGTATATATTTGAGTTGTAGAGGGGCTGGAATGTCCCAGCAAATCTTGGACAACCCTGAGATCGGCTCCTCCGTTTATTAGATGAGTTGCAAATGAATGTCTTAAGGTATGAGTGTGAACTTCATTTCCTAAACCAGCGAGCCGTGAATATTTTTTTACCAAATTCTGTATTGACCTAATACTAAGCCTAGACCCTTGTTTACTTAAGAATAATGAATCACTTTTATCAAAGCCCTTAACTTTCGGTCTATCCAAATTTATGTATCTTTGTAGGGTAGATTTAGCAGGAAATCCGAGCAATGTCAGTCTCTCTTTATCACCCTTACCGATCACTCTAACAGTCTTGGAATGAAAATCCACATCACCTATATTTAGTCCATGAACCTCACTTACCCGCAGGCCTGAAGCATAAACTAGCTCCAAAAGAGAAATATCTCTATTTCTCAGTGTTTCAGAATACGTCCCCGATTTAGGTGAATCAATTAGCCTGACAACCTCGTCATTGGTCAAAAATCGGGGTAATTTCACTTCCTTTTTCATGGTAGAACGCCTAGGAACAGGATCTACCGCCAACACATCTTCTGTTACTAGCCACCTATAAAATCCCCTAAGGACTGAGAGTTTTCTAGAGATACTAGATCTTTGGTAATTTTTATCGGCCAAATATACCAAAAAGCCCCTCACCGTCCTACGGTCCACGTCTCTTAGATCAGCAATTCCTGTCAGCTCAAGAAAATTCTTGAATGTTTTTAAATCTTGTAAATAGGTTTTGACTGTCGCATCTGACAAGCCGCGGTAGCCTACCATATGCTGTAAATAAGCCTCAATATATGAATTCATGTCTTTCTCAGTTGGTTCATATCCCATAAAAATAGGATATTAACGTCTCTCGATATTTACCAGCAATTAAGACACTGATTATTCGCTATACTGGATTAGCTGGCTAACCCGGCACTAACGCTCTCTGGCTCTTCCTCAAATTCTGTAATAGATCCCCGAAATCCACACTCTTTTGACGGACACCTAACGTTATCTCTGCCTGAAGGAAGTAATATTCCATCACAGTCGGGACACGGGTTGCTAATTGGTTTGGTATTTACAGCAAAACTGCAATCTGGGTAGTTGGTACAACCGAAGAAAATCCCTCTTTTGCTTTTGCGTTCTGCTAACTCGCCCACATTACATTCACGGCATTTTATTCCTATGGTCAAAGGTTTAGTGTTTTTACAATCTGGAAACCCTGAGCAAGCGATAAACCTACCGTTTCTTCCTCCTCGTATAACCATGGGCCTCTCACACTTTTCACATACCTGGTCGCTCTCCTCATCAATCTGTTCCCTAGGGACTCTCACAGCCTCGACTTTAGCTGTCTCAATCGCTTGGTCAAACGGCCCATAAAATTCTTGCAGCATAGGATTCCATTGCGTCAAGCCTTCGGCTATGTCATCAAGCTGCTTTTCCATACCCGCGGTAAAACCAACATCTACAATATCTTCAAAATGTTCCTTTAAAAACTCGGTGACCGCAATTCCCAATTTAGTGGGGGTAAATCGGCCTCGGTCTCGGCGAACATAGTCTCTTTCGACAATAGTACCTATTATCGAAGCATAAGTACTTGGTCGACCAATTCCTTCACTCTCCAAATTTCTTATTAAAGATGCTTCCGTAAACTTTGGAGGCGGCTCTGTAAAATGTTGGTCTTTGCTAAGTTCATCACAGTGCATTTCCTGACCACTGGAAAGAATTGGGAGACCTTTTTCTTCCTCTTCGGTTTCATCGTCCTTAGCCTCTGTATAAAGGACTCTAAAACCGTCGAATTTCAAGACAGATCCAGTAGTCCTGAACGTATAAACTTTCGCTGATGACACACTTTTTGCATCAAAATCGATGGTAGTCCTGTCATATACTGCCTCGGCCATTTGACTTGCTACCAACCGCTTCCATATAAGATCGTATAAACGATATTGGTCTCTGTCTAATTTATCCCGTAATGTCTCCGGGGTCCTCAACACTGAAGTCGGTCTTATAGCTTCATGCGCCTCTTGGGCACCCTGTACTCTTTTTGAAAAAGTCCTAGGTTTTGCGAGAGCGTAACCTGAACCATACTTGTCTTTTATATATTCACTCGCCTCAGTAAGCGCTACACCTGAAACATTAGTCGAGTCCGTCCGCATGTAGGTTATCAACCCCTCAACCCCTTCGGATCCCATGTCGATCCCCTCATAGAGTTGCTGGGCAAGTATCATCGTCCTTGAGGCTGAAAACCTTAATCTTCGGGAGGCTTCCTGCTGCAAAGTGCTTGTAATAAAAGGAGCTGAGGGTCTTCGTTTACCTTCTTTGGTTATATAACTTTGAACTACAAATCCAGAACCTTTCAAGTCGGTAAGTATTAAAGCAGCGTCGTTTTCATTGTTTATTTCAGGCTTCTTTTTGGACCCTTCTATTGAGACCAAAGAAGCTTCCAGCAAGTTTTCTTTAGGTTTTACCCCCAGTAAGGCTCCGATAGTCCAATATTCCACCGGCTTGAATGCGTCTATTTCCTTTTGCCGGTCAACAACCATTCTCAAAGCGACAGACTGGACTCGGCCAGCAGAAGTACCTTTCTTTACCTTGCTCCACAACACTGGACTCAACGTGTACCCGACCAACCTATCCAGGATCCGTCTAGCTTGTTGAGCATCTACCAAATCCACATCAATATCTCTTGTGTTCGCAAAAGCCTCTTCAATAGCCGGTTTGGTTATCTCATGGAAGACAACTCTTCGAGTTTTATCAATATCAATATTGGCTGCCTCAACGAGATGCCAAGAAATAGCTTCGCCCTCTCTATCAGGGTCCGTGGCCAAGTAAACTGTACCGGCTGTTGCAGCCGCTTTTTTTAATTCGGAAACGATTTGTCGGTTGGTGACGGTGTAGGTCGGAATAAACCCGTTATCCCCAATTTCCACACCTAATTTTTTCCTAGGCAGGTCTCTTACATGCCCCATAGAGGCCTTCACATCATAATCTTTACCTAGAAACCTACCCACTGTCCTAGCTTTTGCAGGAGATTCAACTATCACAAGGTCTTTAGCCATTACTCTTTATCACCAAAATTACATTAATAAACGACTTAATTAAACAAAATCTTCAATAAGTATAAATTGCAGGCCCTAATAATACTTTAACGAAACACTCAATCGTCAATAACAAATTATTATCTGTCAACGAATATCCATACAACCAAAATGCTGGTCATGGCGGAGAGAGTGGGATTCGAACCCACGGTTCCCCTTGTGAGGGAACACGCGATTTCCAGTCGCGCCTATTCGGCCACTCTAGCATCTCTCCATATTGACTGTTCCGGTTCCGCTGCGGCGGAGAGAGTGGGATTCGAACCCACGATGAGATTACTCCCATACTGGTTTTCGAGACCAGCGCCTTAGTCCGCTCGGCCATCTCTCCCAACTCTGACAAACGAGTATATCAGTCGATTTAAAACAATTGAAATCTTAACCCGTTTGAAAAAGGAAGGGATTCCGAAACTAGCTGCCATCTCCTTCCACACATCCCAGCAACCTACGATCAGTCCACTATCCAGTCCACAATTTTTCGCCTGCTAAATTTATTGATACAAACCCCAAGATCCCAAGGTTAGCATCTAGTGAGTCTAAGCATCTTTTGGAGAAAAAATGGAACCTTTTTTAGATGAAGGAGGCCTCCTATTCAAAGCTGAATTCATCATCCTCGAACCTACAATACTTATTGCTGCTGCTCCGATTATACCTAGCGGTATACCTTTCAAAAAAGTTCTCCGTGACAAAGACTTTTTCCTTTGAGATGCCTGGCTCATATAACCACCTTAAAATAATTTACTTAGTTTCCGTTCAAATTATAAGGATACCAATCTAATGGATCAAGAATAAATCACAAATGTTAAATTGCAATCGATTCGTAAGTTCTACTCTTTTCAAGAATAATTTTTTCTTCCGCTAAATCAACATATATGTGGTCTCCACTATCAAAATCCCCATTTATTAGGGCTGTTGACAGAGGATTTTCAATATTTTTTCTGATGCTGCGCCTGAGGGGCCTAGCGCCATATTCTCTGTCAAATCCGTCAGAGGCAATCCACGATTTGGCGACTTCGGACAACTCAATATCGATATTGTGATCCACAAGTTTTTTTCTTAGGTTTTCTATCATAATATCTACAATTTGCCTTTGATCTTCTTCTGAAATAGGTTGGAATATCAAAATTTCATCGACCCTGTTCAGAAATTCAGGCCTGAAGGATTTTTTTAAGGCATCTTCTATTGAAATTCTTAACTTTTCGCTATGTTTCGAGCTGTCCGTGTCTCTCAAAAAACCTATGGGCTCAGAAGCGGTAAGTGACGACCCTAGATTACTGGTCATGATAATTATTGTGTTTTTAAAATCTACTACTCTACCTTGGCCATCAGTAAGCCTTCCATCTTCGAGTATTTGCAGCAGTATATTAAAAACATCTGGATGGGCTTTTTCTATCTCATCAAAAAGAATAACTTTGAAAGGCTTTTTCCTCACGGCTTCTGTCAATTGACCGCCATCAGAATAACCAACATATCCTGGGGGGGAGCCTATCATTCTAGCTACTGAGTGAGACTCCATATATTCACTCATATCCACACGTACCATATCTTCCTCATCGTCAAATAAGTACCATGCGAGTGACCTAGCCAGCTCGGTCTTGCCAACTCCCGTCGGTCCTAAGAATATAAAGCTCCCTATTGGTCTATTTTCGTCCTTAATCCCAGCACGCCCTCTCCTCACAGCTTCACAAACTGCTTCAACAGCTTCTCGTTGACCAACGAGCCGACTTTGAATGCGAGATTCCATGTTAAGGAGTTTGTCTGCCTCACTTTCTAACAACCTGTCGACTGGTATCCCTGTCCAAGTAGCAACGAGAGAAGCTATATCCTCGGAAGTTACTTGCCGTTCAGAGGTTTCAAGGCTGTTTAATTGGTTTCTCTCATCAGTATAATTTTCTCCGATTCGAGCTATTTCCGCCTTTATTTCGGCTGCTTTCTCATACTTCCCCATCTCAGAGGATGCTATCTCTTCTATCTGTAGCTGACGAAGTTTAGATTCTTTTTCTCTCAAAGTCATTGGGTGGAGCTGCTGGTCGATTCGAATTTTACTTGCCGCCTCATCTATCAGATCAACTGCCTTATCTGGCAATAACCTCCCAGATATATATCTTTGGCTCAACTTCGCCGAGGAACTTAGAGCTTCATCTTGTATTTTCAGCCTGTGATGGGCTTCATATTTGGGGCGCAGAGCTTTCAGCATCTCTATACTTGTGTCTATATCTGGCTCTTCAACCAAAATCGGCTGGAATCTTCTTTCAAGAGCTGCATCGGACTCTATGTATTTCGTGTATTCTTCCTCGGTTGTGGCCCCTAGACACTGCAGTTCACCTCTGGCAAGAGCAGGTTTCATCATGTTACTGGCATCAAGGCTACCGTCTGTAGCCCCAGCACCAACCACTGTATGAATTTCGTCGATAAAGAGCATAATTTGACCCTTCGACTGTTTGACTTCGTCCATAACAGCTTTTAGCCTCTCTTCAAATTCACCGCGAAATTTTGCCCCAGCAAGCAAGGATCCCATATCTAATGCAAGAATTTTCTTGGAGCGAAGTTCAAAGGGAACATCTCCAGCGGCTATCCTTTGGGCTAGGCCCTCTGCTAAAGCTGTTTTGCCTACACCAGCCCCACCGATCATCACTGGGTTATTTTTTGTTCTCCGTATCAAAGTTTGCATGACTCTAGCTATCTCTATATCACGCCCAACAATAGGGTCCAAGCGACCATTTTCAGCCAGCAAAGTCAAATCTGTAGCAAATTTTTCTAAAGACTTATATCGACTTTCAGCCCTTTGATCGGTAACTCTATGGGATCCCCGAATACCATGAAGAGCTCTGTAAACCTCTTCAGTTGTTACTTTAAAACCGCTGAGTATTTCAGCTGATGCTCCTGTCTCTTCCCCAGCAAGTGCTATGAGAATGTGTTCTGTCCCAATAAATTCATCATTTAACCTTTGAGATTCCTCGTCCGCCCTTTCAAACAATTCAGATAATCTGGGAGTAATAAAAAATTGATTTGTTTGACCGGCCACCCTGTTACCCTCTTCCAAATTGGCGTGAAGAGTGGAATGCAAAATTTCTAGATTCACGCCCAAAATCTTGAAAATTTCCGAAGGGACACCTTTTTCCTGTTCTATTAAAGCCAGGAACAAATGTTCAGAATCCCATTGGTTGTGTCTATACCTGTTCATAATATCCTGAGAGGCGGCTATCACCTCTTGGGCCTGTTCAGTAAACTTGTCTGCACTTAAAACCATGTTATCGTCCCCACTACAAATACTGTTTTCATCGTTCGACTTATATATTATCAATAAGGTTGATACGGTGCAACTCAAGTTTATCTAATGTAGGCACTGATACACTTTGTTTACCACTGATTCTAAGTTATTTTGAGAAACCCATAGCATTGCCGCCGATAACATGTAATACAATCAATAGACATGCTAATCGACATTCACACCCATACTTACCCAACCTCAGACGACAGCACCCTCACCCCAGAAGAGCTCATTAATCGAGCAAAATCGATTGGATTGGATGGAGTTTGTTTAACTGATCACGACCGATTTTGGACCCCTTCAGAAGTGGAGAAACTCGGTAAAGATAATGATTTTCTAGTAATACCAGGGTGCGAAGTGACCACTGAAGAGGGTCATTTATTGGTATACGGTTTGACCGAATATATTTTCGGAATGCACAAATCGACTTTTGTAAAAGACCTTGTAGATGAGGCAGGCGGTGCTATTGTGGTCGCTCATCCATACCGGAGAGTGTATCGTGAAACTGCACCTCAAGATAAAGCTTCCTATTCCGAAATGATAAGCCGTGGATTGAGAAATGAGGTGTTTGGCATGGTGGACGGCATAGAAGTAGGAAACGGCAGGGGAACGGACAAAGAAAATGAATTTTCTGGCAATTTGGCCAAGGAACTTAAAATGCCTGGAACTGGGGCAAGCGATGCGCACAAGCTATCCGATATAGGCACCTATGCCACAGAATTTTACGACAAAATTACTGGATCGGATGATCTCATTGTTTCGATAAAATCCGGGAGATATGATGCTAGAAAATTGGATATTCGCCCCGTATAACAGGTAGTTAATGAAGTTCCGATATCAGTAAGTCAAAGGACTCTTGTTCTGTTAATTTTCCTTCCCTCACACGAATATTAGATTTCAAAAGATTATCGTGCATACTCATAATCTTCGGCTGTGAAATTTTTCTTTCCATCTCCAGAGTCTTCTGCAAGGGATAGCCAGACAAATTAATTTGCTTTCCAATATCACCTGCTGGGATTTTCCGACCCAATAGATGTTTAGCAAGTATAAGAAATCGAAGTTGCCTTTCTATCATCCTGACAATCCCAGCAGGTGATTCTCCCAAACCTATAAGCATTGCCGAAGCATTCAGGGCATCTCTAGTCCGACCTTCTATTACAGAATCGACAACTCTAAAGACATTTTGCTGTCGCACGTAAGGCACCATAAGGGTTATGTCTTCTCTAGTTATTAAACGACCACGCGAGTAGATTTTGATTTTATTTAATTCAGAATCGATTAAACGCAATTCACTTCCTACAGAATCCGCTATAAGAGCTACTGCGTTGCGTTCAATATCGAGACCCAATTTCGCACAACGGGCATTTATCCATTCCACTAAGTCCCGATGCCTCAAAAGTGAAAATTTTTCAACCTGCCCGAGTTTAAGAACAGTGGACAAGAACTTATTAGAAGGTATTGATTCCCTTTCAATTAGCAGTAAATTGGCTGTAGGAGGCAGATCCTTCAACAAATCTGGTAAATTAACCCACTCAGCTAAATCTTTTTTTGAACCCGCAGATCTTTTATCGCCACCGCCCAGCCTATTAAGTAATCCTTCCACAATAACTAACCGCCTATCAGCCATAAAGGGAACTGTGGATAATGATGTCAACAGCTCCTCTATGGTTACAATATTCCCATCTAACATGGTGGTATTAATATCTGACATTTCCTGCGGGGTTACTGTTAGGCGAAACTCCGATACTCGCTCTGAAAGCCTGAATTCATCTTTTCCTTCCAAAAAAACTATCAATTTTTCACCTAAATGATAACCTCAAGAAGTTTTAAATCCAGAAATATAATAAAATCTAAGAAAGACATAAATAAATAAATAACACCCAAAGCGAAAAACATGGGACGACTACCAATAATTTTCTTAAAATTAATGCTTGATAGAAGAATCCCTATCAAATACAAGCTTCTACCCGCCCTAGGTCTTGCTTACGTCATCTTACCATTTGACATCATCCCTGACATGCTGCCCATCCTAGGGTTTTTAGATGACATTATTATCCTCGTGGGCTCCATAATAATTTTTATGATTTTTGGCCCACTAAAAAAATTATCCGATACAATAAAAAATTCCAACATGAAAGAAAATCGACAAAAAGAAACTGATGTCGTAGAAGGGGAATATCGCATCATTGAGGAACCTACTGACTCCCAGTAATTCAGTAAAAACTATAAGCCTGTATGTTATAATTCCCGCTCTTGTCAAACACGAAGAACCAAACACAAACCCGTCATAAATACGATCCGACTTATGGGTTATAGGAATATTAATAATGAGAGTTGTCTTTATTGAAGATGTTGAAGGGGTTGCGTTAGGGGGAGAAATTAAGGAAGTGAAAAATGGGTTTGCGAGGAATTACCTTATTCCTAAAAATCTTGCCGCACCCGCCACCCACAACAACCTACAACGAATTCATAAATTAACAAAGGACGCTGCCATTTCCAGAACGTATCGGCTAGATGAAATGAAAAATTTGGCTGAAACTTTAGATGGCACAGAAATACGCATTGAAATGCGAGCTGGATCCAATAACCGGCTTTACGGATCTGTGACTGGGACTATGGTAGCTGATGCATTGGTAGAAGAGACTGGCATAGGAATTGAACGAAGATTAGTGCGGCTTGATGATCCGATAAGAGAAGTCGGGACATATGAAGTTCCCCTAAGGCTATACACCGATGTGAATGCTCTAATTAAAGTCACCGTTTACGCCACCGGTACCGACCCTTTTGAGATGGTTGCTGAAGAAAACGAAGAGTCGAATGAAGAAAAACTGTCACCCGAAGGTGATTCGGGTAGTAATCCCGAAGATACCTCGAACTCAGATATAGTTGAAGAGGTTTCGGCACCTTCCGCTAATCACGTCGAAAGTGATAGTACAGAAGCCGAATCAGGGGAAGACTCCCAAGAGTAACCAGAAACCGAATTGTCGATAGCAATTCGACTTGATTGCGTGGAAGTGATCATGTCATAATCGACAGCCCATACGCCAAATTGGACCCCGGGAGATTGGGTTGTACACCGATAGAACTCTGCCACATGATATCGAAGCTGAACACTCAGTCATAGGATCTTTGTTACTAGACGGAGATTCCTTGTCAAAAGTATCTTCTATATTGAAACCAAATGATTTTTACCTAGAAAAAAACCGCTACTGTTTTGAGGCTTGTTTGAATTTGGCTGGCAGAAATGAGGTCATAAACCAAGTAACTGTAGCTCATGAATTATCTCTCCAAGAACAATTGGATTCTATAGGAGGGTCGGTTCATCTATCAGATATGGTCAATGAGGTACCAAGTCCAGCTCACATACTGCATTTCGCTCAGATAGTACAAAGAACATCCATTATGCGGCAGCTTGTGCAGGCTGCCGGCTCAATTGCGAACATAGGGTATGAAAGTTCCCCAGACACCAACGAATCATTAAACCGGGCAGAAGAGCTTCTTTTCGGCATTCGTTCTGAACGAGGAACAAGGGATTTCGCAGCATTACGTGACGTCCTAGATAACTACATGGCCGAAAGCCTTCAACCGGACATAAACACGTTGGCACCTGTTCAAAGTGGTTACAATCAATTTGATCAACTTTTGGGAGGGGGAATGCAGCGATCTGATCTATTGATAGTGGCTGCGAGGCCTAGCCTCGGAAAAAGTACGCTGGCCTTTAACATGGCAGCAGCAGCAGCGGCTAATGGTAATAATGTTGGTATTTTCAGTCTAGAAATGAGTGCCGAACAGATAGCTCTCCGGCTTCTTTCCAGTGAAGCGCATGTAGATAGCCATCGATTGCGGCTTCAGTTAATCAATGAAATGGAAGAGCAAAGACTCTTTGATGCAATTGGTAATCTTTCCGACCTCCCTCTATATATTGACGACACTCCTTTTCAAACGATCGTTGAGATGCGTAGCAAAGCCAGACGCCTCCAGGCTGAGAGGGGCCTTGATTTAATAATAGTGGACTATTTACAGTTAATAAATGGCAGTGGTGGTAGGAATGCCAACAGGGTTCAGGAGATGGGTGAAATATCAAGATCATTGAAGGGAATGGCGAGAGATCTCAACGTGCCTGTATTGGCTTGCTCACAACTAAGTCGAGCCATTGAACAGCGTCCAGATCACCGACCCATGTTATCTGATTTACGAGAAAGTGGCAGCATAGAGCAAGACGCTGATGTAGTTGCTTTCATACATCGTGAAGACAGGTATGTTGACCCTGAGGCTTGGGAAAAACGATATCCCACTCAAGAATATCCAGCCAACATTGCAGACATAATAGTGGCCAAACATAGAAATGGTCGAACGGGGGGAATAAAGCTTTATTTTCAAGAACGTTTTGTTAAATTTGAGAATTTAGAAATTTATCAACAAGACTCAGTAAGTGCATAATGGCATTTCAAGGTTTCATAAAAGGAGTGAGATACATACCCGTTCCTGCTCCTGTATTCGGGGAATTATTACAGGAAATACAAGATATAACTGAGCTAAAAATAATTCTCCGAATTATCCGTCTATTACACAATAAAAAAGGGTTAGAGAGATATGTATCCGTAGACGAATTACTTGCAGATCGTGTTCTTTCAATCGGCCTGGGCTCGATGGATCTGAATAACCGGAAAACAAATATAATTCAGTCTTTGGAATCTTCAACAAAACGAAAAATATTAATTAAAATCAACAGGAAAGATATAGGAACATCTGCATACTTCCTGAACACGGAATTTGAAAGACAATCAATGAAAAAAATGCCGGATTTGGAACACCAATCCGACTTTGAGCCCTGGGAAACGGGGGAAGATAGACCAAATATATATTCTCTTTACGAACAGAATATTGGTATATTAACTCCGATTGTGGCAGAAAAAATCGGGGAAGCGGAACAAAAATACCCAGTTGAATGGATAGAGGAAGCGATAGCAGAAGCAGTATCTCTCAATTCAAGAAATTGGAGATATATTTCAAGAATACTAGAACGGTGGGAAATAGAGGGAAAACAAAATGGAGAATCTAGGAAGCATTCTGGCAAAGCTAGATACATTTAAAGCCAACAGAAGCAACGACCTCTCTAAAGATATAGATCTAGATCCACCTATAAATTGCGATATATGTAATGACAAAGGATGGCTTACACCCAAACTTCCAACTGGCCACCAAGACTTCGGATCCATAAAATCTTGTGCTTGCCGAAAAAATGTAAAACAGGAAGAAATGACGACTAGGCTACTTTCCTATAGTAACTTAGGATCCCTCTCACGCTACACCTTTGAAACCTTAGATCTGAAAAATGAGCCAACTCAACAAAATGGAGGTGACGTCTTTCGTGAGGCTTTCGTAAACTGCTCCAATTATTCAGAACATCCGAGCGGCTGGATATTGATCAATGGCCCACATGGTTCCGGCAAAACCCACCTTTCTGCAGCGATAGCCAACAGATGTATTTCGACCGGCAAACCGGCATTCTTTATATATGTGCCTGATTTAATGGATCATCTCAGAGCTAGCTATTCAAATAATTTAGACTTTGAATACGATGATTTATTTGACCAGGTAAAAAATGCTCCAATATTAATTTTGGACGGCATAACTGACCACAGCGTAAGTAGTTGGTCGGCCGAGAAATTGAATCAGATCCTCAATCATCGATCAAACGGGAGACTCCCCACCGTTTTGACCACGTCTGAAGAAATCGATTCCTTAGACCCTTTTATCAAAAGCAGAATATACGATTCAAATCTTTGCGATATAGTCACAACGGATTCAAGAATTAGTAATTATGACGAAATATCTTCCCTAGGAGCCATTCCTAAAGAACTTTCACAGATGAACTTCGATACCTTTAACCCAAAAGGAAGGAGGGGAAATTCCAATTTAGACCCAGTGTATGAAAGTGCCAAGAAATACAGTCAGACCCCAGATGGATGGCTCACCTTCTATAGTGATAACTCAGGAGTGGGTAAAACCCATTTAGCAGTTGCTATAGGAAACTATCGGAAATCAATTGGCGAGGATGTCTTCTTTGCATTCGTACCAGAATTGATGGATGAATTGAGATCTGGATTCTCTCCAGACAGTTCACTTAATTCATCCCGTATATTTGACAGGGTTAAGGATTCCTCATTATTGATTTTAGATGACTTGGGCAATGAACAAGACACAGATTGGTCTCAAAAAACAATTTACCATCTTTTGGTTTACCGACATAATCACAGGCTTCCAACGATTATAACCACGAGGACAGATTTCACCGACATAGCTGGTAGAAGTGCACAAGCTTCCAGAATTCAAGACGCCAAAATAGGCCAAATTCTAAACATACAAGCTCCAGATTACAGAATGGGTAGAACTCGATAGACACAGGAACCACACTTTTAAATGACAATAGATCAAGACTGTATTTTCTGCAAAATCATTTCCGGGCAGGAACCTGCAACTTTCCACCATGAGGAAAAAGATTTTGTGGTATTTGAGAATAATCTTAAATGGTTTTCAACTCAATTCCTTTTTGTTCCCAGATTACATATGAACCAATCTAATTTATGGTCGTCAAAAAACTTGATATCTGACATCGGATTTCTTGCCAACGAGATAGGTCAGAAAAGATGCCCATCTGGGTATAGGATTCTATCCAATTTTGGAGTGGACGGTATGCAATCCCAGGAGCATGCACACCTGCACCTAGTTGGTGGGAGTAAATTGGGAATGTACGTATGGGGTAAGCTGAGAAAAAATCCACTATAACGAGGTATAGAAAATCACCGGAACATCTGTTCACACACCAAATGTGAAATTGCAGTTATACCCCTAACCCGTATAAATTCGTCTTCACCGCTACGAGCTAAGTGCGTTATCAGCCCATAGCATTATTTCTTCGGTTTTATCCCAACCAACACAAGCATCTGTGATCGATACCCCATATTCCAATGTACCTGGGTCATTACCGAATTTCTGGCTTCCCGAATTTATATTGCTTTCAAGCATCACTCCCACAATACTATTGTTCCCACCTGCTCGTTGTGCAATAACATCTTCAAACACCGAAGGCTGTCTTTCATGATCCTTATTGGAATTACCGTGGCTGCAATCAATTACTAACCGTTGGTCCAAATCTCCATTGGATAAAACTTCACTGGCCAACTTTATTGATTCTGAATCATAGTTGGGACCTAATTTCCCCCCCCTCAACACCAGATGACCATCTGGATTGCCATCAGTTCTTAAAACACAAACGTGCCCATCAGGTCCAGTACCAACATATGAATGCTGGTTCCGAGCTGCCAATATACCATCTACTGCAGTCTCAAAACTTCCGTCGGTACCATTCTTGAACCCAACCGGAATACCGATAGCGCTCGCCATTTGTCTATGAGTTTGACTCTCAGTCGTCCTTGCACCTATTGCAGCCCAAGAGACTAAATCTTCAAAATAATGCGGGACTACAGGATCCAAAAATTCACAAGCTGCGGGCATTCCCATGTCATTAATTTCCTGCAGCAATCTCCTTGCTCGTTGTAATCCTTGTGAGATATCAAATGTCTCGTCAAGTCCAGGGTCATTTATCAGGCCCTTCCAACCTACCGTTGTTCTGGGCTTCTCAAAATATACTCTCATAACAACAAATATTTTCTTACTAAGGCGGTTTCTCAGCTCGATTAGTCTTCGAGCATAATCCAGAGCAGCCTCCTCATCATGAATAGAACAAGGCCCCGTTATTATCATCACTCTGTCGTCATCCCCATGGAGGATGTCCTTTATTGTTCTTCTAGCATTTTGAACGGTTGAAGCCGCCTCATCGGATCTAGGGAACCTGTCCACTAGCTCGAGAGGGCTAAACAAATGATTAGAAGAAAATCCCAATCCTTGGACATGACTTTTTTGACTGTTCATTTTTATCCTTAATTTTTGAATTGAATATTTTTGTAATATCTTTTGACTTTATCAATAAATCATAAAGCAAAAAAAAAAGCCCCAATCGCTACCGATTGTGGCCTTCTGTCTGACTTTGGATATATTCCTAGAGTTTACACAAGTCCTTTATCGGCAGCTGACTTAAGCTACTAAAATAATAGTAAGACATGTGTGAATTATCATAGAGTTTATTTTCCATAGCACGGCGGATAGTATACTCTTTCACAAACAGTGTCAACAAATCTCCAACCCAAGCTAAGAAGCACAAATATGTCTGATATACATTCTGAAATGAGCCCCTGTTGCACGGCTTCAAGGGAATCCAAACTGCCCTTTCATCCCTCCAAAATTAAAAACACACCGAAATCTCAGACGAAAAATATTAATCCGGAAAACATGGCCACTATTCCAGGTGGGACATTTCAAATGGGCACCGATTACGAATTCAGCTTCCCGGGTGATAGGGAGGGACCGATAAAAAAAGTGAGTCTGAATTCTTTCCTAATTGATATTACAGCTGTTACAAATAAGAATTTTGCTGATTTCGCAAAAGAAACAAAATATAAAACCGACGCTGAAAAATTTGGCTGGTCATTTGTGTTTTACCAGTTTATTTCGCCTAAAAATGCGGGTTCGGCCAACCAGTCTCCCCCAGGTACCCCGTGGTGGAGAAAAGTTGACGGGGCGTCTTGGAAGCACCCAGAAGGTTCAGGTTCCAATATAAAAACTAGAATGAACCACCCTGCAGTCCATATCTCATGGAACGACGCAACTGAATTTGCATCCCATTATGGAAAACGTCTGCCAACTGAAGCTGAATGGGAATTTGCAGCAAGGGGCGGCCAAGAACAACGGTTATACCCCTGGGGAGACGAGCTCCATCCGGGAGGCCAGCACATGTGCAATATATGGCAAGGAGAATTCCCAACCACAAACTCGAAAGATGATGGATTTACAGGGACTGCTCCAGCCAAACGTTACCCTCCAAACGGCTACGGTTTGTATAACGTAGTCGGGAACGTTTGGGAATGGCAGCACGATTGGTTCAGTAACTCACTCAACGATATAGATGCCAAACATAACCCTAAGGGCCCTAATTTCGGCACATCAAAAACCATAAAAGGGGGGTCGTACTTATGTCACGAATCCTATTGTAATCGATATCGGGTGGCCGCTAGAAGTGCAAATACACCAGATAGTTCCACCGGGAATCTGGGATTTAGATGTGTTTCAGATATCAAATCCTAATATCGTCGAAAGCGACATTAAAAACACTGCGATATAATTTTGCCAGTTAAGCCAGATCCTGATGACTTCACCAAAGAGTATTAGTGCCCATTATGCAAACGAGTAGTTGGATGACCAATAAAATGACTAGTGATGAAATAAGAGAATCCTTTCTAGAATACTTTGAGAGTAAAGGACATCTCAGAGTACCAAGCTCATCTTTAATACCCGTCGGTGACCCTACCCTTTTACTAACAATTGCCGGAATGAATCAATTTAAACCATATTTTTCTGGCCAACAAACTCCTCCAAGACAAAGATTGACCTCTTCTCAGAAATGCTTCAGAACTCCAGATATAGATATTGTCGGAGATGCTACTCACAATACATTATTTGAAATGTTAGGTAACTTTAGTATAGGGGACTATTTTAAAAAAGAAGCCATTGAATATGCCTTGGAATTTCTGACTGATAAATTAAATCTTCCAGAGGAAAGATTTTTCATTACTATCCATCACACAGATGATGAAGCTCAGGAAATGTGGGAAAACATCGGAGTGCCCAAGGAACGTATATACCGATTCGGTGATGATGACAATTGGTGGGGCCCTCCCATACAAGGAAGTGAAGGGCCTTGCGGGCCATGTAGTGAATTACATTATGACTTCGGATCAGATAGAGGCTGCCTCCAAACCGACTGCGCCCCTAACTGTGAAAATATAATGTCCACTAAGGAGAAATGTACTCGGTTCGTGGAACTATGGAACTTGGTATTCATGCAATACTACCATCACCCTGACGGAACAAGAGAAAATTTACCTGCCCCGTGTATTGACACTGGAATGGGATTGGAAAGAGCTACCATTGTGATGCAAGATGCAGAAACAATGTACGAGACAGATCTATTTTCTTCTCTTATAACTCAAGTTTGTTCTATCAGCGGGCACGAATACGGAAAAGATTTGGAAACTGACTATGCGATTAGGGCAATTGCAGAACATACGAGAAGTTCCACATTCTTGACAGCTGATGGAGTAGTTCCAGGTAACGAAGGCAGAGGTTATGTACTAAGGCGAGTTATTCGAAGAGCAATCAGGCTTGCCCGAAAGCTTGGATTGCAGGAATCCTTCATGCCATCCATTTCTGAATCTGTCATTAAAAAAATGGGAGTAACCTACCCTGAACTACACACCCATAAGGAATTTATTCTAAGTGTCTTGACATTAGAGGAGGAAAGATTCCAACAGGCTTTCGAGAATGGATTTACCATGTTAGAGGAAGCAATGGAAGATTCTTCTACTTTGGAAGGAAACCTAGTTTTTAGGCTCTGGGACACTTACGGATTCCCAGTGGAAATGACTGAGGAAATAGCAACCGAGAAAAATATTACAGTGGATATGGCTGGTTTCCAAAAAGAGATGGAAGCCCAGAAAGATCGGGCCCGATCTCACGCACAATTTGATGGTGATCACGCGCGAGTCCGTTTATACGAAGAATTAGGGGTCGGGAATACTAATTTCACCGGATACGAAACACTGGACGGTAAAAGCGTTGTAGTTGGATTGATTTCAATGGGTCTGTCTGTTACTGAAGTCCCCCAAGGTCAAGAACTACAGTTGGTTTTACAGGAAACTCCTTTTTATGCCGAGGGTGGAGGGCAGGTAGGGGATGGCGGCACCGTTGGTAACTCTGAATGTGAAATTGTGATTCACGACACAAAAGAGGCAATCCCCGGGCTCATTGTGCATTACGGAATTTTATCAAAAGGAACCATTTCAATCGGGGACACAGTACAGAGCCACGTCGACCCAATAAGAAGAGACGACACCGCCAGGAATCATACTGCTACCCATATGTTGCACGCCGCGTTGAGGCATGTGCTTGGGCCCCATGTAAGACAGGCTGGGTCTCTGGTGACTGGGTCCAGACTCCGTTTTGATTTCAGCCATATAAAGGCTGTTACTCCAGAGGAGATGTGGCAGGTACAATTCCTGGTCAACGAAAAAATAAGGCATAACGCAGAGATTAATAGGAGTGAGGATACCTATAGGGGGGCAATTGAAAAGGGTGCTTTAGCTTTTTTTGGGGATAAATATGGAGAAACAGTGCGGTTGGTAGAAATCGCAAACGGGGATACTTTTAGTTTTGAAGTATGTGGAGGAACGCACGTGAACCAAACCGGTGAAGTCGGAGCTGTATATGTTTTGGGTGAATCGAGTATTGGCGCAGGAATGAGAAGAATAGAAGCTATCAGTGGCAGAGAAGCAGAGAGACTTGTATGGCAAAACATGCAACGTGATTCTAGAATCGCGGACATACTGCAAACCACTCCGTCAGATATGGAAAACAGGATAATGGCTCTCTCAGACCAGATATCTTCGGCTAATAATCAAATCCAAAAATTGGAAAGGCAAATGTCGGCCTTAGCTGCCTCAGCTTTGTTAGATGAAGTACAAATAGTCAACGACATCAAGGTTTTAACATCGATTACAGAGGATCCATCCGCAGAATTATTACGATCAACTGGAGATTGGCTGCGAGACAAGTTAGGAACAGGTGTCGTTGCTATAGGTTCTATAGTAAACGAAAACCCAATGATAGTTTGCATGGTAACTCCCGACTTAGTCGAAAAAGGAATGAACGCAGTAAACATAGTGCGGGAAGTGGCCAAAATAATCGGCGGGGGAGGCGGTGGAAGACCAGAATCGGCCCAAGCCGGCGGAAAAGATTCGAGTAAATTAAAGGAAGCTTTGTCCATTGTTCCCAGTATAATTTCAGACCTGTCTGAAGGAAGGTAACCTCTGAACGCTGGAAGTATTTTGGCTCTAGATGTGGGTAATGTTCGTATAGGGGTAGCTGCCAGCGATCCCACACAGACGATTTCGACTCCACTAAATAGTCTGCCCCGGAAAAATTCAATATCCGAAATTAAAGAAATATGTTCAGATAGAGCTATTGTCTTAATCTTAGTCGGTATGCCTTATTTACCTTCTGGAAAATTGGGTACCCAGGCGCGAATAACGGAGGCATTTATTAATGAGTTGAAAATATCCATTGAGATACCCATTCAAACGGCAGATGAAAGAATGACGACTATCGAAGCAAAAATACGGCTTAAAGAGTCTGGTTATAAAAACATCAGCAAGGCAGGAAACAAAGGAATTATTGACTCGGCCGCCGCCGCGGTATTACTGGACGAATACATTAGTTCCCTCTAAGAATAACTTAAAATCTTACAACCATTTGCACCTGAGTAGATGGTTTTATTAGCGCTTCAAAAGCCTCCTGTATACCATCTAGAGTTAGAAGGTCCGTGTCCAGCAGCATTGGTTCCAGGTCAACTTTGCCATTAGATATCAAATCGAGAGCTACTCTCCAGTCATAAGGTTCTGCGCCAAAAGTAGTGTTTAATTGAATCTCTTTTCCTGCCCAATCAACTGGGAGCATTGGCACACTTTCCCAAGCTAAAGCAACGAGCATAACACTCCCTTTTTTCCGAACCATATTAAGAGCCGCATCCAAGGTAGAAGGGGCAGCCGCACATTCAAATACAACGTGAGGGCCATTTCCGTCTGCCAAGTTAATTATTGAGGAGATTGCATCCTCACAAGATGGGTCAACAACAGCATCAGCACCCAATCGTAAAGCAGTCTCCCGACGGGTGGCTGAGGGTTCTGAAACTATTATTTTTCGGGCTCCAGCTGCTCTCGCAGCTTGCATAGTTAGTAATCCAATGGGACCCGCACCCAAGACAGCTACTACGTCACCTAATTTCATATTTGACAGTCTGACCGCCCTGACTGCAACAGAACAAGGTTCAGTTAATGCCGCCTTTAAATCACTAACATTGTCGGGAATCGCTAAAGGAGCCCAATCATTTAACAAAGTGAATTCAGCATATCCCCTTTTCCGGGTGTCGGAAAATCCTTCTAATCGATAGTTGTATTGTTCTTGCCTTCTCAGCGGGGCTTCTGATCCTGGTGGAGGTGTCCCTCCACCTCCAATGACTCTATCACCTTCCTTCCACTTATCAACTCCGGGGCCCACAGCGGCAACAGTACCGCTAAATTCATGACCCATCACAGCGCCAGGTGGAGCAATATCATAAAGAAAAGCATGGACATCAGTTCCACAAATGGCACTATGGCTAACTTTTACCAGAATTTCTCCTGGTCCAGGCTCAGGAACGGGTAAGTCTTCGACAACAAGTTCTTGTTTCCCTTTGTATACAGCTGCCCTCATGGAATCACCCCTAATTATCAATGATAGTAAATGAGCGCATTATAAAGACCTAAGTCAATATAAGGAAAGTTTAAAGAGGGATATTAACAAGGCCAGCAGTATCCTAAAAATCCTAGGGAACTTCTCGCCTATTTATGAGTGCAGATAGATCGTGAGAGTGACCTAGTCCTCTACACCATTATCCCGCAGGTAATCAATGGCTGCCTGAACTGTGGTTATCGATTCGGCGTCTTCATCAGATATTTCTATTTCAACATCATCAGAACTAAATTCTTCCTCAAAAGCCATTATCAATTCAACCAAGTCCAATGAATCTGCATTTAAATCATCTGTAAACGAAGCTTCCGGTAAAACTTCAGCCTCATCCACGCTTAATTTTTCAGCTACAACAGCTTGAACTTTTTCAAGTAGCGACATTTAATGCCTCCATTTTTATTTGTTACGTCCTAAACAGCGATACCAACCTTCATATAGGATCCAAGAACCCCATTAACAAAGCTAGGAGAACTCTCTGACCCAAATCTTTTCGCCAGCTCCACGGCTTCGTTAAGAACCACCTTTTCAGGAACCTTGTCTTTACACCATACTAATTCTGCGATTGCCATCCGAAGAATGTTACGGTCCACTATTGCTATTTGCATCAAAGGCCATTCTGGAGCTAACTCACTAATTATGGTATCCATTGAGGCAAAGTTTTCAAGTACATTTGCAACTATGTCACCAGCAAATATGTGAGAGTTGTTCTCGGATTTATATTCGTTGAAACCCCTCTCAAGGACCTCTGTTGCGTCATGACCCACAGAGTCATATTCACACAAGGCTTGTAATACCAACACTCTGGCTTCTCTTCTACTTGAGATACTGGGGTTATAATCCATTTATAGGGACTCTTCGCTAATTCCTGCTAATTGCTACAATAGAATCTATATCATTGATGCTGGATACATTCGCAGCTCTATCAATCTTTTTTACCATTCCCCCTAAAGCTCGCCCCGGACCTATCTCGAGAAAATTTGTTATCCCTGACTTTATCATGAAATCAACAGATTTTTTCCATTGCACGCATCCTGAGATTTGAGTTATCAATTCTCCCTTTATTTCCTCACCTGTTTGGAGAGGCTTACCTGTGCAGTTGGCCACAATAGGAACTTCAGGGTCATTGAATTTCAACCCATCTATGAATTCCATGAGACCAGCCTTTGCCGGCTCCATTAATCCAGAATGAAAAGCCCCTCCAACTTTCAAAGGGATTACTTTTTTCGCTCCTCTAGCATTCGCCATATCCATAGCTCTAACTACTGCGATTTTTTCTCCACTTATCACTATCTGTTCATCGGTGTTTATATTTGATATATATACCCCAGATTCCCTCGCAATTTCTTGTAGAACCATTTCTTCCAACCCCAAAACTGCGGCCATGGTACCTGGGTTTGAATCGCAAGCATCTTGCATAAGTTCCCCACGTTCTTGTACTAGTAAAGCCGTGTCCATAACTGACAGGACCCCTGAAGCCGCTAAGGCTGTGTACTCGCCAAGGCTATGCCCTGCCATTAGATATGGAACAGGCATGGATTCTTGTGAAATATTTTCCTTCATCGCTACCATACAGGCCAAACTCACTGCCATTATTCCAGGTTGTGCATTTTTGGTTTCCCGCAAATACTCTTCTGGACCTTCAAACATGATTTTAGATAGAGGTCTACCTAAAGCTTCATCGACCATCTCAAACACTTCCCTGCCTGAATCCGAACCTTCGTAGAGTTCCAACCCCATTCCTACAGACTGGGCACCTTGACCAGGAAAGAGAAAAGCTGTCTTGGAATTTCTTGCAAAGGGAAGTGTCATATTAATGTCCTTTAGTAAGTTACGGTCGAGATTTATACAACTGGTTGATCAGAGCCGGTCACGTTACGGCCATTATATGTGCCACAGCTCGAACAAGCCCTGTGCGGCATCCGAGGGAGATGGCATTGGGGGCAATTAGAAAGTGAGGCAGGTTTTATAGCGTTATGTGCATTCCGACCGCCTTTCCTTTTGCTGGAGTGTTTTTTCTTAGGTAGTGGTGGCATGTTAATTCCCTTATTTCTTAATTCATTGGTCTAAAAGACTCTAATAAAGCAGCCAATTTAGTATTCTTTTTATTATTTCTACAGTTACATTTTTCTTTATTAAGATTTATACCGCAATCTATGCACAACCCCTTGCAATATTTCATGCATTTCGAACTGATAGATGAGTGCAAAGAAGCATATTGCCGCACCACATCGGATAAATCTAGTACATTATCCTCTCCGATATAAAAATTATCCCCATCTATTTCTTCTAATTCATTTCTCTCACCAGTAACTAAATTAACCAATGGGAAGTATTCTTCCTCTATCGTCAAGCCCATAGATTCAACATATGAATCTAAACAATTTCCGCATTGCCTACCTATTTTAGCCGAAAGACAAGCACTCACCCATACTCCCACATCAGTCTTGGTCAATAAAACTGAACCATCAACATCGCATCTAAATTCAGACCAATCCACTTCGATGGTACTGCTTACACTTTCCAACTTTTTATGACCACTACTCGCCTTGAGCAAGGTAGCTACTTTAAAGTCCATAGCACGCCTCAGGATATCCATTCAAAGCAACAATTCAAGCAAACACTATATCTTTGGTAAGGGAACCCGGTCAACCGGAATGAAGGCTATTTTCAATCAATTATTTCACACCTGATTCATTTAGAATATAAGAGTTTGAAAATCCGGTAAGGTTAGATTACATTGGCTGGGGAAACAAAAATATCCAATTGACCCCATCAACAACCCAATGAAAAAGGCAAAACAATGACATCTCCCGAAAAAAACTATGACGTAGTGATAGTGGGGGCCGGAAATGCCGCCTTAACTGCAGCACTGTCCGCTGCATCAAAAGGTGTGAAAGTGGCGATCCTTGAAAAAGCTCCTGAACACCTACGAGGGGGTAATTCCTATTTCACAGGTGGGCTTTTCCGATTTGCATACAACGGAATAGAAGATATTTCAGAATTATTACCAGACCTAACATCAAAAGAAAAACAAAACATTGATGTAGGGTCTTACAAAGAATCTGAGTTTTATTCCGATGTCATGAGAGTTACTGAAGGCTTATCAGACCCTTCCTTACTTCAAGTACTAACCTCTCAATCATTCCCAACCATGCTTTGGATGCGAAATCAAGGAGTTCCATGGATTCTTGCTTACGGCAGACAAGCTTTTGAGCATGAAGGTAAACAAAGATTCTGGGGAGGGTTGATTGTCGAAGCGGTCGGTGGAGGCAAAGGATTGTCAGATAGGCTTTTTGAATTAGTTGAACGAGAGAATATTGAAGTTCTGTATCAAACTAGTGGTACAGATTTGTCAATCAATCAAGAAGGACATATTGAAGGAATCATTGCGAAATCAAAATCTGGATATGAGAAAATTTCCTGTAAATCCGTTGTGCTTGCCTGTGGAGGCTTTGAGGCGAACACAGAGATGCGCTCCAGGTATTTAGGACCAGGTTGGGAACTCGCCAAGGTTAGAGGAACCCAATATAACACCGGAGATGGCATAAATATGGCTCTCCGAATTGGGGCACAATCGCATGGGCACTGGAGTGGGTGCCATGCGGTTGCATGGGATCTAAATGCACCGCCTCACGGTGATAGAAATGTCGCAGACCTATTCCAAAAGCACTCTTACCCCTTTGGGTTGATAGTCAATGTTGATGGAGAAAGATTTGTCGATGAAGGTGCCGATTTGAGAAACTACACATATGCAAAATACGGCCGCGAAATATTGAACCAACCTCAAAGGGTTGCCTTTCAGCTCTTTGATCAGAAGACTAAACATTTACTAAGAGATGAATATTTTATTCCCCAAATGACGATGGTGGAAGCCAAGACAATCGAAGAATTGGCCACCGGATTAGATATTAATCCCGGGCAGCTGCAAATAACTGTTCAAGAATTCAATGGAGCAGTACAAGAAGGTGATTTTAATCCCACTGCCCTTGACGGGAAGCACACTGAAGGGATTACCCCTCCAAAGTCCAACTGGGCGCAAAAATTAGATAAACCTCCTTATTTGGGGTATGCCGTGACCTGTGGAATAACATTTACATTTGGTGGTCTAAAAATAGATACGAACACACAAGTCCAAGATAATTCTGATATGCCCATACCTGGGCTTTACGCCGCGGGGGAACTCACAGGAGGGTTGTTTTACAACAACTACCCGGGAGGATCCGGTTTAATGTCCGGTGCAGTATTTGGGAAAATAGCCGGGGAAAATGCAGCAAAGGAAGCCTTAATTTAGACTGTTCTTGACCAATCCCACATATAAACCTAAAGTATGGGTTCTTGCTACGATAACAAAATCATAGATTGATCTAGATTAGTCAATATAGAGGAGAATCTCATAATGCCATACGGTAGTGGGGACTATACATACGAAGTCGATCAAGATTGGGGCAGGTTGCCAGAGGGGTACGAATTCAATCAGGTGGCAGGGGTAGCCGTAGATAGGGAAGATAATGTCTACCTCTATAACCGAAGTGAACACCAGGTCATGATATTTAAGAAAAATGGGGATTTTTTGAAATCATGGGACGTTAAATTTTCCAACCCCCATGGAATGCATATAGGACCAGATGGAAATTTTTATTTTGCTGACCGTGACGCCCATGTTGTCCTTAAATATAGTCCAGACCAAACACTTCTACTCACTCTCGGCACCTACAATGTTGAATCAAATACTGGCTACAGCGGAAATCTAATGGTAGTTCCGCACCCGGCGGGACCTTTTAATTTGCCGACGGGGGTAGTTGTTGCTGATGACGGTAATATTTTCGTGTCTGATGGTTACGGAAATTGTAGATTCCATAAGTTCTCACCAGATGGGGCATTACTAGATACTTGGGGTGAAGCAGGAAAAGATAATCCAATGGATTTCCATTTACCCCATGGAATAGGCCTCAACAAAGATGGGCTACTAGCAATTTGTGACCGCGAAAACCATAGAATCCAATTTACCGATCAAGATGGGGAATTCATGTTTATATGGGATGGATTCTTACAACCAACCGATATAGCCTTCGGACCAGATGGAGAAGCATACGTATCAGAGTTGCAACACAGAATTTCAATATTAGATGCAGAAGGGAACTTGATCAGCCGGTGGGCTGATGAAAGTAGCCCTTCCGCAGGTCATTTCATCGCTCCTCACGGTATTGCTGTGGACTCTTCAAAGGATATCTATGTTGGAGAGGTTTTGGAAGGAAGACGAATACAAAAATTTATTAGACAATAATCAAAAAGCAGAAATAATTTAGGAGATGTTACATGAACGGTGACCAATTAATGGCCAGCTTACTGAAAAAAGAAGGAACCGAATGGATTTCCTGCTTTCCGGCCCAAACTTTGATTGAGGCTTGCTCACAGGAGGGAATCAGACCCATTCTCTGCAGACAAGAACGAGCGGGGGTAAATATGGCTGACGCATACAGCCGGATCCACAATGGTAACAAGATCGGGGTCTTTACCATGCAACACGGCCCAGGTGCAGAAAATGCATTTGGAGGCGTTGCACAAGCTTATGCTGATAATGTACCCATGTTGCTAATACCGGGAGGATCTACTGCAAGAAGGGTGGGAGTCCATCCCGGATTTGACGCAATCCCAAATTACCAACACATAACTAAATGGGCAGGTCGTATAAACACGATCGAACGAATACCAGAAATGGTTAGCCAAGCATTCACTCATCTGCGAAATGGAAGACCTGGTCCTGTATTACTTGAATTGCCGGGTGACGTTGCTCATGCTGAGGTTCCGGCAGATATGGAAGAATACCAACCCAGTCGCTCATATAAATCGTATGCAGCAAATGAGGATGTAAGAGATATAGTCACCGCTTTGCTTAAGGCAAAAGCACCTGTTATAAACGCGGGCCAAGGCACATTATACGCAGAAGCCACAGACGAGCTAATAGAATTTGCCGAGATAGTCAATGTACCAGTCATGACCACCCTCGCTGGTAAAAGTGCCTACCCAGAAGATCACTCTCTAGCATTGGGCACCGGAGGCAATACAGGCACCTTAATGGTCGACAGGTTCCTCCAAAACACAGATTTCGTTTTGGGAATAGGAACTAGTTTCGCAATATCAAACTTCACTGCACCAATGCCGCCAGAAGCCACTAAAGCACAAATTACCAACACCGCAGAGGACATTAACAGAGACTATCGTGTCGAATACGGCGCAGTCGGTGATGCTAAATTGGTTTTGCAGCAACTGATTGAGGAGGCAAAATCTCAGCTAGGTGAGCATGGTAGGGGTGATGTACACGGGGTAAAAGAAAACATAGTCAAAATAAAAGATGAATTCATGAAAGAATGGGGACCAAGATTAAATTCAGATGAAACCCCTATGAGCCCGTATCGAGTATTCAATGAGATGATGAAGGCTGTGGATCCTAGAAATGCTATCGTCACTCATGACTCTGGGTATCCTAGAAATCAGCTTGTTCCATTTTGGCCAGCTCTCACCCCTCGCTCATATATAGGTTGGGGCAAGTCAACACAGCTAGGATACGGTCTAGGATTAGCACTTGGTGCCAAAGTTGCTGCGCCCGATAAAATAGTCATCAATGTCATGGGAGACGCTGCGTTTGGTATGTCAGGTTTGGATATAGAGACCGCTAGCAGATCTGAACTTGGGACAATAACGGTTGTATTGAATAATGGGGTTATGACCCACTATTACGATCACTTTCCTCACGCTACTGAGAACTGGAAGAGTAACGAATTGGGTGGTATATATTCCGACACCGCAAAAAGTCTCGGAGCACATGGTGAGCGAATACATAATCCCGATGAAATAGGTCCAGCAATGGCAAGAGCTATAGAAGCTTCCAACAGTGGACAGCCTGTACTACTGGAAATGATCACGAAAGAAGAAGAAAACATCTCAAACTACGGGAGATAGACGACAGAATTCTGTGTGCACTTTGATTTATGTATTATATTGTCGCCGTGTACACAGGATTCATAGCTAATGGCCTAAATTTGCGTTTGTATTGCTTCAGCCCATCAATATTTAGATCGCTAGCGTCATTGACTAATTTATAATTTCTCAACTTGCCAAAAGTTTTCCATCTAAGGTATTCAGACAACCCATTGATTCCTATCACGGTCTTTGCCACATAAAAACAGGCCGTATTTTGGTTTATCGGGCCAGCCATGGAAAATCCGACCATTTTTTTCTCTATCTCAAGCCCCCAGGCCATTAAATCTTCTGTATCAAAATCACCAATGGAATTTAGTGCAGCCCGCGTATAACCCCAATCCAACAGAAATTTATTTTTCTTCCCCTGAACAGAGCGCCATTTCCCCAATACTTCCAAGGCTGCAGGCACATCATTTTTTTCTAATTGAAAAAATATGGGGGCTTTCCTAGTTACCCTATTAATTTTTTTTCTAATGTCCCTAAACATTCCACCTTCCAAGTTAAACACCAAGTTGGGATCATATATATATTCATTCTCCCTCTTTTCTATATGGATATTGTCTCCATATATATTCCGAAGGTGTACAACGTCTGAAGAATCAACCCACAAAATACGCATTTCTGATTGATCCAGAGATTCTTTAATACGTGAAAGGTAAGTCTTTGTGTCGGAAGTCAGAATGGATGGGGGAATAACAAGGTCAATTCTATTAGAGTTTTTTCCATTTATGTGTTGGAACAAAAAGAATGAGTCTCCCTTACGGGTCAAATAAAGAGGCCTTCCGGGGGGCAAACTATAACAGGCAAGGTAAGGAGCAAAATAAACCCAGGAATTCCTTCCTGTTTTGCTAAATATTTCCTTCAGTGAAGCAATATCAAAGACCGTTAAGACCTTGTGACTGTCTGATATATTTTGAAATAATTTCCTCAGATTCAAGTCTCCTTGGAATTCGTATAAATGAGGTTGCGGGAAGTCGGGTTTGTGGGTTCTAGATATCCAGATGAGAAAAATTTCCCCATCCTACTTATTCCAGCATGTTTTTGGGCTCCCACATATTCGTTGAAAGAAGGGATAATCTCCTGAGGTGATAGGCCCATACTTGCTATATTTCTGAACAAACGGGCATTTTCCACTGGAATAAGATTTGAAAAGGATACAAATCCTAAACCGTTCGTTCGTTCTTTCAGCATCTCGGCTCCAACAGAAATGAACCTCGTTAAACCCTCAACCGTATAAGGGGGATCTGTAATAAATACATCCTGCGTACTTTTGTAACATGGGGGAATTTCCCCAATAAAATCAATCTTCTTCAAGCCTATTTGAAAATTAAGTTTAAAGCTCACGGATTCAATGAAGTTTAATATTCTTTCATCAATATCAAAAACAGTTAGGCTATTAATTTTTAATCCGAAGCGTGTAGCAAAAAGAACTATGGCAAGTGAAGTCAAATCATCATCCCCTAATATTGCTATATCCCTTCCCTCTATTGAGTCACTTTGATGAAAATACATAACCCTTTTAAAACATGTCAGTGAAGTCGCATGAGATTGATCCAGAGAATAATCAGGAGAAGGTCTTTGTCCTGTCAGTTCATCAAATTGAGAGGCCAACTTGGTTACTGTATCTGAGATTTCATACTGACAATTAAAGTCAGGTATTTCAGTGTCAAATATTCCGATAGAATTCAAAAGTTTAATTCCAGTGTCCGTCAGAATCGCGCCTCCTTTTCTCGAAAGGAGTTTCCTTTTCTCCAATTCTCGACGAGTTGCTGAAACTACGGGTACAGGAATGCCAGTCGCCCTTGATATATCGTGTATAGGTACCGTTTCTCCCCTAAGGATTTCCCTCATGATTAACCTAACTCCCTGGTATCCTTCCTGCAATCGGGAATCCTTAGAAACTTGAATTAAAATATCCTCAGCCTCCGACTTATTCATAAATTACAAATATCCCTCCATAATGCTAATTTTATGCTGTTGAACTGAAAAAACGTAATCTCCCAATTTACTTCATCTTCATATCGCAAGTAATAGAAATGTTATACTCCGCCTCATCTTAGCTGTAAGTACAAAATTTAGGGAGAGCACGCCATGTTGGTAATAGATGCTATTTCACAAATTCTAAAGAAAGAAGGTGTGGAATACCTTAGTGCTTTCCCTACAACCTCAGTGATTGAGGCAGCGGCCGAATCGGGCATCAAACCGATAATCTGTAGACAGGAACGCGTTGGGGTAGGGATTGCCGACGGTTATTCGAGGATTACTGCAGGTAATCCTCCTGGCGTTTTTGCGATGCAATACGGCCCTGGAGCCGAAAATGCCTATCCGGGTGTGGCAACAGCATTCGCCGATTCAGTACCAGTCCTATTTTTGCCCCTTGGCCACCGAAGAGATAGGGATAGAGTCTTCCCGCATTTTAATTCAGTCGATAGCTTCAATACAGTTACAAAATATGTCGAGCAACTAAATGAAGCAGAATCAGTTACAGACACAATGAGGAGAGCTTTTTCTCGTTTAAAAAACGGCCGTCCAGGGCCAGTCATGGTTGAAATACCTATTGACGTCGCCGAGCAAGAAATCGATGCGTCGACGATATCTCGGTACGAAAAAGCGATAATTGTACGCTCGTCGGCCGAGGAAGAAGCCGTACTGAGGATAGCTAAAACCATACTTAGCTCAAAAACACCTCTGATATATGCTGGGCAGGGAGTGTTATATTCTGGAGCGTCTCAAGAGTTACAAGAACTAGCAGAATTAACTAACATACCTGTCACTACCACAATGGCTGGCAAAGGTTCTATTGACGAACGCCATCCCTTATCTCTTGGTAGTTCATCTATCGTAATGAATGGTGCTGTTCTCCACTACATGAAAACAAGTGACACAGTACTGGCAATAGGCACCAGCCTCACAAAACATGGAATGGTAACCACAATTCCAGACGGAAAAAGAATTCTTCATGTCACTAATGATCCTATTGATATTGGGAACTATTATCAGCCTGACGATGCCTTGCAAGGGGATGCAAAATTAGTCATTCGGCAGTTAATAGAGGCATGTTCCGATTTGCTTTCTACTCGAGATAGGCCAGAATCCCCTGCTAACCGGATTAGAGAAATAAAATCGGAATGGAGCAAAAGTTGGGAGAAAAAATTAACTTCCAGAGAATCTCCAATGACTCCATACAGAGTGATAAATGAATTCATGAAAGCCACGGACCCATCCCAAAACATAGTGACGCATGATTCGGGCAGTCCAAGAGACCAGATCATGCCTTTTTATAAATCAGGAGGCCCAGGCACCTATTTGGGGTGGGGTAAATCGCATGGTCTGGGTACAGGATTAGGACTGAATATGGGAGCAAAATTAGCGTCTCCTGAAAAATTTGTTGTGAACTTCATGGGGGATGCAGCCTTCGGTATGACAGGTTTGGATTTTGAGACTGCTGTTAGAAGCGGTATTCCGATTTTAACTGTGGTCCTTAACAATTCAACAATGGCCATAGAAACGGCTCATATGGCTTCCTCACATGAGTTGTACAAGACAAGGAATTTGGGTGGGGACTATGCAGACATGGCTAGAGCTATGGGTGGATGGAGTGAAAGGGTCGATGACCCAGAAGAAATACAAACCGCATTCTTGAGGGCAAAAAAAGCAACTGAAAACGGACAGTCCGCACTCCTAGAATTTATCACCTCAGAAGAGCAGGATTTTTCATTCCGAGGGGCCTTACGGTAGTGATATATTCCCCCGAAGATTTTGGGGTTATTTGCAGGCACATACTTGGATAAAAAAGGTTAGTTCATATGAGTAATGTTTTACTCTTACCATATGTAGCAACCTCCCACTAAATACCTTCTAACTAAAATTAACCCCAGTGGAATGATATTTTTTCCTTATTACTTGACAGTAAGAAAGGGAAAGTAAATTTGATCCTACCCTTCTCTTGGAAACCAATAGCAGCCATGTTCGTCAACGCAAGGGGCGCAGTGGGCAACTAAATGACCCGGAGAAATTTCCCTCATAACCAGCTCATTGGCATCACAAGCTGGATCAGGTGACGGACAGAGAGGATCGTAACTACAGGCCGAAGGTGGAGACATCGGGCTCGGAACACCCCCTCTCAATATTATCCTTTCTCTATCAGCCTCCATCAGCGGATCTGGAATCGGCACAGCAGACAACAAAGCTTTGGTATATGGATGAACTGGGTTATCGTATAGTTCGTTTCTCTCTGCTATCTCGACTATATGACCTAGGTACATGACGGCAATTCGATCACTAATGTGTTTTACCACTGATAAATCATGGGCGATGAATAAGTATGTGAGACCCAGGTCTTCCTGTAGATCTTCAAGAAGGTTGATTATTTGCGCCTGAATCGATACGTCCAAAGCAGAGACCGGTTCGTCGCACACTATGAAACTGGGATTGACCGCTAGAGCCCTGGCGATACCTATCCTTTGCCTCTGACCTCCGCTAAATTCATGGGGATATCTATCTGCCATGTACGGGCTTAGACCACAAGTAGTTAGCAACTCCGAAACTCTATCTCGATACTCACCCTTGCTATCAGTCAACTTATGAACTTTCAAAGGTTCGCCAACTATATCCCCACAGGTCATGCGAGGATTCAAGGATCCATATGGATCTTGAAATATAACTTGCATGTCCCTTCTCATTTGACGAAGTCCGGTAGTGTTTAAACCAGTCACATCCACCCCGTCAAAGTAAACTTCACCGGCTGTAGGTTTATACAATTGCAAGATGCATCGGCCAGTCGTTGTCTTGCCACATCCGCTTTCACCTACAAGGCCAAGCGCCTCACCTTTTTTGATTGTAAAAGTCACATCATCCACGGCTTTTACCTCGGCAACTTTTCTCTGAAATATGATGCCTTCATTGACTGGAAAATACATCTTAAGATTGTTAACTTCAACTAAAGTTTCCCCCACCTGAGCGGTTGAGGCCTTATCTGTTCCTGTAACCATTTTCACTCCACAAAACGCGATTAACTATTTGTAACAAAATCTTATAGGTTTTTACTAAGCATCTCTTGGAAACCATTTGCAACCATATTCTTGTTCGCAATGACTGCAATATGCAACCCAGTGATTGGGTTCATCTTCTCTGAGAACTGGCTCTTCTGTTAAACACTCAGGGCTTGGAGCCGGGCAATTAGACTGAAATCCGCAGCCAGAAGGTCTATCACCTAGATTCGGGGGCATTCCCTCAATAGCTTCCAACCTTTCTCGAGTATTATCGTCTGCATCCAACCGGGGAACCGAGTTAAGTAGCCCGATCGTGTAAGGATGCATTGGATTCTTATAAATCTCCACTGCACTAGAGGTTTCAACGATTTTACCGGCGTACATAACAATTACACGATCCGCATATCTAGCAACTACTCCCAGATTATGAGTAATTATTATTAAGGCTGTGCCTAAATCTCTAGACAAATCCTGCATCAATTCTAATATTTGTGCCTGAATAGTAACATCAAGTGCCGTAGTCGGTTCATCTGCAATGATCAGCTGCGGGTTGCAACTTAGCGCCATAGCTATCATAACTCTCTGGCGCATTCCACCACTGAATTGATGAGGGTAATCGTCTAAACGAGTGTCTGCATCCGGAATACCTACCAAAGTCAGCAATTCTGATGCTCTTTCTCTTGCCTCTTTTTTGTTCATTTTTTGATGCAATTCTAAGGTCTCAGTTATTTGACGACCTACAGTAAGAACGGGATTTAGAGATGTCATTGGTTCTTGGAACACCATAGAAATGCTGTTACCGCGAATACCCCTCATCTCCCTCTCATCCATCTGGACCAGATCTTCACCACCAAACAATACTTCACCCTCTACAATTCGACCGGGTGGGCTTGCAACCAATCGCATTATAGACATGGCCCCCACACTTTTACCACACCCACTTTCCCCAACAATCCCTACTACTTCACCCTCTGCAACTTCATATGAAATTCCATCAACCGCCTTCACTATTCCATCTGCGGTAAAAAAATGAGTCTTTAGATTTTTGACTTCGAGCAACGGAGCCATACAACGTCCCCCCTTGTTGCTTCTTCAGGTTTTATATTTAATTCTGGATAACCAAACTTTACTTTGCGTAGCACATTCTAATAAACAGATCCAATACTAACAACTTATAAACACAATGATTCCACGGAAATTATTCAAACATACGACCATCAGCAAAAGAATTAAGGTTTTGAATAACCATTTCAGCAGCATAATTTATGCTGATTTCACTAGAGTTAATGGTGAAATGAAATAGGTTGGGATTATCTGGTTCGTCCAGATCAAAATACTTTTTAAAAAAATACTTTCTTGCTTGATCTCTTTGTTCTAGAGTCACAATAGCTTTGTCCTTATCGATAGCTTCTCGGGTCATCAAGGTCTTTATTCTGTCTTCAAATGAAGCTACCACTCCCACTCGCAAAACATTAGGCATGTCCTTTAAGATCACGTGTCCACCTCTTCCTATAAATACCACATCACCATCTGCTGCCATTTCCTTCATGGTAGATTCTAGGGCTTCAATGTATACGTCGTCCTCCACCTCATGACCTCGTGTTATCGTTGGCTGCGGGATATCCTCATACTCTTCCGTTAGTAAGGCCGTAATACCTGGCCCGAAATATGGATCTCCAGCGGACCCTGTCACGGCCGACCGCTCAAGAAGTCGTTGTACTACGTGTATCCACTTCTCTGATCGAGTTGGAAGTTTTTCCTCTATTTGATGTAAAGCCTCAACAGTGGCACCCACATCTTTAGCAATATTGGACAGGAAAATCCTATCTACATAGTCGGCCTCCAATTTTTTCGCAACTATCGGGCCTATATCCCTCGCACCTCCCCCCGACATACCCCCAAGTGTTATCGTATACATTTGTACCCTCCACAATTAGGTTTATCCCGAATCTACATCTTATGGAGTCCGAAACAGTAAAAAAACCTCTCAATCGAATGCTGACAAACATTAGTGCGTATGTCAACTATTATCAGAAATCTATCAATGAGAATAAGACCTCATCATCCAACAGTTCTGGAATGCATAGATCTTTCAAAATTACGACCGTGTTGATACCCACTACAACCCCGCCCAATTCTTCAATTAGTGCCCGTGAAGCCTGAATGGTTCCGCCAGTGGCAACCAAGTCATCAACCAATACCACCCTTTGAGAGGGCTTTATTACATCTGAATGTATTTGAAGTATGCCTGAGCCATATTCCAGATCGTATTTAACCTCCCGAACCGAATATGGTAATTTACCTTCTTTCCTTATTGGCACAAATGGCAACTGCATCTCGTATGCAAGTGCGGAGCCAAAAATAAATCCCCTCGACTCTATTCCAACAATCACATCAGGAGAAATTATTTCTGATTTCTTTGCAAAAGCATCGACACAATATCGAAATGACTCTTGATGATAGAGTAAAGGGGTGATATCTCTAAACAGTATTCCTGGTTTAGGAAAATCAGGAATATCTCTTATATGCTGTTTTAAGTTCATTACCTAACCTCTATGACCGTAATATACAGGGTATTAAGATGGTGAATTTCACAGAATGGGAATGGGAGAGATATTATATGGTGAGTGAGGAAAGTGAAACCATAATTAAAAGAGATTCCGAGTCCAAATACCTATCTCTTCGCAGAAAACAGGTATGGGCTTCTTTCAAATCACATGGTGGTGAAGTAATTTGTTTGAGGAAAAGTGAATCTTATGACATCTTTGGACATCGATCACTGAATTCAATTTTTAAAGATTAATAGTAATCTCGTGGAGGTAGCTGGATGATAGGAGTCCTAACACATCACTGGGCCGAGCAAGACCAAGTCCAAAATGCTAGACATATTTTAGACGGAAACGGAGAAGCTCAAAGTAAAGCTTTAGGGTTCATTAATAGAACCACCCTTCTATCCAAAACGGACCCGACGCAAATCAGTTCCTTAGTGCTGTGGGAAAGTGATCAAATTTACGACCAATGGAAGGAAAGTCCAGCAAGAGCAAAGGCAATGAAAGATGCAAATTCTGTATGGAGCCGACCACCTGAATCAGAAAGGTTCGACATACCTTAAAAGTACCTATTCAACGTTAGTCTTCAAATGAGCTGAAAACAACGCATGCATTCTGACCACCAAACCCAAAATTATTGGAAAGAACTGTATTCACTTTAGCCTTTCTTGCCACATTGGGAACATAATCCAAATCACAATTAGGATCCGGATCGTTGTAATTGATAGTGGGTGGAATAAGATTCGACTGTATAGTTTTTAAGGCAGCAACTGCCTCAATAGCGCCTGCTCCGCCTAAAGCATGCCCAATCATAGATTTGTTCGAACTTATTGGAATTTTATAAGCTAGATCACCAAAAGCAAGCTTGATCGCTTTGGTCTCTGAAGCATCATTCAGTGGTGTTGAGGTTCCGTGAGCGTTGATATAGTCAATATCTTCTAGTCGTTTGTCGGCATTACTAATAGCCCATGTGATAGCTCGAGCAGCGCCTTCACCATTTTTATCAGGCTGCACAGCATGATATGCATCAGAGGACACAGCATATCCAACAATTTCCCCTTTTATATCCGCACCTCTCTTTTGAGCGTGGTCTAAGGTTTCCATTATGAGTATTCCAGCTCCTTCGGCCGGAACGAAACCATCCCGGTTTGAATCAAACGGCTTACTCGCACCTTGTGGGTCTCCATCAAACCTACTTAGGGCCCTTATAACGTGAAATCCACCAAGACCTATTCTGCTTATACCTGCCTCACAACCACCAGCCACTATGACATCCGCTGCTCCTCTCCTGATAGCCTCATATGCCTCTCCAATCGCCTGATTACCCGCAGCACATGCGGTTATAAGGGTGGAGGAATACCCCTTTAAATTGAATACTCGACTAACCTGGGCTGCAGCCATATTAGGAAGTATCATTGGAATAAAAAAGGGACTTACTTTCATCCCTCCCTTTTCAAACAGAATCTTTGCGTTGTCTTCTGTAGTAGGAAAGCCGCCATTACCGTTGCCCATCACAACTCCAACTCGGTCGTTATTTGATGACAAATCTAAAGCGGAATCTTCAATTGCGGTAGCAGCAGCTGCCACTGCAAATTGAGAAAATCTGGCCATTCTCCGAACCTCTTTGGGGTCTGCATATTGCCCTGCATCAAATCCTGTAACTTCCCCTGCTATGTCACTCGGAAACCCTTCTGTATCACATAACGTGATTCTACCTATGCCAGAGCGTCCATTAGACAAGCCATCCCAAAATTCCTCGACTGTTTGACCTAAAGGGGACATCACCCCTAGTCCGGTTATTACTACCCTTGTATTGTCTTTTGCCATTATATTTATAAACCTTCTAATGTCCTCATTTTAATTTCCATCTGTTATTTTAAGGCAAATTTGGATAAATCTCAGGCGAAATTTCCTTAATAACTTCAGAAACCTCTGCAGCAACGGACAGAGAGCCCGTACCTAATATTAAATCATTCCGCCCTGCCAAACTAAAGGCGTGGTCTAAACCTTTGGAAACACTCCCAAATGCCTTGCTAGTAACGATATCGCAATTCAAGGAAGCTTTACTGACAATTTCCGACTGGATAGATTTGGGGTGCCTTGAAGATACTGGAATAAGAACCGGCTCCAGT
>DLRJ01000043.1 GCA_002500485.1 Dehalococcoidia bacterium UBA7891
GGAGCCATTTTCCAGGTTACAGTACCTGCAATGATCATAAGATCTGCTTGTCGGGGCGATGGCCTGAAAACTTCCATGCCGAACCTAGAAAGATCAAATCTAGACATGGCACTTGCCATCATCTCAAAGGCGCAGCAAGCAAGGCCAAAGGATAGTGGCCAAACGGCAGATTTGCGGCCCCAATTTAACAATGCGTCAACGGAGGTTACTGCCACATTTCGGCCTAAATCATCCGGAACTTCCAGCAAGGGCTCAGACAAAGGTTCTGTATGAGTGGCTTTCAGTTCATTGACATAACTACCTTCCTCTCTATCTAAATCCCAAGTCTTATCATGTAAAGGAATTAGGAGAGGTTGGGTTGGATTGTTCGTGTTTATCATGTATCCATTCAACTCCACTCAAGTGAACCTTTTTTCCATGCATAGATCCAGCCTAACACCAGTATGCCGATGAAAACTGTCATTTCTCCAAGAACAAATAAACCAAATTCTTGGGACATTGTCCCGAAAGAGGCTGCCCATGGGAATAAAAAAACCACCTCGACATCAAAAATTACAAATAGCAAGGCTATGCTGTAATATCGAAAATTAAATTGGCTCCATCGTTCGGTAATGGTCTCAAACCCACATTCGTATATGCTATTTTTCACAAATGATGGTTTCTTAGGTCTCACATTTAGGAGGGATAGTCCCCAGCCAATTAGAAGCATACTAGTGGGCACAGCAACAGCCAATGCGGCAAATATGGCGATGACACCGTATTGTCTGAAATATTCGTCAGCCATCATTCACACCATTATCTCTGAGGATTGGTCGTAGTTGTGATACGTTAAAGAGTTCCTACCTGATCGCTACAGCTCCATGCGAAAATATAGCACACAGCTCTTTTCAGTAGCAAGTGAAAAAACGCACAAACGAATGGGTATAGAGGACTATATTGGATAATATTTAGGGGTTAATTTCAATAAACTAACCGATCCGTAAAAGTATATTAATATTGCGTGTCCCTTTATGAATCTCTACTGAAACCAATACAATGGGGATAGGTTTGCAAAAATTAATAATTTGAGTGTAAAAATTGCCTGATAGTGTTCATCTGAAACCAGATCTTCCCTCAGTTCTTAGTAGGTATAGAGACGTTTTGGACCTTGCACTAAAAGATACTGTTTCGGACCGCCATGTTTTCTTGTATGACATGCTGAGATATTGCATGGGCTGGTCGGACGCTGATGGTACACCTCTCGAGACTGAAAAAGGGAAAGGCGTTCGACCTTCTTTATGTCTCTTTACTTGTGATGCCTTAGGGGGTGACATAGAGAAAGCACTCCCAGCAGCGGTATCACTTGAGCTAATACATAATTTTTCTCTTATACACGATGAAATACAGGACTCTGATGAAATAAGACATCATCGCCCTACTCTTTGGAACATATGGGGTGTTCCTAAGGCCTTATTCGCCGGGAATGTGATGAGAGTGTTGGCTGACAGATCTATGTTTACTATGCTGTCAGATGATCCGAAACTGCTTTCTGCCTCGTCTTCAATTGTGTCAGAGGCTTGTTTGGAAATGATTGAAGGTCAGTACATGGACATATCTTTTGAGGGTGGGAATAGTATAACCGTGGATCAGTATATGAAAATGATTTCTCATAAAACGGGAGCACTACTCAGGTCCTCAGTTCACATAGGGGCCATTATTGGTTCGAGGGATGGAAGAGACGTAGATATTTTTCGAGAAATTGGCGTCAAACTAGGATTTATGTTTCAAATTAGGGATGATATTCTCGGTACTTGGGGTGAGACTACATCTACTGGAAAGCCTGTTGGTTCTGACATACGTAGAAAGAAAAACACTCTTCCTATTATCCATGCTCGAGAAACTCAAACCCAAATGTATAAAAAAGAGATATCTGAGCTGTACTCTCTGGAATCACTAGAAGATCACCATGTGGACCGCCTTTTGGATATCTTAGATGCTACTAAAGCCAGCCATTATTGCCAGGACATGGTTGAAAATTATGCATTAGAAGTCATCAAAGACATACAAAATATAAGGTTCAGCAACAACTCTAGGGGGGACTTCAGAGAACTTGTATCTTTTCTTGTAGACAGAAGCTTTTAGAGTAGAATCTACCTGTGAGTGAAGTTTCTTGATATCTATTATAATATTTTCTCCAAACTAGAATAACCAATTTGAATCGGCACACTGCGAGGTGGGTAGATATATGAGCGTTTCCCACGCCACGATGAAAACCTTAACTTATTATCTCAGAGTACCCTCTAGTTCTTCGCCTGAGTTTATTGATATAACAGATGAAGTAAATGGATTTCTAAAGGATTCTGGGATTTCCAGTGGCATGCTCCTAGTATTTTCACGTCACACTACCTCAGCCATTGTCATACAGGAGAATGAACCGCTTTTGCTCGAAGATTTCAAAACACTGTTAGAAAACACCGCTTCTAAAGATGCTTCTTATAGGCATAATGATTTCGATGTGAGAACAGTACACATGCATGAGAATGAATGTCCCAATGGTCATTCCCATTGCCAGCACCTGGTACTCGGCTCTAGCGAAATGGTACCTGTGATAGATGGAGATATGCCATTAGGTGAGTGGCAACGAATATTTATGGTCGAACTTGATGGGATGAAAGGTGAAATGGTTGGTAGTAGAGAGATTGTTGTCCAAATAATGGGCTTGGGATAAAACCTATAGAAACCCAAATCTTTTCCTCACGGCTAATTTCCCACCTGAACTGTCAGTAACTTTTTTGACCTCCGGTTCTCCCAGATGTTATATTTGTTCGGTTATTGTTGACTAATTAACTCAACAAATTTTTACCGTGCGAGTCTCAAATATTTATTGGGCTTGTGGATTGTATTGCTGTTTATCAAAAGAGGGAATCACTGTAAGGAGAAGTCTTGAATGGCTGACCAAAAGGTTATATCCAGACAGACAGGAGTTGAGGATACCCAATACAAATGGGGATTTGAATTTGATATAGAATCCAACGTGGCCCCTAAGGGCCTAAATGAAGGCACCGTTCGGTTTATATCTTCAAAGAAAAAGGAGCCAGAGTGGTTGCTGGAATGGCGCTTGAAGGCATTTGAGCACTGGGGAAAACAAGGAGAGGAGGCCTCTCCAAAGTGGGCGAAGCTCAAATTTGAGGATATTGATTTTCAAGACATTATTTACTATGCGGCACCTAAGTCCAGCGATGATGCCCCTAAAAGCCTTGATGAGGTGGACCCCGAAATACTCGAGGCGTTTGATAAGTTAGGGATTCCATTAGATGAACAGAAAAAATTATCAGGCGTAGCTGTAGATGCGGTTTTGGACAGTGTTTCTGTAGCAACTACTTATCAGGACATGTTGAAAGAGGCTGGAGTTATATTTTGCCCAATAAGTGAGGCTGTACAAAAGTACCCTGATTTGGTTCAAAAATATCTGGGTTCTGTGGTTCCGTACAGTGATAATTTTTATGCAACACTCAATTCGGCCGTCTTCAGCGATGGATCGTTTTGCTATGTCCCCCCTGGTGTCCGATGCCCTATTGAATTGATGACCTATTTTAGGATCAATGAGGCGGATTCTGGACAATTCGAGAGAACCTTGATAATTGCTGATGAAGGCAGTTATGTCAGTTATTTGGAAGGATGTACTGCTCCGATGAGGAAGAGCCATCAGTTGCACGCGGCGGTTGTAGAGTTGGTTGCTTTAAAGGATGCAGAGATAAAATACTCAACCTTACAGAATTGGTATCCCGGTGATAAAAATGGTGAGGGTGGTGTTTATAATTTCGTTACTAAACGAGGGGCTGCCAGAGGGGAGAATTCAAAAATATCTTGGACTCAGGTTGAGACTGGTTCTGCAATAACTTGGAAATACCCTAGTGTTATCCTCCAAGGTGATAATTCCGTTGGTGAATTCTATTCAGTAGCTTTGGTGAATAACTATCAGCAAGCCGATACTGGAACGAAGATGATCCACATCGGTAAGAACACCAAGAGCACTATTATTGCAAAAGGGATTTCCGCTGGTAAGGCAGAGAGCACTTATCGGGGACAGGTTTCCATACTGCCTGGTGCAGATAACGCAATAAATTTCACCCAGTGTGATTCCTTGTTAATCGGTGATGAGTGCGGCGCTCATACTGTTCCGTATATAGAAGTACGTAATCCCACCGCTAAGATGGGCCATGAGGCCACGACTTCAAAAGTCAATGACGATCAACTTTTTTATCTTCAACAACGAGGTATAGATTTGGAAGAATCCAACTACATGATAATAAATGGGTTTTGTCGTGGTATTTTCAAAGAACTTCCTTTTGAATTTGCTATGGAAGCTTCACAATTATTGAGAGTGAGTTTGGAGGGTACGGTAGGTTAAATGTCAAATCTTGAGAAATTGATTGAAATTAAAGATCTGCACGTCTCCATAGCTGAAACAGAGATATTAAAGGGGATAGACCTAAGCATCGGTGAAGGGGAAGTGCATGCTATTATGGGACCTAATGGTTCTGGAAAAAGTACACTTGCAAATGTTATAGCCGGTCGATCTGGTTATACCGTCACCAGCGGAGACATTGTTTACAAGGGGAGGAGTATCCTTGAAGCTACCCCCGAAATTAGGGCCAGAGCCGGCATATTTCTTGCATTCCAATATCCAGTTGAATTACCTGGTGTTAGGACTTGGCAATTTTTAAAATCTGCTATTGATGCTATCCGACATGAAAATGGGCAGGAAGAGCTCAAAATAAGGGACTTCGATAAATTGCTCGAAGAAAAGCGCCAGCTTGTGGGAATGGACCCAGACCTTGTGCGCCG
>DLRJ01000096.1:0-387 GCA_002500485.1 Dehalococcoidia bacterium UBA7891
TCTTCAATGAGGTGGTCTTTTGTTTCGGTCCTTAACCTTGTCATCTTCGGCTGGCCATCTTGGTTTTCTTTGATCCATTCGTCAGCAAAGGTGCCATCCTGAACATCACTCAGGATCCTTTTCATCTCATCCCGCGTCTGGTCGGTGATGATTTTCGATCCTCTCGTCATACCTCCATATTCAGCGGTATCACTGACAGAGTAGTTCATTCGGTTCAAACCGCCTTCGTAGTAGAGGTCGACAATAAGTTTGAGTTCATGGAGGCACTCAAAATAGGCTAACTCGGCTGGATAACCAGCCTCAACCAAAGTTTCAAAACCTGCTTTTATCAGTTCTGCCGAACCGCCGCAGAGTACAGCCTGCTCACCAAAAAGATCAGTTTCTGTC
>DLRJ01000096.1:701-6274 GCA_002500485.1 Dehalococcoidia bacterium UBA7891
ACCAAAAAGATCAGTTTCTGTCTCATCCTTGAAGTTAGTTTCCAGAGCTCCCGCCCGAGTACACCCGATTGCTTTTGCCCAAGCGAGAGCCAGATCTTTAGTGTTGCCCGAGGGATCCTGATGAACCGCAATTAGACAGGGTACGCCACTTCCGTTTTCAAATGACCTTCTAACGAGATGACCTGGACTTTTCGGCGCTATCATCATAACATTGACCGATTCGGGGGGAGTGATCTGACCATAATGCACGTTAAAGCCGTGGGCAAACGCGAGAGTATCTCCCGACTTGAAATTGGGGGAAACCTCATTTTCATAAACTGGCTTTTGGGTTTGGTCCGGTACCAGTACCATGGTCACATCAGCCCATTTTGAGGCCTCTGCCACGGACATAACCTCAAATCCGGCCGACTCAGCTTTAACACAGGACGAACTGGAAGGTCGAAGCCCCACGCGTACATTCATGCCGCTGTCCTTAAGGTTAAGTGCGTGGGCGTGCCCTTGGCTTCCATACCCAATCACCGCTATTTTTTTGCCTTGCAATAAAGATAGATTGGCGTCTTGATCATAATAGACATTTACCATCTTAGTCTCCCGGTTTATGATAGATAATCATTCAACTGCTGTGTCACCCAGGTCAAATCCTGAGATCTCTCTGAAATTGTTTGTGAACTCGCTTCCTTTTCTTCCTGTCGGGAGATAGCTACACTTCCTGACCTCACCAATTCCAAAACATTGAAAGGTTTCAGATCCTCCACGAGTTGATCCATTTCTTTGGGGCTTCCTATTGCTTCCACCACCAGAGATGAACATCCGTTCTGCAGTATACGTGCATGGTGTCTGTGGGCAAGTTGCCCTATATCTTTACTTTTTTGAGGAGGAGGGTCCATTTTTACAAGAACATTTTCGCGAACAATATGCGATTTGTCAGAGACATTCTCTACTTCAATGACGTCCACGAGATTATTTAGAGATTGTGCAAAAAAATCTCGGCGGTCAGGCTTAATATCCTTGGCTACGATGGTTACCCTGCTGATGCCTTGTTTTTCGCAAGGTCCCACAGCCAAGCTCTCAATATTGATGTTCCTTTTTCGGAACTGGTTTACAATCCGATTAAGCGAACCGGGAGTGTCCTGAACCAACACGAAATATGTCTGTTTCATCTTGTTTTCCTCTCTTCAGAAAATTTAGCGGAAGCTTTTTTTGCTCCGCCGTTTGGTCGTCTGATCATCTCATGCAGGTTCGCCCCAGCCGGTACCATAGGGTAAACCATGTCTTCCTGATCGACAACGAATTCGATTAGGGCCGATTCTTCAGATGATCGAACTTCCGTTATTGTAGTACGCGCTTCATCTTCAGTAAAAACCCTGTATCCAGGAAGGCGGTAAGCCTCAGCCAACTTTACATAGTCAGGACTGTAGATTGGCGTTTCCGAATAGCGGGATTCGTAGAAAAGCTCCTGCCACTGGCGAACCATTCCCAAATAACCGTTATTAATAATGGCGATCTTGATGTTGACCGCTTCCTGCACTATCGTCGCTAGTTCCATGAGTGTCATTTGGATACCACCATCGCCAACCACTACCCAGATTTCTTTATCATTAACGGCGAAGCTAGCACCGACAGCCGCGGGGAGGGCAAATCCCATAGTTCCGAGACCACCGGACGTGATCAGTGTCCTCGGTTCGTTATGCGCGTAATATTGCGCCTCCAGCATCTGATGCTGTCCCACGTCAGAGATGATAACAGCATCGCCCTCAGTTGCTTCCCAGATGGCGCGAACCGCATGGGCAGCCATAAAAACTTTTGAAGGTTGATTTAGAATTTCCACTTCATCAACACCGGCCTGCCATTTCTTGATCTGGTTTAGCCAGCTCCTTCTATTTTTGTCCATTACATCCGGGATTATCCGTTGAAGAACAGATGAAAGATCACCATGGATAGCCGCATCTACATCGACATTCTTATTAAGTTCTGACTTATCGATATCAATATGAATCTTCTTCGAGTGTGGGGAGTAAGTCATCAAGTTGCCCGTCACCCTGTCATCGAATCTCATACCACAGGCGATGAGAAGATCTGCCTCCTGAATAGCATGGTTAGCGTGAGCGTTGCCGTGCATTCCCATCATTCCCATGTTGAGCGGGTGGTTACTTGGGAATCCGCCGATACCAAGCAACGTAGTCGAAACTGGAATGGTTCCTCCCTCAGCCAGTCTTTTAAGCTCATCTGTGGCTTCAGAGAGAAGAACACCATGGCCAGCGAGTATGACAGGCTTTTCGGCAGTATTGGTAAGATCGATAGCTTTGGCGATTTCTCCGAACATGGTCTCTTCATTGGGCATGTTCAGACTTATACTTTTAGAGCGGGCTTTAGGATAGCTGAAGATAGTCGTATCATTTTGCACATCCTTGGGAATGTCAATAACCACCGGTCCAGGCCGTCCGGTTCGGGCAATGTGGAATGCGTCGAAGATGATGCGAGCCAACTCTTTCACATCAGTTACCAGATAAGCGTGTTTGGTGATAGAAAGCGCAATTCCCGTAACATCGGTCTCTTGAAACGCGTCCGTTCCGATGACTGAAAGCGGTACCTGGCCAGTTATGCAAATGATGGGGGAGGAGTCCATCATGGCGGTCGCCAAGCCGGTGGTCATATTTGTCGCCCCAGGGCCGGAAGTAGCTATGGCGACACCCACTTTTCCGCTGGCTCGAGCATATCCATCCGCCATATGAGTAGCTCCCTGTTCGTGGCGAACCAACACATGATGAATCCTGTTACCATATTTGGTTAGGGCGTCATAGGCAGGAAGGATAGCCCCTCCGGGGTATCCGAAAACAGTATCAACACCTTCCTTAATCAGGCATTCCCAAATTATTTCAGCACCACTTAATTCTTTTAATTTTCTCATCAAACTGTACCTTAATCTGTTCTTAGTACTGCACCAGTATTGGCTGAGGTCACCAACTTCGTGTATCTTGCTAAATAACCGTTCTTTATTTTGCTTTTGAATTTTGGTAGCGACTCAATCCGAGTAGACAATTCATGATCTGACAAATCAACTGAGATGGTTCGGTTAGGAATATCAATATCAATAGTGTCTCCATTTTGAATAGCCGCTATAGGTCCGCCTTCAGCAGCTTCTGGAGAGATATGACCAATACAGGCTCCTCTAGTGCCTCCTGAAAATCGCCCATCTGTGATGAGTGCCACCTTATCGCCTAAACCCAAACCCATAATCGCACTGGTGGGGGCAAGCATCTCAGGCATTCCTGGTCCCCCTTTAGGTCCTTCATATCTAATCACCACTATATCACCCGGCTTAATGTTTCCATTAAAAATACCTTCCAAAGCTTCTTCCTGTGATTCATAAATTTTTGCTATTCCTGAAAAAACCATTAGTTCCTGCTTCACGGCACCCGTTTTGATGATAGCACCATCCGGTGCAATGTTCCCAAAAAGAACAGCTAACCCACCAGTATCTGAAAAAGGTTCTTTAATAGAACTTATAATGCCCTGCTTCATAACAACTGAATCACGGATATTTTCTCCTAGCGATTTTCCAGTTATGGTGGATTTTGAAAGATCCAACACACCATCAAGCTTAGATAATTCATTAAGGATAGCTGAAACACCGCCAGCATCATCCACGTCCTCCATATGAACATTTTTGGTGGCAGGACTTACCTTGCAAATGTAGGGAACCCTTGATGCCAAAAGATTCAATTCTGCAAGATCAATCTTAATACCAGCCTCATTTGCTATTGCAAGTGTGTGGAGAACAGTATTTGTACTGCCTCCCATAGCCATATCAAGGCTAAAGGCGTTAAACAAGGATCCGTGGTCGACAATGTCTTTCGGTTTTAAATCTTGCTCTATGAGGGTTAGTATTTGCTCTCCCGTCTTTTTTATGAGGTCTTGGCGCCGGCTATCTACTGCTAAGATTGAGCCATTTCCAGGTAGTGCAAGTCCTAGAGCTTCTGCGAGACAGTTCATTGAATTGGCGGTAAACATTCCAGAGCATGAACCACAAGTGGGACATCCTAGATTTTCTAATTCTTTTAGTTCTTTATCATTGATAGTACCAGCTTTGTACTTGCCTACTCCCTCAAATACGGAAATGAGGTCAACTCGATCTCCCGTTGGAGTTCTGCCGACTTTCATGGGACCACCAGATACGAAAATAGCTGGGATGTTTAACCTTACCATCGCCATTAACATCCCGGGAACGATCTTATCACAGTTGGCAATACACACTAGACCGTCAAGACGATGTGCTTCCGCTACCGTTTCAACACTATCCGCAATCAGTTCTCGACTCGGTAGAGAGTATCTCATTCCGATGTGTCCCATGGCGATGCCATCATCTACACCAATTGTATTGAATTCAAATGGTACGCCACCAGCTTTCCGAACAGCATCTTTAGCTACTTTTCCTAAGTCTTGTAGGTGGACATGGCCAGGTATGAGATCTATATAGGAATTTGCAATTCCTACAAAGGGTTTCTCAAAGTCACTTTCATCTTGAATCACGCCTGTAGCTCTTAGCAAGCTCCGGTGAGGAGCGTGCTCAAATCCAACTTTGATAGAATCGGATCTCAGAGTATTTTTTTTCATCAATTCCACATATTTCCTATTTTGGCCAATCCGCCATCAAGACAAAGCCGAAATAAGTTCTTAGGCCGGTATAATAAGGAATTAGGAGGAAGTGCCCTTCGTCCTTTCACCAGCCTTAAATGTTATATCGGCTAAGCTACTGGGACGGGAGCCCAATAATAAGAATTACAATAAGTAGATTTAAAGCAAGCGTGGAGATAAGCTTCGGGACTCTGATTGAGGCCAGAAGACATTTGTAGATCAATATTTCCATTAACTCACTCATCTCTTCATTGTAATTTCTGATGATTCTAACATCTTAACCGTTGACTTGTCAAGATTTTTCTTTATTACTCTGATATATATGTAATTGAGAAATTAGAATTCATCATGTAAGAATTAAAGAATCTAAATAACAATCAATAGATCAAATTTTTTCCACAAAAGGTGGATTTTGCCCTGGGATTTCCGGTTGAACCCGGGATACCAAGGGTCTTCGGTAATATTCAAACCTTTTGTTGCTCCCGTGCCAATTGTCAAATCTTTTGAGAATCTGGACTGCACCGCTAAATCGCTGAGAGACGCCCTCCCGAACATGGCCTGAAACATATATAAAACCCTTCTTCTTGGCCCAGCTGAGATAGACCCGTTTCAGAGTCTTGGCATAGCCGCTTCCTTTATACTTTTGTAATACAACAAAAGCGTATGTGTAGAGTGTGTTCTTTTCTCCCAGATGACTGTCGCACTGGAATGACGGATCGTTGGAAAAATATTCCAATGGGACGCCTATGATGTAACCTATGATCTCTCCACTCTGCCTGGCAACAAAGGGAAGCGTATGTGGATAGTTGAAATATTTTCGGATACTTGTTTTGGTAAGCCTGATATCCTCCGTGAATTCTTCTACAAGATGCTCAGAAATCAAAATCAGCTGAGGGATGTCTTCTTCACCCACGTGTTCCATCAGTTCGATTTGAAAA
>DLRJ01000069.1 GCA_002500485.1 Dehalococcoidia bacterium UBA7891
TGAAAAGTTTGGCCATTGACCATAGATGGACGTTTGGTCAACGAGGATTCAAACAAGATAGAAATGCGAAACAACCTGGTAAATGGCGGGGGGACGGTCGGGATGAAAGAAGCACCCACATTCTGATATAATTTTTGGGGAAGTGAAAAAGCTAAAGATTGACATTAGGTTAATCGGATTAATGGGATTTGCTTTCGGACTTATGATTGCTAAACTATGGGAGCAAATACTTTATTTTGACTGGTATTGGTATTTGATTATTGCGTTATTGGCTTCGATAAAACCAATAATTACATTTAATTCAATTATTAAGGAGACATTTCCCTCAATGCAAGTATCTAGTCCGCTTATTAGGGTATTTTTTCTAGGAGCTGTTTTTCTCTTATTATTCCAAAGTTGCATAACTGCAATAGACACTACAGTAGAAAAAAAGGCTAGTTGGATAGCAGGTGACCACCACATTCATAGCCGGTTTAGCGTCAGCTTTAACTCTGAAACCGACCCTCTCAGGACTTCACCTATTACTGGTCGTGATGCTTTTTATCCGATCCCTATGAATGCACTGATGGCCAAACGGTTTGGACTTTCCTGGATGGTAGCCACTGATCATGGTGGACCTAATCACAGCAAGGTAAACCTAGAAAAAGCTTATCCAGAATTGATGCTTTCCAGGGAACTTGTCCCTGAAGTAATCCAGTTTTTTGGAATGGAGTTGAATCCCCCAGGAGCTGACCATAGTAGTCTTATCATTCCCAATGCTGATAATGAGGCACAGCAGCTATTTCTACTTGAATCAAAATTTGATAGAAAGGAAGTATTCCCCATTGACCCAGAAAGGAATACTGAGCCTAGAATGATTCAAGCTCTTGAATTAATGAACAAGCTGACACCGAAGCCTATTATTATTGCTAACCATCCCTCTCGTTCTGCCGAAAAAGGTCAACAATATGGATTAGATGATCCAGCTGAGCTCCGGAAATGGAATGATACCGCGCCTGAAGTCTCAGTTGGTATGGCTGGTGCTCCAGGGCACCAAGCTTCGACACTCAATTCAGATAACACCACTAGGCCACAACAATTCCGAGGCGCTTATGACCAAATACCAACTATGGGAGGTTTTGATCCTATGACTGCCCGACTTGGCGGTTTCTGGGATTCAATGTTGGGTGAAGGTCGTCATTGGTGGATTACGGCCAATTCTGATTCTCATGTGCACTACACCGAAGGCGGAAGTGATTTCTGGCCTGGAGAATTCTCTAAAACTTATGTCTATGCTGAAAAATCATATGATTCCATTCTAGAGGGAATCAGGTCTGGCCGTGTTTTTGTTACTACTGGCGACCTGATCTCGTTACTTGATGTATCAGTGCAGTTCGGAAGTAATACCGCTCAAATTGGGGGTAGCCTTTCAGTCTCATCTGGTACTGACATCGAAATTACTATTAAGCTGAAGGATCCTGAAAAAAACAACCACCATAAGGAGAATCCTTCCGTAGAACGAGTTGATCTCATCACAGGAAAAGTTTCTGGGCTAAGTCTTGACCCTAATAATGACCGTAATCCCAGCACCCATGTACTTAATCGCTTTTATCAGGACAATTGGTCTGTTAAAGATGAATATAAAACAATGACTTACAACCTGAAAAATGTGACTGACAACCTCTATCTGCGTGCGCGAGGAACTAATACAACACAGTTGGAACCTGAACCAGATCCCCCAGGGGAGAACCCTTGGACAGATCTATGGTTCTACTCCAACCCGATTTTCATTCAAGTTCAATAAGTAAGTTTTCAAACAGGTTTGATGAAACATCTCAACCTGATAAATGATTGGGGAATGGTCCAAATGAATAACAAACAGGTTCTTTTTACCTTATTTCTTTTGTGCTCAACACTTACTCAAACAAACTGTGCTATTAGTGAGGCCAAGAGGAATTCCCACTATATCACAAATCGTTCGCCGCTGGTAGTACAGCCTTATACCCAACTCCCAATTGGATCTATAAAGCCTTCCGGTTGGCTAAGAGAGCAACTCGAGACAATGGCATCAGGTATGACAGGGAATCTGGACAGTCTTTACCCAAAGGTCCTGGGCCCCAGAAATGGATGGCTGGGAGGAGACGGGGATGGATGGGAAAGAGGTCCCTATTGGCTGGATGGGCTGCTTCCCTTAGCCTATATATTAGATGATAAAGAATTAATAGAAAAGACTAAGCCATGGATCGAATGGTCTATCAATAACCAGACTAAGGACGGGTATTTTGGCCCTGTACCTTTTGAAATTGAGCCTGAAGTAGAAGAAGGAATCCAAAAAAGCAGGCGACGGGACTGGTGGCCGCACATGGTGATGTTGAAAGTATTGCAACAGCATTATAACGCCACTAGCGATGAGAGAGTCATAAAACTGTTTACTGAGTATTTCAAATATCAGTTGAGAGAATTACCCAAGACTCCGTTGGATCATTGGTCATTCTGGGGCAATCGCCGCGGCGGAGACAACCTGCTTATGGTTTACTGGCTGTATAACATTACCGGCGAAAGATTCCTTCTTGAATTATCAGAGATTCTCTACGAGCAGACACATCCCTGGACCGAGCATTTCCTGAGAGGGACCCTCCGAAACTGGCAAAGTTTTCATTGTGTCAATCTTGCACAGGGGATTAAGCAACCTATCATCTATTATCAGCAGCATCCTGAAGACAAATATATTGAAGCTGTGAAAACAGCATTTGCTGATATAGAAAAGTATCATGGTCAACCTCAGGGTATGTACGGGGGCGACGAAACACTTCATGGAAAAAATCCAACACAAGGTTCTGAATTCTGCTCGGCCACTGAAATGATGTATTCATTAGAGCACATGATATCCATCACAGGGGATATAGAATTTGCTGATCAGCTGGAACGTGTAACCTTCAATGCGTTGCCAACTCAGACTAATGAGAACTTCACTCTAAGACAATATTTTCAGACCGCAAACCAAGTAATGATCACAAGGGGTAATAGAAATTTTGCAAACAATCACGGTCACAAAGGTACAGATCTTGTTTATGGCTTATTTACCGGATATCCGTGTTGTACAACTAATCTTCATCAAGCATGGCCAAAGTTTACACAGAACCTCTGGTATGCAACATCAGATGATGGATTAGCCGCCATGGTTTATTCTCCAAGCAAGGTTAAGGCAAGAGTAGCTAATGGTGTTGAGGTTTCATTTGAAGAAGAGACTAATTATCCATTCCATGAAAATATAAAATTTGTTTTTGATTCAGAATCAGAAGTTGCCTTTCCTTTTCATTTGAGGATACCCGAATGGTGCAAGAATGCAAGTGTTGAGATCAATGGTAAGCTGTGGAAAAATAATCTGGATGGGCAGGTTATCATTCTTGACCGCAAATGGAAGCCCGGCGATACAGTGGTATTGAAACTTCCTATGGAAGTTATAACTAGCCGTTGGTACGAGAACTCGATCGCGGTTGAACGTGGACCTCTCGTGTACGGTCTGAAAATCGGGGAAAAATGGAAAAAAGTGATTAACGAAGAAGACCCAGCAGTCTATGGGGATTACTATTATGAGGTGTATCCGGAAAGCGATTGGAATTACGGCATCATCTATAGCTATGAAGACGGACCATTAAAGGACTACCGGGTAATCAAGAAAGAGAATATATCAAATCACCCCTGGAACATTGAAAATGCGCCGATCGAGATAAGGATCCGCGGGAAAAAAATACCCGACTGGAGATTATACAATAATTCAGCTGGCCCGATACCTTTCAGCGATCCGTCCTCTGATAAAAGAATTTATGAAAGTGATGAGCCTATTGAAGAAATAACTCTTATACCTTATGGTTGTACAACCCTTAGAATAACTGAATTCCCATTAGTTCGTTAATCA
>DLRJ01000082.1:0-2699 GCA_002500485.1 Dehalococcoidia bacterium UBA7891
GAGGTGCGGCCTGACCAAGGAGAGCAAAACTTCGTCCCAGGTAATCCCACCCGGTCGTTCTTTTAACAGCAGACAATACGCCCAGTGGAATTCCTATAAGTAATGCACATAAGAAAGAAATACCTGATAATTGCAACGTTGCAGGTAGGAATTTTAATATCAAATCTAGTGAATTACGTCTGAAATGAACAGAGTCACCAAAGTCTCCCTGGACGGCGTTTTTCAACCAAACCAGATACTGGACAATCAGCGGTTTGTCGAGACCCATTGCCTTTCCCTGCGCCTCCCATACTTCGGCGGTCATGCGGGTATATGAAGACATATAAAGATATCGAGGGTCACCAGTTGCTCTAGACAACATGAAAACTACCAATGTGATCGCTATGACCACAACAAGCAGTGAGATCAATCGTCTAGTTATGAATCTTCCCAAATCTTGTTCCTAAAAAGAGGAAGCGCCCGCACCGAAAGGGGTGCGGACGCTCCTTAGTTTCTTACTCGTCCCAGACTGGCAGGTTACTCTGACAGTACTATAGTTTCAGCACTATTGAAGTATCCAGTCATATATGGGCGCCATTCCACAATCTTAGGGGAGTAAATAAAGTAATTCCCCACTGTAGCAACAGCTGATTGAGTTTGCCAGTGTGACATATATTCAGTCATGGCAACATTATTACCTAGTCGTTTATCCATGTCTGGTTCTATGTCGTTTTGCTTACCAATTGCGCAAATGTCATCCGGCAAGGTTACCCCACCAAGGTGGCCTGGATGCGCACAGTAGAAGTTGGCGATTGATTGTCCGGGTAGCCAGCCGATCCCGTGCAACCACGGAGTGTTCATGGTTTTATCAACTGATTCAGGTCTACGAACGGCATAGTCAGCATGGTCAATGGTGACATCTAACTCAAGGTTAGTAATCCACATCTCACCGATCGCATCTGCTATCTCACAGTCCCAAATGGCTGGAAGGTTGCAGGCCGACCAAAGAGTAATCTCAAAGCCTTCTGGGTAGCCAGCATCTATAAGCTTCTGCTTTGCACCAGCGACATCATAGGGGACTCGCCACTCTTCATTGAATTCAGGTCTATCCGGGGTGATGTTACTTGCAACATAGGCCGTTTCACCAAATCCACCGAGGACCGTATCTACTATTTTCTGTCTGTCTATAGCCATAGAAAGGGCCCATCGGACCTGTCGAGCATTCTCCATAGAGGCTGTATCTTTGGGATCACCAATCCAAGCGTAACCATTCGCGAGCCCTTCGAAGGCTCCAGGCCAGTCAACTTCCAGGTTTGCCTGCACATCTGTGTTGGCACAATCCGGGCAGGTCTCACCCCAATAGTTTCCTGACCAGTAGATGGTGTTGGGAGAAGGTTTGCCTAAGGTAATAACTTTTCCACCAGTGTTTTCAACAAGGTTTGGAAGAGCCTTACCAGGCATCTGAGCTATTTCTACCTCGCCTGTAAGCATGGCAGCTTCTCTAGTGCCTTGCTCAGGCATTTCTATAACTTGTAGAGTTTCAACCCGTGGGCTCGCTCTCCAATGGCCGGCCGATGTCCTCGCAGTCATTTGGTCGTGACCATCCCATGCATCAACTACGTATGGGCCGGAACCAACAGCATCTGTGAGGAATTTATCTTCGCCTAATTCATCATATGCTTTTTTACTAGTAATTCCATAAGTGGCCCCCCATCCTATGCCCCCATGCAACATACCCCATAGAGGATCAAACCCATTGTCACCGACATTCATTTGGGCCTTTCCGTCGACAACTTCCCAGCCCACTTTATGGCCAGGAGGTAATTGCTCACCTGGGTTACCAGTAGAGCCTTCCTTGAAGGAATCATTGAAAGTCCACACCACGTCTTCTGCGGTCACATTACCGAAATCGCCTCTGTCTTCATGCCAAGGAATTCCATCTCTAATCGTGAATGTGATACTGCTTTGGTCACTAGCAATTTCCCAACTGGAGGCAATTTCAGGTACATAGGTAGACTGCGACGGAACTGTTGGAGGTGGGGCCCATTGTGACCTCACTATTCCTTCAAATATGTTCCAGTCAATGCCAAACCCACCCACAGTACCTCTTGCATCCAAAGATTGCAGTTGAACTAAAGGCGGTACCAAAGGCACTGCAACTGTAAGTTTACCTTTAGGTTTGCTTGCTGCTGGTAAATCGGCCGCAACAGGCACCGAAACCTCTATTTCTTTTGTAACGGTTACAGTCTTAGTTTCACCAGGGACTTCTTTGACGATTTCCTTGGTGACCGTAACAGTTTCACCTGGAACTTCCTTAATAACCTCGACCTCTTTTATGACCTCAACTTCTGTGGTACAAGCCGCAAAAGCCAAAGATAAGGCAATAAGTAAAGCCGAAATGCCAAGACTATTGAACTTAAAATAACTCATAATTAAACCTCTTCATTTTCCAACCGTCATGGGACCGGGCTAATAATTTACCAATCGTTGATATCATAGGATAATACTACCCTATATGATAAGACTAGGTTGTGGCAACATTATTACTAGATACGTATTTTGATTATTCCAAAAAAAAATACCCGACCGACTAAGGTGCAGCCTGATTTAGGCGCAAAATTTTGAGTATGGCAAACCCTTGCTAGTTCATTAGGAAATTGTGAAAATATATCGGCACCCATGGCCCGCTAGCTCAATTGGCAGAGCAACTGACTCTTAAT
>DLRJ01000082.1:3030-8862 GCA_002500485.1 Dehalococcoidia bacterium UBA7891
TCTTAATCAGTAGGTTCACGGTTCAAGTCCGTGGCGGGTCACCAGCCCCTTCCTTCAAAACACAACAAATCTGTAGCTAAATGTCCCCTGTCCCGGACCATGCACTTAGCTGAATTACTCCAACGGAGGGAATAAAATCCACGTACTTTTTCAAAAATACCTTTAAAGATTCATCGATGTAATCTGTTTCAGTCCACGTTTTCGCTGTAGACTTCAGATTCAACAGATTCATTGACTATCGAATGATTAGCGAGGTAGATAATATGGCGGATATGACCACAACCGATTCAGGGCTGCAGTATGAAGTTTTAGTAGCAGGTGGTGGAGCTACACCCGGACCTACGGATACAGTGTCAGCTCACTATCACGGAACCTTTGAAGACGGTCGTGTATTTGATAGTTCAGTAGAGCGCGGCGAGCCGATCGATCTTCCGGTTAATGGTGTTATTGCTGGCTGGCAAGAGGCACTCCAAATCATGAAAGAAGGCGATAAATGGCGTTTGGTAGTCCCACCGGAGCTCGGCTATGGTGCTGCAGGTGTAGGTCCTATCCCGGGAAATACCACTTTAATCTTTGAGGTTGAATTGATAAAAATTAGGTAGTTGAGTGGCTTGAAAATGGCGAAGCATCCCAATGATCAAGAAGAAGTCATAGAATAGAATCCCCTTCTCTTACAATAATCTAAGTGGAATCTGTTCCAGTATTCTTTTCTTTAGAAGAGGTTACCTCCAATCAAATTTGCAGTGATTGCCAATCCCCACAGCGGAAAAAAAGAAAGCCGTCAGGTGCTGGATTTGGTTACCCCTATTTTTGAGTCCAATGGTATCGAACTTTCCATAATAAATACTGAATTTCCCGGACATGCCAAGGATCTCACAGCTGCATTGGATCTCGATATTTACCATGGCTTGTTGGTCGTGGGTGGCGACGGTACTTTTCATGAGGTAGTAAACGGTCTTCTCAATCGTACAGACGGCAAAATCTTACCTATAGGTTTGATCCCAGCTGGCTCAGGGAATTCTGTACTGCATGACCTTGATCTCATCACCCCTGCAAAGGCTGCCAGGGCAATAATTGCGGGAAACACCCGTTTTATTGATGTGGCCCAGATTCAGATGAATCACCTTCTCACCTATTCGATTAACCTGATTGGTTGGGGACTTGTAACGGATGTTGGGAAAAGATCAGAAGCTTTTCGTTGGCTGGGCCCAAGTCGCTATACCCTTTCCAGCATTATTGAAATATTTTTGCGAAAAACCCGGAAAGCTAGATTAGTCATAGATCAAAAAACAATAGTAGGACAATTTTCTTTCATAGCGGCATGTAACTCCGTCCACGTAGGGAAAGGAATGAAAATGGCACCGTCTGCAGAGTTAAGTGACGGACTTATAGATCTCCTTACTGTAGAGGGAGACATAACTCGGCGAAGGCTCCTTTCAGTGCTGCCTAAGCTTTTTGACGGCACACACGTCAATGAACCGGAGGTTACCTACTACCAAGCTTCCAGTTTTTCACTCTATCCGGAAACAGACGACACCTTAAACATCGATGGAGAATTGCTGGGCACCACTCCGATAGATGTTAGCGTACTGAAACATGCAATCGAGATATTTGCGTAAATCTGAAACACTAAAATTGAAATAGATGTAATAGTCCTCACTTTACTGTCAATGACTAATGCTATTTGTTGTTTCCAACTCATTTTCGAGGCCATTCATAATGATCACATTAATACATAGTTCCCATTGGAATACCTACTGAACTTAAGACCCTGAAATGGCTTTTAGTAATGATTCAGTGAGTTCTGGTTGAGAATAGCATCATAGAAATCGGAGGAAATGGGTGAAGAATGTTGGCAAATGAAATTCTAGAGCTTCAGGGTCCCTTCACTTACGAGAACACTATGGCCACCGATCCAAACCCCAACGACTTTTCCTTTTTGCTTTTGGGTCCTGCCGTATAAAACGCTAGGGCGCCCAATTTCTGCGCCCTGCGATATTGTCCAATTTTTATCGAAATCATCAATATTTTCATATTGGCTTAACAAACCGATAAGAGCACAATTCGCACTACCTGTAGCTGGATCTTCAGACACCCCATCTAGGGGGGCAAACATCCTTGCTTTTATGTCGAAATCCTCGACGTTCCTACAATATAAATGGATATATGAAACTCCTGCTTTTTCAAAAAATAATTTGAGTTTACTAATATCTATTTGAGCTCTCACCAAGGAGTTCACGGATGAAAGTTCAACCAATAGGAAAGGAAGACCTACCGAGGCCACCTGGGGAGGATGAGTGGTGGTAAGAATTTCGGACTCATTCAGCGTCAGGACAGAGGCTACAAGAGATTTAGAAACCGGATCTCTGATAGATAAAACTTCTGGGGCCGAAAGTTCACACCAAATATATCCTGACTCATCCCTTTTGATTTTTATGGGGACTAACCCTGCTTTTTCTTCGAAGACCACTTCTTTGCCCGTATCTAAAGTTCCGAAAACTCCATTTTTTGCCAATATAAATGCTGTCCCAATATTTGGGTGGCCAGCAAAAGGAACTTCCGAATTTGGGGTATAGATACGAACCATTTTCGTCTGCCCGGCTTCTGGGGGAAAGACGAATGTGGTTTCAGAAAAATTAAATTCCTTAGCTATATTCTGCATTTGAGATTCTGACAAACCCTGAGCCTCGGGTAACACAGCTAATTGATTCCCTCTAAACATTTGCTTAGTAAAGACATCACAAACAAAATACCGATATACCATGATTTCTCGAATCCCTTAACTGGTTTTTCTATCTCCAATTATCCCATCTATTGAAAATTTGGGCTTCCGGATATAAAACACAGTCAGTCCATTAAAAGACTCCCTTAGTTGTATAAGTTTTTGGTAGACCATAAAGTTGCTCTCAGCAATCAAACATCAAAGATGTATAAATTGCAGTCAAGTCCAGTTAGAGCTATTTCCAGAGTTTTCCCAGGGCGGGACTCTAGTAATAAGGAAGATTCACCTTTGCAGGATTGATAAAATTCACCAGTGTTTGAATGTGCTGATAAAAGGGTACCAAATAGAACTTAGCCGGGCAGGATAGTATTTCGGCACCCTGCTTTGTATTCTGTTTTCGGATATTTCCAGGAACAACTGTAGGGATACGCTCCTGATATATATTCTCACAGCTCTAACCTCACACTAGCAGATAAATTGTTGAACTACCTTTCTTTGGAGAGGTATATTAAGGAAAATGAATCCTAGGATAGAGGCTCCATGGCACAATCTACAGACTTTGAAGTAAATATTTCGCTTCAGAAAAAGCTGGATTACGATGCCATCGTGATTGGTGCTGGTATTTCTGGCCTTTACCAACTATACAAATTGAGGGAACTAGGGTTAAAAGTCCGAGTTTTTGAAACAGGTACAGGGGTTGGAGGAACTTGGTATTGGAACAGATACCCTGGCGCTCGTTTTGATTCAGAAAGTTATTCCTATGCATATTCTTTCTCAGAAGAACTTTTGGCTGAGTGGAATTGGTCGGAGCATTTTGCTTCACAGCCGGAAATTCTTAGATATCTACAACACGTGACGAGGAAATTCGATCTCATAAAAGATATTCAATTTTCAAGTGATGTTAAGTCAGCTATTTATGATGATCCAAACCGGAGTTGGGAAATCACTTTGGGTGATGGAAGTAAGTACAGAAGCCGTTTTTTAATTGCAGGGATAGGTCTACTTTCTCAGCCTACAATGCCAAAAATCGAAGGTATCGATTCCTTTGAAGGCCCTTCATACCATACATCAAGATGGCCTCATCAGCCCGTGGATTTCTCTAAAAAGAGGGTGGCAATCATTGGAACCGGTGCAAGTGGAGTCCAAGCAATCCAGGAGATCTGCAAAAACGTGGGGCAGCTGACAGTATTTCAACGGCGCCCCAATTGGTGTGCACCCTTACACAACGACACAATCGGTCCTGAAGAAATGAAGAGGATCAGATCTGGTTACGATGAGATGTTCGAACGATGCGATCAAACACAGGCAGGTTTTCTCCACACCGTTGATCCTAGAGGCACCTTCGAAGTAACGGAAAAAGAGAGATTTGAATTCTGGGAACATTTGTATGCAAGTAAAGGGTTCGGTATATGGCAAGGCAACTTCAAAGACGTTTTGAGTGACCCCGAGGCCAATAAATTAATGTCAGATTTCGTGGCCGATAAAATACGGACTCGTGTAAATGACCCTGAAATAGCAGAAAAATTAATCCCAAAAGATCACGGCTTTGGAACTAGACGAGTACCACTGGAGACTGAATATTTTGAATCCTATAACAGGGAAAATGTGAAACTCATTGATATCACAGAGAACCCCATCTTGCGAATCACACCAACAGGAATATTGACTGAAAGAGAAGAATTAGAATTCGATTTCATAATATACGCCACTGGATTTAATGCTATCTTGGGTAGCTATGACAGGATTGGCATTCAAGGTACACAAGAAAAAAAATTAAGAGACCAATGGAAACAAGAATTATCTAGTTTCCTTGGACTGCAAGTTAACAATTTTCCAAATCTATTCATGATCCTTGGTCCTCACGCTCTACTGGGCAATAATCCTCGAAGTATCGAATATAACGTTGAGTGGATAACAGATCTCATCCAACACATGGGAGAAAAAGGTTTTACACGAGCGGAAGCAACAGCTGAGGCCGTTGCCAGTTGGTATGAGTATGTTCTTGAACAGGGTGAAGGCCTGTTATCTAATGAAGTGGATTCTTGGATGACCGGTGTTAACAGCAACCTCGAAGGGAGGCAAAAAAGGATCATTGCCAGATACAGTGGTAGCCAGGAATCTTACCGTAGCAGGTGTGACGAAGTGGCAGCAAACGGGTATGTAGAATTGAATTTACTCTGATTTGATGGAGCTTCATACGTTAATCATCGGGAAATTTTACAGTTTATATAGTTCCTTCTGGCCAAGATCAAACACCTCTGATACTGTTCCAAAAATTCAGATTACGGTGAGTTTCAATGCAAATAAATTTAACCAAAAAGAAGCTTAAAAGTGGGGCTCCAGCATTTGGGGCAATTATCCATGAATATTCCCCAGGTACCGTGGAACTTTTCGGTGCGATTGGATATGACTTTGTTATGATCGACTGTGAACATGGCGGCATGTCTGTAGACCAAGTAGAAAATATGGTCAGAGGGGCTGAAGTATTCGGAATTACACCAATAGCACGAATCCCGAATCATGATGCTTCCACTATTTTGAGGTTTTTGGACAGAGGAGTCCAAGGAATCATTGTTCCCCATATCAATACAAGATCTCAAGCAGAAGGTGTCACGAAGGCAGCTCGGTATCATCCGGAAGGAGATAGGGGGGTCGGTGGAGGTAGAGCCCATGACTACGGAATAAACACTACAAGATCAGAATCAACCAAATTCGTGAATGACAATATTCTCGTGATTCCAATGATTGAAGAGGTCGAAGCTATTAAGAATGTGAGTGAAATCGCTTCAGTTGAAGGAGTTGATGTTTTACATGTTGCTCCGGGAGACCTTTCTCAAAGTATGAGTAATCCGCCTCAATCCGAAGTACGAGAAACTATGGATAAGGTAGTACCAAAAATCCGAGGAGCAGGGAAATGGGTTGGAGTAGGCGGTAACTCTCCCAACGATGTTGAAAGGGTGTCTGACTTGATCAATTTGGGGGCAAATATGATAACCATTGCGGCTCAAGGCCTTATGAAGAGTGGCGCGGAATCATTCCGAAAATCAGTAGAAAACCATTTAACTTAACTGCCGTCAAAAATTAACTTCATATAGGAGGCTATGTGGTGC
>DLRJ01000082.1:9195-9330 GCA_002500485.1 Dehalococcoidia bacterium UBA7891
ATATTTGATTCGAAACTCTACTGTTGTTACAGGAAACATAAACCGATTAATTCTCTATAACTCATCAATATTTATCCAGAACGGTGTTATTCAAGATATTGGGGAAAGTGATTTACTTGAAGCAAAATACCCTTC
>DLRJ01000074.1 GCA_002500485.1 Dehalococcoidia bacterium UBA7891
ATAGAAAAACCACGGATTTCCCAGTGCTGCCCGACCGATCATAACAGCATCACAGCCCGTCTCCTCGAACATGTGCAGGACATCTTCAGGCTTCCGAATGTCTCCATTTCCAATGACTAGCATACCGTCATCCGCAAGATTGTTTTGACTGCGCACAAGCTTCCGTATCAGTGACCAATCCGCTCTACCAGAGTAACCCTGCTTTGATGTTCTTGGGTGGAGTGTGACAGCCTTTACACCCAACTTGGACAATCTCATCCCCACGTCCGTCACTACAATAGAATTTTTATCCCAACCGGCACGCATCTTTACAGTAACTGGTGTCTCTCCAGCGGCTTCCACTACGGCGGTAGTAATATCATCCATAAGGCAGAGGTCTTTAAGTGCCGCCGCCCCAGCACCCTTTTTTGTGATCTTTGGTACCGGACAGCCGTAGTTGATATCGAGGACATCAGGCCTGAAGGTGTTGACAATATAACGTGCTGCTTTGGACATTACCTCTGGGTCACTACCGAAGATCTGAATCCCGATGGGTCGTTCTTCATCGTTAAAGCGAATTAGACTAAGTGTTTTAGCGTTTTCCCTGATAATTCCATCTGCAGACACAAACTCAGAATAGACCATACCAGCTCCCTGCTCTCTACAGAGAATGCGGAAAGCGTAATCGGTCACACCGGCCATGGGAGCCAGCATAATAGGTGTCTCGATTTTGACGTTGCCTATCTGCTGTTCGACATTCACGGGAAACAAACTTACCGCCGATATAAGATTTAATCAAATTTATCAGGATTGTCTAAAGCTTGCTAAAGCGACAATTTTTGAATGTTTTTGCACGTCGGATTTGATATAAATGAAATAATCGAATGCCGTAAATTCTGAAAAAGTTTATCTTTTCTTGAATCTATCTCAGGCGTACAAATTTGAATTCAGTTCTACGCATCAGACAAAACGAGGTAATAGAAATAGTTGACATGTCGACCAAAGTTCCAAGTCAATTGAACGCCAATTGTTTTCGGATTCATACTGCCAATGATACGCCTTGATAATTAATTCAGATTCTTCATTGGAGATTAAAATAATCTCAGACCAATTGAGTTTTCTACTGTTGTTGTCCGCTTCGAGAGTAATGACGTTGATTGCGGAATCTTTGGACCAAATAGTTTGTTTTGTCTGAGCCAAAGGAAGCACTAAGGGATAGGACAACAAACAATACAATAGAACTTGTAATCACCAAGTGAATTGGTTAGCGCTCATTCTACGAAAACTGATTGTAGGAGTTGAGTGAAAGTTCTGTTGTATGCATATGTTCTACTGATTTTAGTATTGGGGAATATCAAACTTGGGATCGTTAGATATCTTTTTCACACCCAAATCTACCCATCATCCCACAAACAATAAACCCCACGAATGTGGAGCTTGATGGTTATACCTGAACTCTATTTACAACCTTCCCACCATGCTGCTTCATTACATTCACATTCATTCCCATCCTCATCCCAACAATAAGTAATACTACTAATAATATGATTTGGCGGCGAATCATAGGGAGTTAGTTATAAAATATTAGTAAACAAAAAAAATGCAATCATCTGGATCTTGTATTAAAAATTTATGTTTTCTGATGTCTATTAAATCTTTAATAAAATAACATTTATCATTACTTGATTGAGGTTCAGATGATAATATTTTTAATAAATTACCTTCAAAATCATATAATGTATCTATCCAGAAAGCACCCCATTTATCTCTGGGAGGATTATGCATAGATTGGAGATATCTTTTTTGCCCATTTAATCTTAATACTTGACCTATTTGAGGGTAGTTAACAATAATGCCAATACCATTTGCAATTAGTTTAAATTTCATAGTTCTAACATTAAGAATAAATGTATTGATGAATTTTGAAGTGTGTGCGTGAATAATAAAATTGTCATCATCAACCCATCCACTAGGCGTGAAATGCCTATACCTATAACCTCTTTTGTCAAAAGGCTCAAGGTTGTTAAATACAGTGATAGAGCTAGGCGTATTTACTTCAATAATTTCTAATGAGAAAAGCACTCCATAGATCTCATCTACATATTGAACGTTCGATGGACCAATATATATTTTTATCGTTCCATCTGATGATTGTATAGGATAGTTTCTTTGTTCATTGTTGGGTTCAGTATAGAGCATCTCCTTAGCCTCAAGGTATTGCCAGTTGTTATAGTTCTCTGGAGAGCTTTCATCTAGAAAGGATTGCAGGTAAGATTTAGCTAGACTCATATTTTTCTCCCTACCCTCACCATAATAATACATTGATCCAACAATAAATTCATCCCCCTTACTTGATTCAAGAATTTTATTTGGAATAATTATCATTTTTTCATCATCATCAACAACCAATTTCCCATCCTTGTAGGTCTCTTCCCGTTGCTTCTGTCCATCTTCATCCCATTCAGTCCATAATCCATCCGGTTCCCCAATAGACAAAATAAAGCTAATAGCTATGAAAGCTAGGGCCCCCATAATAGTATTGTCTTTTTCACCAAACTAATCTTCTTCCTCCTCTTCTTCCTCTTCTTCCTCTTCATAATTATCGTAATGGGTGGCCATCATTTCGGGATCATAGTAGTATTCGTAATCTTCTCCGTAAGTACCCATTGGCCAACCCGGAAAAGGAGGAGCAGGAGCTTCTGCCGGTGTGGGCTTAACAGTGGGCTGAGGGGCGGGAGGTTGTTGCTTTGGGACGATAGTTGCGGTGGAAACAGGTGCCAGTCGTTTGCTGTTATAGCGGAGAATCAGTCCAGGTGCAATCGTTAGAAAGAGGATAACAACAGCAAGGGTTGCACCATCAGGTTTAATATGATACCCCCCCCAAATATCCTGCTCAACCGCAAACAGAAGAAAAACAGGTATAGATAATATAATACCAAATAGAATAAGAATTGATCCTAGCTGCCCATTAAGAGTTACACCGGCAACACTGATGTAAACCAGCCACAGGACAAGCCCTCCAACAACAAATAATGCCGCCAAATAGTATTGCTCATTGCCAATGGCAACCCCAAAAGCGATAGTGGAGAACAGAAGAATGAAATATCCAAAGACGGTTCTAGTATCTTGATCTATCACAATGCCCCCATAGAAACGATGTTTGGGAAAATTCCTTATCCGAGGTTCAAAAAATATCCCCATTCTCTCCGTTAAAAGCAAGATTAAATTACGCCCGGTAAAGAACAATTTCAAAAGAGGGCTAAACGTCCTATATTCCAATATATTACCTTCATTATTAATGTCAACAGATGAACACATAATACGTATCGGCATAGTGGGTGTAGGTCATTTAGGCCTCCGACACTTGGAGCACGCTTTAGAACTGAAAAGTGCCGATTGTACAGGTTTTTTCGACACAGATGCCGAACAAACAGACCTTGTGTCGCGAAAGACTGGAGCTACAACCCACAAATCTCTCGCTTCACTTCTTGAAGCGACGGACATTGTATCAATTGTCGTACCCACAGTTGATCATTTTTCTATAGCAAAGGAAAGCATTGAAGCGGGCAAGCATGTCTTTATTGAGAAACCTATGTGCAAGACTGTGGAAGAGGCTGACACACTTCTTGATCTGGCAGAAAAGAATGGTGTGCAGATACATGTAGGGCACATCGAACGGCTCAACCCTGCTCTGGTTGCACTGAACGGAATTGATCTTACCCCCAGGTATATCGAGACCCATCGTCTAGCGCCATACACCGCCCGAGGAACGGATGTTCCCGTGGTGTTGGACCTCATGATCCACGACTTGGATGTGATTATTTCCCTCGTGAAGTCACCAGTCAAAACCGTGAGTGCCTCTGGTGTTTCTATCATGACGGACTCGGTAGATATTGCAAATGCCCGCATTACTTTCGAGAGCGGCTGCATAGCCAATGTCACATCGAGCCGTATCGCTAAGGAATATGTGCGTAAGCTGCGGATATTTCAACAGGACATGTATGTCACCATTGACTTTCTTCGTGGGTTGACGGAAGTATATCGTCTCTTGGATGCAGAAGAAGAAGACCCGGACGCGGTCTTTTCAGCTCCGCTTGTCACGGGCAAGACAACACGCCAGATTGTATATGAAACCCCACCAGTTAGGAAGGTGGACGCATTGAAGTTAGAGTTGGAGAATTTTGTGGCATCGGTGAACGGAGAAAGCACTCCTATCGTATCCGGCAAGGAGGGCAGGGAAGCGCTGGCGGTAGCCCTGCAGATTCAGGCAAAGATTGAACAAACACTCCACTGATCTGGAATAAATTTCCCCTTCCTTATTATGGACATTCGAGACTTTTTCTTCAGGAATCGAGGTTACATACCCATTCCTTTGGCCATTATAATTCTCATTTTAGCTTCCATCAAAATAGAATTACTACCCATTGGTGTTATCCTTGTAGTAACAGGTGAATTCCTCCGGTTGAATGGTGTTCGCTATGCCGGTGGCGAGACCCGTACCAGGAAAGTGGGTGCAACCGCTCTCTGTACATCAGGACCATTTTCTTATGTTCGCAATCCGCTCTATTTGGGTAATGTCATTATCTACGCAGGTATGGTGCTGGTCGCAGGGGGAGAGTTTGTATGGATTCTTTTCCCGGTGACGCTGGGTTT
>DLRJ01000011.1 GCA_002500485.1 Dehalococcoidia bacterium UBA7891
TTATGTTTATAACCTAGTTTGTTATCCATCTCAATTATAGGTTATCTCCTTGTCAGTTGCAACTTGAATTACAGGTCTATAATCCCAGATTTACCGTCCGTGTTCTGTAACAAACAGCTTTCGCTCCACTTAATATCAGCTGATTTCGTATGTTTTGAATCCATTGCCGATTTTCTGGCCGGTTTGTTCAAACAAATTTTTAATGTGATTGTCCATAGTGAAATAGAAAATTTGCCACCCTGAGATAGCTAGATTATGCATATGTTTAACTAGCAGTTTTCTTCGAGACCAGTCAGAATGTTGGAAAGCATCGTCTAGAATTAGGAAGGCAGTTTGTCCTTTCATGATGGTATTTGCAAAACCAAGCCTTAGACCGAGAAATACTTGTTCCTGAGTGCCTGTACTAACATCTGCCAGGCTATATTCCTCTCCCTCCTCTGTTAATAGGATCAGCCCTTTTTCTTCTTCTTGCCTTACTTCGTTGTAGCGGCTTGTTAGCGCATAAAGTGAATTTCGTAGTTCTGGTTGCTGAAGGCTGTTATCAATTCTCTCATTTTCTTGCTGGCGAAATTCTTCTAAAATGTTTTTGACTTGTATTTTAGCTAGAATCTGGGCAGTAATAGACCGGTATTCTTCGGCCTTCTGGTCGCGCATATTTTGCAATTCCTCAAGTAGTTTTTCCCATTCTATTCGATCCGATTTAGTTTCCTGAGAAACCCGTATTCTTAGGTGCTCCAGTTTTCTATTTTCATTATCTAATTCTTCCTCAATTGTGCTGAGTTCCTGTTCCAAACTAGCATGTTCGTCTGCATCCCAAACTATTTCTGGCTCTTGGTCCAGATATTTTTTTTCTTCTACTGATAATAGGTTTAATTTACCTTTCAGTGAGTCAATTTCTTTTTTCATCTTGCTGATATTATCTCTTATATCTTGGATGCAACTTTTCCATTCTTCAGGCGCGGGTGTAACGCCTTCGAATTTACTAAATTCCTGCTGGATATTATTGGTTTGTTGGTTGATTTCGGTACTAAGCTGTTGGATACGTTCTCTTAACCGGACACTAGCATTATAATCGTTTTTTAATTCTTCTAATTTGGCTTCTAGTACTGCTTTGTTAGTTAGGTCAGAATTAAATCGAGATTTGAAATCCGCTTCTAATTTCGATAATTCAATTCTATTGCCAGTTTGCGAAAGTGCATTTCTCATTCTCAGATGATAAAAAACAGAGCAACCAATTGTTCCCAGACTACAAACAATAAAAGGTACTATCAGGCCGGCGAAACCAGTGATTATCATGCCTAAAAAGACCAGTAATGCTACCGGTATAAAAAATGGATTTAGTTTTGAAACATTTTCTTGGCTCATTATTTCCGAGTAGGAGTCTACAGCCTTTTCTGCCCATTGGTAGTCTGTGATTCTTTTTTCTAAATTCTGTAGATCTGCCGATTCTCTTTCCAAATCGGCATTTGTTTTTCCTTGGATATCAATACTACTTTCTAGTTTTGATAGTTCCGCCTCAGATGGTAGTCCATCTTGCTTTAGCTCTAGATTCTTAATTTTTTGGTCTAGTTGTGCAGCATAGTAATATTTACCTAACTCAAATTCTTTAATTTTGGCTTCTATTGATAATTTTTTCCGCTCAAGTGAATGCAACGTACCTGATCCGCATTCTTCCTCTACTTCTTCCAATAACTCGTTTAATTGATCGAGAGAAGTTTCATACTCTTTTCTGGTTTTGATTTCACCTCTATTTGCTGCCTCGATCTGGCCATTTTGAATGGTTGCTTGTTGTAGGGTGCTCGATATTTTTTGTGAGATGTTGTCGATTAGTCCTTCACCTGAAAGGTAATGCTTGAGAATACTATGTCCAACTCCGTCTTCTTCGTTTTTGCTGAGTAGTGTTTCTCCCGCTTTAACAATTAGCAGTGGAGATAGATCTATAGGAAATTTAAGTTTTTTCTTAAAAGATTCATCAAATCGTTTCTTGTTAGTTCTAGTGAACGAAACCGGATCGCTTTCCAAACCGGAGACAATAATTCTTCCTCCACCATCCCATTTTCTTATATTCCAGCTAGTTGATGACTTACTGCTGCTTTGGAATAGAAACTGGATTATGGATTCCACTACATATGTCTTTCCACTCTCGTTGCCTCCATAGATTAAGTTTAAGTCACCAGATTCAAATTCAAAATCGTTGCTTAGAGGTCCGCCTCTATTTATTTTGATTCTATCAATTCTAATAGTCATACTTGACCTCAAGTACTGTAAATGACTGATAAGGCGGCTCGTTTAATATCTTCCGCCGTTGGTTCGTCTTGGCCACTCCATTCCAGTTGATCAATCAGCTCCATTGTTCGTTGGCTAATGGTAAGTAGTTGTGGGTTAGTATTAACGGATAGCTCTTCAATATTCGGGCCTTCATCTTTGTAGTATTTAAATTGTTCGAACTTCTCTTCTAGTGTCTTTAAAACGCTGCTTTTATCCATAGTGAAACCTGTGGCCTTAACTCGTATTTGGACTTTCGAATAGTCGGCAGGATCAATTTGCCACGACATAATTCTATTAGTGATTTCATCTTCCAGTTTCTCAATCTCATTTTCCGCCGGTTGGATCATAAAAGATTCGTTGAAATAGAGGATGTCTGTTGCCACACACTTTTCTGTCAGGCTTCCGTTAGTTGTCTCATAGACAAGAAATCGTCTTCGACCAGTTTCATTGATGCTCAAACCACAAGGCGACCCCACATAGTAAATGTTTCTGCTTTCGTCTGGCAGGTAAGGTTTGTGGATATGGCCCAGTAGCACCGTTGAAGGTCGGAATCGTTCCCAGTCTTTTCGTGATAGCGGCATATATGTTCCAGGTTCTAGAGGATTTTGTTCCTTTAAACCTCCATAGTAATCACCGTGGGCAATAAGAACCCACTTATTCCCTTCGACACTTTGCTCCATTTCGGTGATTTTATCACCCATGTTTGTTCCTTCTTCATAAGGCACAAAGAGAAATATAGTCGAGTCAAAAAGTAAGTCTTTTGGTTCAGTATATATCGAAATATTGTCTCCCACTATACTCTCTTGGCTGATATTTAAATCATGGTTGCCTGGGATAATATGCAGTTGGATTCCGCTGTACTTTTTAGATAGAGCTTCGAAATCGGAGTAATTCTGGAAATCTTGGTCGAACAGATCACCCGCAATAATTAGGTGTTCTATATTTTCAGCCATTGTTTGTTTGAATATGTCTTCTAGGGCATTGTAACGCTCAGGATGACTTTTCCTTAGGTGTACATCTGCTGTGACTGATATTTTCATTAATACCTCCCCCGTGATCTTATCAGATGATAAGTTCCATTATACTCCGTTTTTGTTTGAAGAGTAAACGGGTCTGGTTGACAGGACCTGTACTAGGGCAGCGGATACCCGCTTCCCGTACACCAGTTATCTATTGCGCGGGTTTCGGTGTAATTAACCATTTTGATTCCAGAGTGGGATCAATCTAAGTATATTTCATCGAGTATTCAGTGACATGTAATCATGTCAGACGTATGTATCTCCTATTTCCCCATGGATAGCGTTTTCCTACCAACCCTCCACGGGCTGCGTATTCCCATTCCGCTTCC
>DLRJ01000063.1:0-1122 GCA_002500485.1 Dehalococcoidia bacterium UBA7891
GGTGAATCTATCTTGAATACTTTTGGGGAGGACATTCATCCGGGTGATATGTTCGCTTTGAACGATCCATACAACGGGGGAAGCCATTTACCTGACATAACCGTAATAAAACCCGTGTTCAAGAATGGTGAACTATTATTCTTAACTATCAACCGCGCCCATCACAGTGATGTCGGAGGGGCTACTCATGGCGGTTATAACCCGTCTGCTACCGAGATTTTTCACGAAGGATTACGGATACCCCCATTACGTATCCATGATAAAGGCCAGCCAAGAGATGATTTGCTAGCTATGCTTTCCGCGAACGTGCGCCTGCCTGAGAATTTTCTCGGTGATTTAAATGCACAAATAGGCTCCGTCTCAACTGCAGAACGCCGTATTTTGGAGTTGGTTGACCATTACGACGTAGGAGCATTGTCGGCAATCATTGATGGAATATTGTCCGCCACTGAGCGACAGGTTAGGCAGTTTATATCTGACTGGCCAGATGGAGTATTTAAAGGTGAATCCCACGTTGATGACGATGGGTTTGATTCCAAGATGATTCCAATTCGAGCTGAGGTCACAATAAAGGGTGACACGATGGAAATAGATCTCAGTGGCTCCTCACCTCAGGTGACCGGCTTTATAAATAGTGCTTATGCGAACACTCGTTCAATTGCCCATGCGGCAATAATGTATCTGGCACCTTACGATGTAGCCAAGAACGAAGGGTCTATGGGCCCCTTGACAGTTATTGCTCCTAGGGGATTGATAGTGAACGCAAATCCTCCCGCTCCAGTTTGTATGAGTACTAACCATTGCGCCGAGGAGATAATTGAGGCGGTGTTTAAAGCATTGGCAAATGCTGTACCAGCAGCCGTAAACGCGGGGTTTTCAAGAAGGTTACGGTACGCGATCACTGGTACGGACCCTCGTACTGGGCGATATTTCATATGGCATTTTTTTATGGCTCGTGGTGGGGGTGGTGCCTCTTCAGGAAATGATGGATGGACATGTGTGGGTGAAGTAAATGTTGCCGGAGGTATTCGATCCCCCAGCGTAGAGGTTACGGAGGAGCGCTTTCCACTATTCGTAGTGAATCATGAATTACGACCAGACTCGGCAGGCGAAGGTCAGTGG
>DLRJ01000063.1:1439-1933 GCA_002500485.1 Dehalococcoidia bacterium UBA7891
GGCAGGCGAAGGTCAGTGGCGAGGAGGGCTAGGGGCTGAGTGTGAAATCATATATGAAGGTGAAGGAGAGGCCCTCATGAACACCGCAGGTGATGGCGTTGTAGTACCACCATTCGGATTGTTTGGAGGATCTCCTGGTCTACCACATCGCTATAGTCTGGTATCCAAAGGGGAGGAACGTGTACTGGGATCCAAAGAAACTGGGATTCCTGTTTCACCAGGCGACCACATTATTGCTTTATCTTCAGGTGGAGGAGGATATGGTGACCCAAAGAAGCGAGATGAGAATTCTTTGATTTGGGATGACAAAAATGGATATGTTTCTAGTTGATAGGAATATATATTCCTAAGCTTTCAGGAACCTACCCACTGAAAGGCAAATGAGCATTCTTCAGGAACCCTAACCCTAGTAAGTTTTACAGAGAAATACTCTGAGCCCCTCCATACCAATATAAAGGTGCTGCCCTACCCCAACCGGTTCACTTCTGCCGACA
>DLRJ01000063.1:2276-34518 GCA_002500485.1 Dehalococcoidia bacterium UBA7891
CCAAATTCCCGACACGGGCTGATATCAGGCAGAAAATGTGGAACCTGAATCCATATTGGTAAGGAGGCAAAGAGAGAGACCTCGCCTGTGGCAGAATCAAATGGAGGTTACAGTGAAAGGAGGACACTTTATTCCGGAAAAATCTTTACATGATATTGGACAGCATATAGGGGAATTTCTTTAAAAGACAGCTTGAAGTTTTAAAGAAACTCTCCGATTTCAATACCGGTTCAACAAGAGCCCTTATTCCATGGTATTTTTGGACTTTCTTTGAAAGATTTGTGTTTCACCCTCCTCTTTTATGAGTAATTTAAGTCCGATAGAATTGTACGGATATACATTTCCACGTCACAACAAAGTGATTGCAGCAAAAATATAAATATAAAACCGAGGTATACATTTGTGAGGAAGCCGATCCTTTTCATGGGCTTAGCTGACTTCTTAGTCAGATCTGCTTATCAAATGGGAAAAACACCGCTTCTACCTATCTTCGCAGCCTCGCTCGGAGCAAGTGACTCGTTCGCGGGGCTGATAATTTCTGTTTCTACCCTGACAGGCATGATTTTCAAGCCTGTAATAGGGTTTCTATCTGATACGTGGGGACGAAAATCCTGGTTGCTTGTTGGTACTGCCTTTTTTACCTTCATGCCATTTGTTTATTCATTCGTCGATTCTACTCAAACTCTCTTCGCGGTTAGGCTCATTCATGGTTTTGCGACAGCTGTATATGGGCCTGTCTCTCTAGCATATGTTGCTGAACGTGCAGGAGAAAAAAAAGGTGAGTTGCTCGGGTGGTTTGGAATAGCCAAAACGTCCGGATATGTAATTGGCCCATTATCTGCCGGTTTGCTATTAATGTATTTGAATCCTAAAGAGGTGTTTACAATAATTGGAATTTTAAGCTCGGCAGCATTTCTCCCGGTTTTGCTTTTGCCTGAGAATAAACTTCCGGCACAAAACCCTAAGGTTTTCTCGCTACCTAAGAAATTTCTATCGACCATCCGATCTGGGGCTGCCAGCTCAGTTGTTTGGATATCAGGTAGTTTGGAAGGATGGGTGTATATGGCCGTCTACGCTGTTAAGGCATTTTTACCAATTTATGGCATTGCAGAAGGTTTTAATGTTCTACAAGTGGGGATATTTTTTGCCGTGCAAGAACTAGTTCATGTAATGATGAACCCTTTAGGAGGTAGGTTGGGAGACAAGTTCGGATATCTATTGACCGTAGTGGCAGGGATGGTTGTTATTGCAGGTGCGATATCTTATATACCTTCAGCCAAGCACTCGCCTATCCTCTTGACGACGGCCTCACTAATTGGCTTGGCCCAAGCTTTAATATTCCCTTCAACATTAGCCATGATAAGTATTCGCTTCACCGGACAAGGCATCGCCACAGGAATGGCGATTAGCGGCTCTCTTAAGAATGCGGGAAAGGTAGCCGGCCCTATAATTGCCGGTCTGCTCATCACAATGTTTGATTACGAGGTGACACTACGGGGAATGGGATTGCTCCTAGCCTCATCAGCGTTGGTTTTGTTGGTCTCACTTAGACTAGGATACGATCCAACCAGGATCCGGATGTAGTTTGAACCCGGATCCTGATAACTGTGATTTACTGAGGTCTCACCACTACTGCAGGTATTCCCAGTTCTTGTACGAGGTTATCAAAGTCCTTTACATCTTCATCAATTGTGTTTTGCAAAGTGAGAAGGTGAGGTTCGATCTCATCCGAAACTACTTGAAATACTTCATAGGATTGTCTGGTTGGGGCAAAGTCCCCGGCCGAAACTACACTGGTAATTTCGGACAGTTTGCTATTCAATCTTGTAGGTAGGTTTAGCCGATCCCTAGCACCTTGATATTCAGTCTGGATCAATTCACTCTCTATCGTAGATAACTTTTCCATTATTTTTTTTGCAGCCTCAGCTACCAATGTTTCCGATGAATGGCCGATTGCTCGCTGTGCCCACTCATCTACCTGAGAACAAACGCTCCTAATCCGATTAATTGAATCGTGTGTTTCAGATAACCTGTCTCTGATTGACAAAAGTAAGTTGAATTGGTCCTCAAGTTCCTTCTGGCTAGCTTCCACTCTCGGGTCCTTTATTATCTCAAACGTCTTTGACTTCTCAGTACCGGAACACTTCAATACGACTGTATATCTCCCTGGAGGGGCTACGGGACCAGAAACAACCCGGTCTGCAGTGGTTTTATCGTCCGGCACTTTATTTGCTGGTGGATATCTCATGTCCCAGATGAATCGGTTCATACCAATATTTGAAGCAATAGAAAGTTGGTCATCTTCCTCTTCTGGACTACTGTTAGCTGCAACTTTATTAGAGTATGTGACTATCATATTTCCAGACTGGTCAAGGAAGGTTAACGACAGTTCTTCGTGTATTTCTTTGGGTAGAAAATAGTTGATAAGAACCCCCGCCGGTGGATTCTGTCCCGCGTCAAGGAAAGAGCGTTCCACCTCACCATAAGTATTCTTATCCTCTGTGTACGTGACTGCGGCTCCGAGTGAGAGCTGGTAATTCTTTCCCTCAACTGCTTTAGGATTTCTGAGGGGGGCAGCTATTCGGATGGTGTCCCTTGGTTGAAGGATATGTGGAGAATTAACCCCTTCTATTTCAGGGACCTGCCTGAGTTGTGTAAGGTCATCGAGTATCCAGAATGACCTTCCATGGGTTGCCACGATCATGTCGTCTTCTTTTATGGCTATGTCGTAGATAGGAACGACGGGCAATGAGCTCTTCCCGACACTCCCGTTACCCTTCAAGTCCCTCCACCGGATTCCGTCGTCAAATGAGACGTAAAGTGTGGTTTCTGTCCCTGCATATAACATTCCGGGCTTGACGGGATCCTCCCGAATACATCTAGTGAAATCATCTTCCCGTAGGTTTCCGTTAATCACCTTCCATTGCTTACCGTAATCTTCTGTCTTAAAGAGCATCGGTGAATTATCACCTAGTTTGTATCTGGTTGCAGCCATATATGCTGTGCCAGCTGAATGTGGTGACGGTTCTATCATGCTGATCAGGGACCACTCAGGTAATTCTTTAGGGGTAATGTCCTGCCATGAATCCCCCTCGTCTTTGGATACATGAACCAACCCATCATCCGAACCTGCCCAGAAAACTCCCTTTTCAATAGGCGATTCGGCGAATGAGAATATGGTTGAATAAGTTTCTGCCCCTGACGTGTCGAGTGTTACAGGCCCTCCCGATGGCCTTAACTTTTCCCTATCGTGTCGTGTGAGATCAGGACTAATTGGAGTCCAATTACTTCCTTGGTCCAGAGACCTAAATACAATGTTGCCGGCTGTGTACAGCACAGTTGAGTCGTGAGGGGAAAATGAAATCGGATAGGTCCATTGGAACCTGTACTTCATATTTTCGGCGCCATATCCAATATTTACTTCCGGCCAGACAGTTATTATCCTCACCTGACCGGTGTTATGATCATATCGGAGCATATTTCCGCCACCGCCCGGGGAGCTTCCAACTGCTCCTGATATAACAATATCGGGGTTGTTGGGATCGACAGCGATATACCCGCTTTCAGAGCTACCTACGAAATAACAGTCTCCCCATGGTATAGCTCCTTTGCCGGTTTGTGAGGGGACGCTGATAGCAGAATTGTCTTGCTGCGTACCATAGACTCTATAAGGATGTCTATTATCTGTGGTGAGATGATAAAACTGAGAGGTAAGTTGATTGTAGATGCTTGAAAACGATTCTCCACCGTTGAAAGAAACGCAGGCGCCCCCGTCGTTTCCTTCGATCAATCGATCCGAATTGTTAGGATCAATCCAGAGGTCATGATTGTCGCCGTGTGGGGTCCCAACCACTGAGAAACTTTTACCTCCGTCAATAGATTTGTGGCACTGGTAGTTCATAACCCAGACTATTTCCGGGTCCTGAGGATCGGGCACAATATGTTGGTAGTACCAAGGGCGACCTTGAAGATCTCTATCATCATTTACCAATTCCCATGTTTCCCCGTAATCGTCTGAACGGTAGATGCCACAATCCTCGGATTCCACTGTTGCCCATACCCGTCCCGCCTTTGCGGGAGAAGCCGCCACTCCGATGCGACCTTTGATGCCCTCTGGGAACCCTTGATTGGAAGAGAGTTCAGTCCACGTATCACCTCCGTCCGTTGATCGGTAGAGACCGCTTTCGTTGCCTCCGCTGCTCATATTCCAAAAACTTCTTCTAGCCTCCCAAATCGCAGCGTAAAGAATTCTTGGATTCGATGTATCCAACGAAAGATCTGCCGCTCCCGCGTCTTGACCTTTGTGTAGGATATGTTCCCAACTCTCTCCTCCATCTGTCGATCGAAATATCCCGCGTTCTTCGTTTGGCTTGAATGCATTTCCAAGGGCTGCGACGTACACAAGATCTGGATTAGCTGGATGTATTCTTACGCGAGAGATGTGTCGAGTATCTTTTAATCCCAAATGTTTCCAAGTGTGCCCAGCGTCAGTGCTTTTATAGACACCATCACCGTGGGTTACGTCCAACCTTATACAGGCCTCACCGGTGCCTGCATATATCACATTACTGTCCGATTGAGCGACGGCTAGAGCACCTACTGAGGCGGTGTTAAAAAATCCATCTGAAACATTTTCCCAATAGGTACCGGCATCGGTGGTCTTCCAGACCCCGCCGGCACAGGCTCCAAAATAGAAGACCGCGTCGGAAGATGGATCTCCCGCTACAGCAACAACGCGTCCGCCTCTTGGCGGACCAATACATCGCCAGGTAACCGCGGACAACTCTTGGTTCTTTGTTTCAATGCTGGCAGAATTAGACATTTTTGATCTCTCCTTTAAGTTATTTTTGGAGGGTAATTTGTTTTAAGTAATGTGTAAAAATTACTCATATGGCTTCTCCAACTGTGACCTCCCTTGGCCTTTCCCGGTTAAGTTACCGCATCAACACGCAGGGCTTGCCAGGATCGCCGGGGCTACCTTGCGAGCAAGCCAATTACCGTCCGTGGGATTTCCCTTTAGCTTCCCGTTTTCAACGATGATTTTACCCCGGAGGATGGTTGTCACGGGATAGCCTTGGCACTCGAACCCTTCCCAAATGGAGTAATCGGAATCTGCGTGAAGTCCATCGAGGGTTATTGTCTTTTTCATATCTGGGTCAAATAACACCATGTCTGCGTCGCTTCCTGTCGCAATGGCTCCCTTTTGAGGATACATACCGAGAATCTTGGCTGCGTTGGTAGAGGTGATGTTTGCGAAATGCTCGATTGAGATTCGACCCGTTGAAACAAATTTCGCATAAACGACGGGCAATCTGGTTTCGATTCCGTTGTGGCCCCCGCAAACTGTCTCAATGGTGTTGCCCGAAAGCTTTACATCCTTATAGGTAGTGTATTCGTCTGTGGCTGTGGTGCTTAGCGTCCCGTTAATCAGAGCCTCTTGTAGCTCGTGTCGGTCCGAAGCATGTTTGATGGCTGGGTAGGTATGGATGGCAGTTCCCTCAGGCTCTCGATAATGTTCATGGGTGAAATGCAGGTAATTGTGGAGCGTCTCGCCGTAGACAGGTAATTGATTATTGCGAGCGTCTGCTATAGCGAAGGCTCCCTCCTTTGCCGTAGTGTGGACGAAGTATATGCCGGTCTCGGTGTGCTCCGAGAGGCGGATGATCTTTCGAAATGAAATGTCCTCGGAGACGTTGTTGTGTGCTAGGTGCAGATTGTATCCCTGGTCTCGTCCCTCGCGGATAAGTTTGGCTTCCATATACTTGACCATGTCGTCGTCCTCGGCGTGGACGGCCATGATACCACCGTTGATACCCACAGCTTCGAAGATCGCCCAGAGGTGTCCGTATGGGACTTTGGATCCGAAAGTGGTGAAAACCTTGAAGCTGGACACTCCAGATTCGATAGCTTCTCCGATCTCTTCAACGGTACTAGTGGGGACCTCTCCTGCGAGCGTGAAATGAAAAGCGAAATCGGTATACGAGTGACCAGCGAATACGCGACGCCGGGCATCTAACCTCTTCATGATTGAGTTATCCGACTGGTGGCGTTCCTCAGTCCCTTCCATTCCTCCTGCAAAATCTATATATGTTGTGACACCTCCGTGAGCTGCAGCTCGGCTCGCTGCTTCTGGAGACTGTGTCATGACTCCAGGACGCCCTGCCCAAGCTTCGGATACGCTGGTTGCGATGTGAGTGTGTGGTTCGATGCCACCAGGAAAGACGTACTTGCCGGTAGCATCTACGGACGTTTGGAATTCATCGAAAATTGCATCTCGAGCAGCAACCAACACGATTTTCTCGCCTTGAATCCCAATGTCAAACTGGCCAACTCCGCTGGGAGTAACGACTGTTCCGCCATGTATTACCAGATCTAACATGACTCATCCTCCTTAAATTTCTTGAACCCCAAATATATCTAATACGTTTGATAATCCACTTCTACATACCATGAGTATTTTCAAATCTACAATCGTTTCGGGTTATGAGGTTTTATAGATTCTAATCCTAAATAATTACCTTAGCGTTTCTAAGTTCAAGGATATCTGCTTGAGATAGTCCTCCGAGCGTCGAGAAGATTTCGTCTGAATGTTCGCCGTATAACGGAGCCCTAGTGACCTCGACAGACGAAGCAGACAGACGCACAGGTGATCCGATCATCGGATAGGTATCACGGGTCGGGTGCTTAATTTCGGTGATTGTCTCACGTTCTCTTAGGTGGGGGTCGTCCATAACTTCCGATGTGTCATAGACAGCTCCACAAGGAACCCCTGCTGCCGCGAAGGTAGACATGACAGTCCGTTTATCTCTCTGGGCGATCCATTTCTCTATGATTTTCCCTAATTCTACGGCGTTGGCAGTCCGAGATTCGGGTGTTGAGAATCGCTCATCCTCAATGAGGTCTGAACGGCTCATAGCATCCATCGCCAGCGGAAACATGCCCGGGTTATCTGGCGGCAACATCAAATAGACGTAATCGTTTGGCCCTCCTGGAGCACATACAAATAGTCCACCAACGGAACCAGGTCTACGCCCCTCATGGCTGGTCTGGCGTGGTTCTGCGGAGCCATCTGTCAGCGTTCCAGTAAACCGAACACGAGTTAGGTTCAAAACAGCCTCTTGCATAGCCACTTCAACCAATTGGCCTTCGTTAGACACGTTGCGTTGCACCAAGGCAGCAAGAATACCTATGACAGTGTGCATTCCAGTACCTGAGTCCCCCACATTGGCTCCAAGCACCGCCGGAGGTCGATCGTCAAACCCGGTACAACTCAGTGCCCCACTGGTGGCCTGAGCCACGGGTTCAAAACATTTGTAGTCGGAGTAAGGTCCGTAGGATCCAAAACCCTTGACCGCAGCGTAAATTAGTCTAGGATTTATTGCCTTAAGATCCTCATACCCCAGGCCAAGCCTATCCATCGCCCCTGGACCGCGATTCTCTGCCATGATGTCCGCGTCCTTGATTAGCGTCTTGAACAACTCTTTCCCTTTGGGGTCGCGAAGGTTAAGCGTGATGCTTTTTTTGTTATTGTTTAAAAGCAGAAAAAAATAACTGTCTAAGTTCGGGTCGTCACGCCTCAGCCACCTGGCGCGATCCCCTATGCCGTCTGCCATCTCAACTTTTATTACCTCAGCACCTAACCATGCGAGCATCTGGGTGCAGGAAGGTCCGGCTTGGTCGTGAGTCATGTCTATTACTCTGATACCTTCAAGAGCTTTTCCCATTATTTTCCTCCTTCGTTAATTGTCTTTCGAAAGAATGAGATCCCTGGACTCGTGAAGCTTCTCCTAATTAAGCATAGTTGAAACGTAGAATCTCTTCGTAATTGTGGACGATAATATCTTTTTTTTCGAACCTATGACAGCCTCCGGTAGGAAAAAACCTACCTAGTTTTATAAAACCCTCATAAATTCCTCCTGAAACCTCTCGAAAGTAGGTGGAATCACCCTAGCTATATGGTTTGGTTCTTCAGTGAGCCTAGTTGCAAGAATTGAGCCAATCGAGCCTAAAGCAAGAATTATGGTGTCGTACTTCATGGTTTTTCCTTGTGAACTCATCGTATTTAATTGCCAAGGTATTTGATATGGACAGAACCTAGCCTCGCTGAGTTTGATGTGACAAATTAAAATAGATTGCACAGAAAAAATTTAATGAAAATCAATGATGGTTTTCCTTATATTGGGGTTAAGTGAATTAAATCAGGGTGCTGGAGTTTATAAATGAGCAGTACACCATTCATCTGGAAGATACAGTTAACCAGGTACAGCTTTCCATTTGATGATGTTGGACATGATCTGGCTTTTGCTATGGGACCTTTCTATCAACCAGGTGGTAAGGGATATCGGGATGGTACTATTCGCCGAACTTCACATTACTAAAGGGACCTATTAATTTATGGGAGAAGATAAATTCAGGCTGTGGGCCATATCTGATGCTCATATCGGAACTGATATTAAACACGGCAGGCACAGCTTATCAGAGCCGATTTTACAGGCTGAAAAAGGGGGAGATGATGGAGGGCCACCGTTCGATTGGGATATTTGTGTAAATCTAGGTGATTTTACTGGTTCTCAGGTTCCACCAACTGATGATGAAGGCCCACTCGTTGTAGAACAGTATCTATCATCAAAAAAACATCGGAGGGAGGATTTTTACGATCTGATCGGAAATCATGATAGTTCCCATTTCTCAGAAAGGCCATCACAGTGGTGGTTTCAAAAATGGATAGATCCTATGGGAAGAAACACTCAATTCTCCCACGTAGACAACTCAAAAAGGCCCTTTCCGGTGTCTGGTAATTGGGAACATTATTCTTTTGATGTCGGTAACATAACCTTCCTTATGATTGCGGACCGTAACGACCTTCCTCCTCCAATCGGCAGAGGTGATAGAGGTGGGTATCCAGCCGGTGCGATTAGTGAAGAGACATTTTTTTGGTGGAAAAAGAAGGTTGGAGAAAATAGGGATAGGATCCTTGTAACCTGTGCCCATCACATGGTCAAAGAGACCACTGTCGCCACAGGTTTAAATGAAGGGTGCGACGGAAATTATCATGGGAAATTCTTGGATGGTGCCCCACAAGGTTCATCTTTTATCTACTTTGTAGGAACTCAACCTGATTCAGGTCGAATCGAATCTTTCTTAGAGGCAAATGAACCTGCTCTGGACATGTGGTTAGGGGCACACACACACACGCATCCAGATGATGTGGTAAATGGTAGAAGTCATATTGAACAAAAATATGGAGTTAATTTCGCCAACATTTCTGCTTTGACCAAATACCACGGCCATACATGTATGCCTATGAGTCGACGTTTAACATTCACTGAAAATAGCGATTTGGTAAAAATTCAATGCTACTTACACACGAGTGATCACGCCCCTCAAGGGTGGTATTCTCCAGTAGAAAGGACACTTAAGCTTCGATATAAATTTAGATGGTAGGTCTTACCGGCAAGGCTTATTTGCTATAAAAATAGCCTGAGACACTAGATGCCACTACAAATGGGTCGCTCTATCCTAACCGGGTTGGTTAATTCCGAAATATGAAGGATACAATGACGTTGGCTATGCAATGACTTTAAAGGAATATTTCGTTGTGTTGAGCTTTCCATCTGCAAACCGATTCATTTTTAATGGTTCTATATCTACAGTGCTGGCTTTTCCTTGAGTCACCAACTCTGCCATCACCGTTCCGACCGCAGGAGCAAGTTTGAAACCATGTCCACTAAAACCGGAACAAACAAACAGACCATTTATACCGTCCACAGAATCGATAATTGGGTGTAAGTCAGGGGTGCTTGTGTATAGACCGGAGTATCCAGTAAATAGCTCTGCGTCTGCAATAGAAGGTATCCTTTTAGTCAACCGGGTCCATACATCGGCGGCATACGACAGATTGTACTTTTGGTTGTAAGAATCTGGGTTTGCAGTCTCCTCATGATTTCCATTACCAACCAGGGTGAGATCGTGACCTTCTGGTCGAAAATATATCAAATTTGCCATATCTCCCCCTCCTGGGTGAGTCGGAATTTTATTAAGGTTCCTCTTTATTAGAAAAACCTCATGTCTGGTTGGCAAAAGAGGAAGAGAAACATCTATTTTTTTCAAAAACTCCCCCGTCCATGGCCCGGTGGCTATGATTACGTTCTCTGATTCAAAACAGGCTTTTTCAGTGATAACTTGGTGCGGCCCTGATTCAGATATTTTTATATCCGTGACTGGTGTTTCGAGGTGTATGGTAGCTCCGTTTGCTCTCGCATGGTTTATGTATGCAAGTGCGGTTGCAGAGGGGTCTGCGTGACCAGAATCATCCTCCCATGCAATATGTTCTCCCTCGGATATTTTGAAAACCGGGGCAAGCTCAGCGGCTTCTTTGTGATCGATTTCTTTTGTTGAGATTCCTACGTCTTGTTGCATAGAAATATTTTCACGAAATACCTGAGATGCTTCTGAGGGGGCAAAAACCATATATCCAGTTCTTACAAAACCAACATCTCCTCCTACTAGGTCAGAAAAATTCGCAAACACTTTCAGGCTTTCGTGAGCCAAGGAGGCATTCACTTTGGTGGAGTAATGCATCCTTATTGCGCCAGAGGATCTACCCGTAGAACCGGCTCCAATTGTAGATTTTTCTAGAAGGATCGTCTTGGTGAGTCCGCTGCTGGAGAGATTTGAAATTATGCTCGCTCCCATGACTCCACCGCCAATAATTATTGCGTCACATGTTTCCGTCATATTCAATCCTCTATATGTGGGATCTGGTAGGTGAAGATATATAATAATCTATATGTGCAGTTTCTCCGGGTATTATGAATTGTCCACGAACAGTATTCGCCTTATTTACTCAACCTTCCTCTGGGGAACTATAATCCCCAACTTACAGCTGGGCAAGGAGCCTCGTCAAAGGTATATATCAACTCAGGCGGGAGTGAAAAGACAAAGAAATATAAGGAGCGAGGGTTCAATGGATCTACTAGAGTTTGCTACTGAAATGTTTGAGGAATACCGCAGTCGGCTGTATACATATTTGGATGGACTGACCACTGAGGAGCTCAACTGGCGTCTGGACAGCTCGGCTAATTCTATCGCCTTTATCGTATGGCATACGGCGAGGGTTGAAGACCGCTGGTTTCAAGTGTTCTGTCAAGGCAAAGCCGACCTTTGGATCGAGGATGGTTGGTTTGACAAACTTGGCATGGACAAAAATCAGCCGATAGCCAAATATAAGCCCAAGGAACTGGAAGATTTCCCAATATTGACCATGGGTGAACTCAAGTCATACTTTGAGGTCGTAAGGGCAGGAACTCAAAAATTTTTGGTGAACATCAGTACCGATGAGCTAGGAAAGGCTCCTGGTAGGTCGCCTTTTCCTGAATCCTCGTCAGCCAGCGCATTTGCGAAATTCACAATCCAACGGATGTTCCGCCAATTGATTCAGGAAGAAATGCAGCACTTAGGCCAAGTGGGAATCCTACGAGGTCTCCAACGAGGGTTGGATAAGTAAAACAGGGTGGCAGATATATGTATTAATTCAAATGTTTGATAGTGTGGATGCAGGTTAGTGGATCTGATGGTAGGACTGATATTAGTCACAGATAAAAACCCACCTAGAACTTAACCTCTATGACATAGTCCTTAGCGGTGATGGTGGCCAGTTCGTCTTTTTAATCCGTTACGTTTACTCGATTTCTTATTGTCATTAAGGCGTTTCACGAATTCCGCTGTCGTTTCTTCTTGCTTTTCCGGCTTTTTTTTGGATTTGACCATAATCGTCCCTCCATTTTGTTGACAAGATTGAGTTTACTTACCGCTCGAGGATCCAGTGGTACCTGAGCTGTCTTAGGAATACTCAGAGCCATCGCATATTATAATCTGTTGTAGATAAGCAGCCAAGGTGTTAAACATTGTTTTTTATCAGTCATCCATCCACTTACACGGTAAAAGCAGGTCAACATATCACTAGAATAAATTTGTGTTGTGGGTACTGTTCGTTTGAAATTCTAGGCTTCAAAGACTGTATTCCCCTACTCGTGAGATAGGGCCATTGCCCTTACACCTGCTTTGTAGTGCTCCTCGGGTGACACGTCAGGGCCAGGCCGGTAGACATATGTTCCTCTCGGCATAAGCTCTTCTGTGTAAAGCAGTTCCTCGTGGTCATCATACTTGACGCTGATAGCGTAGTCATATTTTTCAGGAATATATAATCTCGCATGCCCTTTTGAATTTGTTTTGGAGCGACCAACCCCAATAAGGGCAACTTCGGCTCCACTCACGGGGGCATCATTTTCATCAAGGACTGTTAAGCGGCCTGCACGCCAAGGGGCCAATCGCAGTGTAATGAATTTACTTAGCCTCTGCCTAGAGGTAAGTATGTCCCCGTCCTGGATTCTACTTACAACTTCTTCTTCAAAACCAGGTCCTTTGGGTGTAGCCCAGTTTGACCCATATTTGGTCTCCAGATATTTTTCCGGTGGATTTGGTACAAGGAATTTTTCTCCTATGAAGTCGATCTCTTTCAACTGTGTGAAAAGTGCGAGGGGAGTTCTTACGCCGGGGTATTGGAACACGCTGTCACCGACGATTCGATGGCAAGTCCAGTCTGCCCTGATTGACTCTTTTACGACGTGAACACCAATATGGCGTGAGCTACGATCGACATGAACGTAGTACCCATTGTCTTCAAACGCTGTAATTCCCCTATCGATGGTTTTTTCGTCCAGGCCATTAAGGCCTATTACAGACCCCATATCCATTTCGTCATCCCACTCAATGAATTGGCCATCACGGACTGCTCCGAGACAGGTGCCTGATGCGATGAAGAATACGGCCCCAAGTTGATCTAAAATGCGCTTTATATCTATCAATCTTTCTGCTGCTGAGATCGGATCCATCGGTTTCGGCTCTACGACAGATTTTTCGTAGGCTGCAGCTCCTTCTTCATTAATATCTTTCATGTGTTCTCCCCTTCATAGACATAACTTGGTATTGATGATTTTTGGTAGCATCTGACGGTTGGGTTGAGTTGGCTTATAGATCGTGGCCTTGACCTTCTTTTATAAGAACGCTGACAGAATCACGGTCCTCTTCCGTATCAACGTCTGCCCAGAACTGACCGCTCACGTCACATGTCTGAAAATGTCTTCCATTATCTGCCATATGTTGGACTACCTCAGATATGGTTACATTTTTTCCTTGGCGGGCCATGAGGTGTTTGATGTTATCGAGCACTTCTGAATCCATCATAAATAGCCCAGTATCTATAGATTGCCAGTCTTTGAGATCCTTTCCTATTTCTATGATTCTTCCTTTAGAATCTGCCATGACCCTGGTTCCATCATTGACTTGGGATGCATTTTTGGACTCTGAATCCACACAAAGAGTCCTAGTTATGGTTGAGTCAGATAGAAGGGTTGTAACAAGGCTTGAGCTAATTAAGTGATCCCCCATCGCCAACACAAACGGATCGGTACCAATGAAAGAACGAGCAGCGAAAACTGACAATGCATTGTCACCGTCGTAATCCTTGTTATAAGAGAAATTTATACTAGGATAAAGTTTTTCTATGTAATTTATGATCACATCTGCCCTGTAACCTACTACTATCGAGATGTCAGAAATTCCAGCGGCCAACAAAGCATCAATCGGATAAGTGATAATGGATTTCCCTTCTATTTCGATAAGTGATTTTGGTGTATTAGCAGTGAGAGCTTTCAGCCTACTCCCATAACCTGCAGCGATAATAATTCCCTTCATGGCGTGTTGGCTCCTCAAGTTCTCGTACTTTTAAAAAAAACGGAATGTCTGCGTGGCTCGTGTTGTGGCCTCTAACTTTCAAGGGCACAGAAGCAGACTGGTTCGTGGTGAATCATTTCAACGATAAGTTATAGATCCGACCGAAGTGATGAATAGTTGCTCGGATACAAAAAACGCTCAGGTTGCGCGAGGGCAGACAAAGGCAGAAGGGGAGGCGTTGCGGTATCGAAATTCCACCACATCCAATTAGTCATCTTCACCTGAATTCACAGCAGTCTCACCATAACACAGATTGTAAATTCCCGCCCTCTTCCTTTGATATTCGAAATGGTACTATGCACGCATTGAATACAGGAAGCATCCGTGAGGTGGCCCCGAGATGGTAACTGATAGGTTTGGATTCGGAGATTTCCAATATGAAGTTGTTCCAGATTGGGGAATTAACTCGGAGTTAGGGGTTGTATCTGATGTAGCAACGGACTCAAATGATCGAGTGTATTTGGCTGTTCGAAACACAGCTCATACTGAAACACCGAGTGGTGTCATATTGGTATTAGATCAGCATGGGAATCTGTTGGACTCATGGGGTCAAGATTTGTTTTCGACACCTCATGGAATTTGGATAAGCAAAGACGATGAGATTCTACTTGCAGATTCTAGCGATCACACTGTCCGTTCCTACACTACTGATGGTCGACTAGAATTTACTATGGGAACCCAGGGGAAAACAGGAGAATCAGGTTGCCCGTTCAACAAGCCCACCCGTGCCGCTCTTTCCAACTCCGGTACGCTATTTGTATCTGACGGATATGGTCAAGATAGAATTCATAAATTCACGGGGGACGGTGATTGGGTCATGTCTTTCGGTGAAACAGGTAAAGGATCAGGTTTTCTGAATTTGCCTCATGATGTAACCGTTGGAGACGACGACCAAGTCTATGTCCTGGATAGAGAAAACCGTCGTTGCCAGGTATTCGACCAAGATGGCAGATATATAGCTGAATTCGAAGGACTACGGTCGCCAAATGACATGGTTATTGACGAATCAGGATTTTTTCACATTGCTGAGGGTTGGTACCAGGAAATAGCCTCCATCTGTGTCATGTCACCAGAGGGTACTATCGTTGGCCGATGGGGAGAAAGAGGCGATGGTCCTGGGTTCTTTAAGGGAGCACCTCATGGATTATGGATAGATTCAAAGGGAGATATGTATATTGCTGAAGTCGCGGCTGAGAAAGCAATACACAAATTCACTAGGATCTAAATCATGTATTCATTAAGTATTACCTGTGTGGTTGGGGTATAAACGCCTATTAAATTTCACCGCGAAGTGTTTAAGAAAGTAAATTGCAAATGTTTTGCTTGATTGAAAATTAGGAGATATATTTTATGATTACGAAATTTGACGCATTTTATGGGGGCCATGTTGAAATCGACAATTTTGGATTTCAGGGTATCCCCGTAGATGACCGATGGTTATCAGATGAGCATTTGTCTACTGCTTTAGATATCGCCAAACAATTCTCTATTTTAATGGACAGAAATGGGTTTGACACTTTGTGGCTTTCTGAACACCATTTTCAAAGAGAGGGATACGGGTGCATTCCCAATATCCCAATGTTAAGCATCTATTTATCTCAATTCACTCAGAATCTCAATTTTGGAGGGTTCTTTAATGTGATCACTGCCTGGCACCCATTACGTCTGGTTGAGGATTTTGCAATGGCAGATATACTCACTGATGGCAGAGTTCGTCTGGGAGTAGGAAGGGGATACATAGCCAGAGAAGTTGAAACCTTGGGAGGATTTCTAGAGGACAACGATGCGAATCGGGAATTATTTGAGGAACAAATAGAGGTACTGAGAAAGGCTTGGGACAATCCTTCTTTTAGTCACCATGGTAAGTGATACCAAATACCAGCGGATGTGTTGCATCGTGGTAGCAAACTCGAAGATATTACTGTGGTTCCAAAACCTTTACATGGGGAAGTGGAGATGTGGCATTATTTCTTTGCGTTTTATTAGGAGGCATGGGATATGCTCAAGGAGGTATCCTCGGGAAAAAAATGAGTGGTTGGAGGGTTATATGCTGGTCATTAGTAATAAGCCTTCCTTTGGTTATACCGTTGGCCTTAATAAATTTCGATTTTACTCATTTAGCGCAGATTGCTAGTGATTCTCCGAGGACCATCATGCTATTTGTGTTTCTATGTCTATTCAATAATTTGATCGGATTTTTTTCTTTTATGAAGGATTGGGAATGGGAGGGGTAGCAAGGGTCAGCCAGATAGATTTATTCAGACCGTTTCTAACGTTTTTCTTCTCGGTTGTATTCCTGGGAGAGAAAATGAGTGTCATAGCAGTATTTTTTTATTGTTGATTATAGTAATTGTTTATTCGAGCAAGAGGAGTGCAATCCGTTAAACGGGTGATACAAAGTGGAAAGTATTGGCTTTTACTGATGTTCTGAGAGCGTGTAGTCAGATCAAATGGGAAGTACGATTATATTTATAACAAGGAAATGACTTCCCAACCAATCATTACCCTGTCTTAAGCTCATGCTTCTTGAGGAAACGACCTGCATGTTCTACCACCTCATCGATGTGTTCTTGCGAATCCTTCCACGGGAAAATTGACGTCTCAGCTTTAGGTGCAAGTTCGGCAACTTCCATAGCGGTCCCATATGGATGTGCTGGAACGTTATCAGGCGCTATAAAAAGTGGTGTTTGAAGTGAACGCACAAAATCACGGGAGACTGTGAAGACAAAATCTGCTCGGTTGGTGTACATATTTGTGAGAAAGTCGTGAACTTTATCCATGGTGATTTCGGGAGCTTTTTCACATAAAGGTGGTCCCCACCGTTCTGTGTTGTTTTGATAGAAAATATCTGGATACTCAGAAGTGAAACCGCTTGGCTGCATCATTGTCGCTGCCGGTATTCGGTCAGGAGCTAGTCGCAAAAAATTGTGAATCATTGGCCCACCAATACAGAAGCCCATGACCAGAAATTCTTTTACACCAAGATGATCCATAAGCCCGAGTCGGTCGTCTGAGTAAGCATCTCAGGGGCGGTCAATTTCTAATGGTCCTGTTGATTGTCCGGAGTCAGCGTTTCTTAAATCAGCAGATATGCAACGAAAGTCATTTTTATACCTTTCCATAGGATTAAATGGGACAGAAGTATCCAGGGAAGCGATCGAAGAATTAAGACCTCCACCGGGGATAATTAATAAAGGAAAACCAGCCCCTACTTCTTCGTAGTAGATACTGACCGGACCTCTTTCGTAAAACGGCATGGATTCCCCCTGTATTTGAAAGAATTTCTAGAAACTTGGCTTGGTAGGATATGGGGTGAGCTGGAGTTCATGAGTCCAACACGATTTATCTTGAGTATGAAGGTAGTAAAAAGCTTCAGCAATTTTGACTGGATTTATTATTAATTCCGGGTTTTGCTGAGATCGCGGCATAGCTCTTGTTCCAGGAGAGTCGATAGTACCGTCAATGACCACATTGGCTACATGAACTCCAAATTCGGAATACTCTTCAGTGAGCACTTGAGCTAAAGTGCGCATCATCACTCTAGGGTAATATAGTGACTGTCCTGTCATTCGTTTCCTACCCCGCAAAGATTGAGAATTATTGGAAAACAAGAAGGAACCTTGACCTCTTTCTCGCATTGCTGGCATCACTTCTTTAGCTACTAAAAATGGTCCTCTAACTGAAATGTGTTGCGCCGTTTCAAGCATTTCAAGTGGAATATGCTCAAGCAATTCTTTTTCAGGCGGGAGGTCTCGACCTTCAAGATAGCCTGCGTTGTAGATTAGAACTTCAGGGTCTCCGGCCTGTTCCCGTATTTGGGAAAACGCAGTTGATATCGAGTCGCTTGATACCAAATCTAGTTCGACAATCATGCTTTCGCCACCCTGGTCAACGATAGCCTCTTGAAGTTTAGAAGCATTTGACGCGGTACGCGTAGTGAGTACTACGAAAAAACCTTCCTGAGCGAATTTTTGCGCTATGGCACCTCCTACTCCCCAACGAACCCCCATAGGTAAATCACTATCATCAAGATTGTCACCATGAACCAATCTTGTATTTCGTCCGTCAGATTGCCATTTGGATGTGGCTCCTATGACAACTGCTACAGGTCTATTGGTTGAGTTCATGTCAGGCCCCCTTGGTGTAAATGTTAATTAGCACTGACTTCGTTAGTCAGGGTATCCCTACTAGGTGATATCGTGTACTTGCCCAGAAGGCATTGTATCTGAACGCAAAGGAGTAACGATAAATGGATGAAATAAATATCGGGTTTATAGGTCTTGGCAATATGGGACATCATATGTGCCTTGCTTTGATACAAAAGAACTACAACGTAACTGTGCACGATATAAACAGAGAAGCTGCTTTACCTGCATTGGAATTAGGGGCTGCATGGGCAGATACTCCAAGGGAGCTGGCACAAAAAAGTGACATAATATTTACTTCTTTACCAGGTCCCACTGAAGTTGAAGCTGTTGCCACTGGCGAGGATGGGATAATCGACGGGATAACTAGTGACTCAGTCTGGGCAGACCTTAGTACAAGTTCTCCTGAATTAATGAGGAGATTGCAGGAAACATTTTCTTCTAAGGGTGCTTCAATATTAGATGCTCCTGTAAGTGGACGCCGATCAGATGAAAACGGTGTGACGTTAAATGGGGTTTTATCAATCATGGTGGGTGGACATGAGAACATATATTTGGAGCTCAAACCTATTTTTGAATCTTTTGGCAATAAGGTCACGTACACTGGGGAAATAGGTTCTGCAACGATCTGTAAACTGGCAAATAACATGTTCCAATATGGCTTGGAACGTTTGTTAGTTGAATCACTCACCCTTGGTGTAAAGGCAGGAGTGCCTGCAGAGATACTCATGCAGTGCATAAGAAATGGTGCCGGTGGCAGCGGACGAATCCTCAATGTTTCCATGCCAGATACGTATTTGCAGGGGAAATTTGACGGAGGAACCGGATCGGAATCAACTTTCCCTATCTCTAGAAAGGACATGGCATTGGCGTTGGAATTGGGACGTGAACTTAACGTACCTCTTCAGATAGCTACTGGGACCTACAATGACATGACGGCAGCCTTAAATAGAAAGGAATGGGCTGATTTAAATTACAGGGTTTATCACCTCCTCCAAGAAGAAAGGGCGGGTAACGTCGAGGTTAGAATTCCTACTGAGGACTAAATAGGTTAATATTCCGAATTATTTTCCTAAGACGATTGAAATTCGCCGTTGTGGGAAACCGGAAATATTAAGTAAAAGATAACCTCGAGGGCTTTCTTGGTATCAAGAAGTGGTTATATCTGATCGTTGTTGCTATGGTCCTTCTGACAATGATCATTGTGGGATGTGTCACAGCACAAGATATCCCAGACGTCGGAGCGACTGTAGTGGTTATGCTTGAAGAAGAGAAGGAAAAATCATAATAATACCTCCGCATTGAATATATATTTTTGGCACTATACATCATTAAATTAATATATTTAATCATTTTTATTAGGTATAACCCATCCGGAGGTGACTATGTCCCTATGCCAAATTCTGATATGAATTCCTGCCAAACATATTCGGATATGTTAGCTGTGACATTGGAAAACATTTGATTAAATTCGGGCAGATTTGAGGGACTAGTGAGTACAACACCATTGCCTTTAACTGGAGCATTGCGGGCGAAACAGTTGGTGAGTTAGAAATCAATTTCCTGTCAGATATTCTCGAGTTCACCATTGGCCCTATGGGCAATAAAACAAGCTGTATAATGCCGCTAGACAAGCACTTAAATAAGTTACAGAGGTCGATTCAAATTTCAAACATCTTAATTCGAAATTGCACAATTTATGATGGCACAGGGTCCCCCCCGAGTTCGGGGGATATATTGATCAAAGGTGATCGGATAGAGGCAGTCGGCAGGTTTGAGGGCATAGAGGGATCAAGGATTATAGAAGCAGGTGGTATTGCGGCTTCTCCTGGTTTCATCGATACCCATACTCACTCTGACGGAAAACTTCTTGAAAACCCACAGCATGCCAATAGTCTGCGCCAAGGAGTAACTACCGAGATACTGGGTCAAGACGGGTTGTCATACGCCCCGTTGTCTAAGGAAAACTATCTCGCTAATAGAAGGTATCTTTCTGGTATTTTAGGACTTCCCTCCGCTGAACTGGATATGTCATCGGTAGCAAGTTTTAAGTCTCATTATCACAATAAAGTTTCTATAAATACGGCCTACTGTATTGCCCATGGGGCGATTCGCCTTGAGGCCGTGGGGTTTGAAGATGCTCCCCTAACCGGAACTCATTTGGAGAAAGCAAAAGCTCTCATAAGACAAGGGATGGAAGATGGTGCTGTTGGATTGGCAACTGGCATGTCGTATTTTCCCAACGCTTGGAGTGACACTCAAGAACTAATAGAACTTTGCAAGGTTGTTGCTGAGTATCAAGGGGTTTATGTGACTCACTTAAGGGATAAGAATACAGATAGAGCCTTTGGAGGTGGAGGTGTACCCGAGGCCTTAGAGATTGGTCGAAGATCTGGTGTGAAAGTGCATTTCTCTCATTTTCGGACAAATGAAGGTAATGCAGGTCAGGTGCAAGCTCAAACAGAACTAATTGATAAAGCTATCAGAGATGGAGTCGACGTATCGCTTGAGCTTTATCCATACCCTACAGGCAGCACCTTTCCGTTGAGCTTTTTGCCAAGTTATGCCCATGAAGGAGGCCCAGACGCGGTTATGGACAGGCTGGCTGATTCTGCTGAAAGGAAAAGGTTGTCGGATTATCTCGATAATGACTACTCACGGCCGATAGACGATGCTGTATTTTCGTATGTGCCACTCCATCCTGAACTGGAAGGAATGTCCTTGCCACAAATTGCCGCCTCAAGAGGTAAGAGTCTCGGTGAAACTCTTTGTGAAATTCTTTTAGAAAACGAAGGTCAGGTTGGATATTGGGCTTCTCCTCCGGTCAGTGTGTCGATATGGGATCAAATAAACCGCGATGCTATTGAATTACTGTCTCGACCTGATTACATGGTAGGTAGTGATTCGATTCCATTAGGTAGCAATCCACATCCCAGAGCCTATGGTACCTTCCCCAGAATCATAGGTAGATTTCAGCGAAAATATAATATGATGAAACTTGAGGAGACTATTCAGAGGCTGACTGATAACCCTGCCCGCAGGTTTGGCTTAGAATCAAGAGGTCGTATCAAGCCAGGATATTTTGCAGACGTCGTTTTGTTCGACCCTAATTCCGTGATTGATAACTCCACATATGATGATCCTACGCAATATCCGACTGGTATTCCATTTGTCATTGTGAATGGAACTTTAGCTGTGGATAACGAGGTATGCACGGGTAAATTCACTGGTCGAGCTATTCCGTGATTTATTTCCTATCTTTTAGTGTGTGGTCATTGGCAATTAGCGACAAAAACTAAATTCAAAGATTCGTTTTAGTCTAAATTAGGTTACCTACCGCCTTTACCTTCACCCTTAACGCATTGCTTGGCAGGTACGTTAATGGAATTTCTTCTATGTCCACAATCTCTATTGATTTTGGATCACCACCGGCCTCAACAGCTTTTTGTGTGGCCTCATCTTTTGCAAGATCCAATGCCTCGTCTCGACTCATGTCAGTCAGAGAATACACTTTCTCTACTTGTCCACCGACTTGTGAGATGGCAGCTCCGATAGCGTTGGCTACTTCTGCGTTGGAAGGACGTATGACATTTGAAGCCCCGTCGAAGGAGTTTCTTACGAGGATACTGCCTCCACCCACTAAAACCACAGGAACTGGGTGCGCACTAATTTTCACTTGATCGACTACATCTTCTACACGTTTTTGAATTTCATTGATGGTACCTTCGGCGAAGGAGCTTTCAATATTGGAAACGAGTCTGAGGTCGCCTACTTCGGCCATTCCGTTAGCAACTGCTATGTCTGTCGCAGTCATTTGCCCCCCACCAAAAACCATTGATTCACTAGCCAGTTTAAAACCAACGCTTTCTGGTCCTATGGTCAAAGGGTTTTGTTTTATTAAGGATCCGCCTCCAAGAGCTGTAGAAAAAACATCTGGCATTCGAAAATTAGTTCTGACTCCTGCAACATCTACAGATACTGCCGCCTCTCGGGGAAAACCACGGATCAACATTCCCCCATCGGTGGAAGTACCTCCAATGTCTACTATTACTGCATCCAATACGCCAGATAGAAAAGCAGCACCTCGCATACTGTTGGTCGGCCCTGAAGCAATAGTGAAAACCGGGTAATGAGACGCAAACTCCGATTGCATTAGAGTTCCGTCATTTTGACTAAAGAACAAAGGCACATTTAAACCTGCTGAGAGCATAGCGGTGCGAATTGCTGCTACCGTCTTTGAAGCCACTTCAACCAGACAAGCGTTAAGCATCGCTGCGTTTTCTCGCTCTAACAAGCCCACGCGGCCAATTTCTGATGACAAAGTTATGTTCACATCAGGAGTTTCCGACTTAATAATTTCGGCTGCGATTTGCTCGTGGGAGCCATCAACCGGAGAAAATACTCCACATATGGAAATTGACCGCACACCCTCATCGGTCATTTGGTTTGCTATTTTCCGTAATTCTTTCTCATCAATTGAAGAAATTTCCCGCCCGTCATATTCATGGCCACCTCCAGCCATGTATGTATGCCCTCCTATTGAATTCTTTAAATCATCGGGCCAATCGACCAGAGGGGGGAGCATCGTTGTCGCGGGTAAACAAAGTCTTAAAGCTGCGGAAGGAGCTAATTCGCGGCGTTGTAAAAGAGCATTGACAAAATGAGTTGTACCCAACATTACGGCGTCTATTTGGTCGACGTCTGATCTGGAGCTAATAAGGGTGTTTATGCAAGAAATTATGCCAGATGTTACATCAGGAGTTGTTGGGTTTTTGATCTTATCCACTAGCACATCACCATTCATCAAGACGGCGTCAGTGTTTGTTCCCCCGACATCAATTCCTATATGCATAAATTTTGCTACCTACCTTGAGAGATAATTTGAATGATCGATGCTACACAAAGAATCTAAGTCAATTCTAGGTCTGAATACTCAACATCGTATCCAAAGGCAGAGGGACCGGCTGTAGCAAGTCCCTCTGGAGTTTTCCACAGATCAGGCCCCGGGAACCCAAGCACTGTTACTCGAAATCCGTATCTTAGGAGTTCTGTTGTGATTGGTTCTCCTCTTTCTGAATCTACGATGCATATGAGGTCTGGCACTATGCAAATAACTTCCGAATTCAAACGGGCGATAAGATTTTCATTTTGAAATTCGATCGTTAATTTATCTGACTCAAATTGATCCATACCTTCAATTACTACCTGACCTCTTGCGAATCCGGCGGTGGTTTGCCTGTCTAAATCCGAGATTTTTCCTTGAAACAATACTTTTCCCGGGTGGGCATTCAACAAAGCTTCAATGGGGTCTTCGTGGGTATTACGAGCGCTGCGAACAGCATCTCCAAGCCGCTTAACTAAGCTCAGAGAATCTAGAACAGCAGTGGTTTGTACTTGATAAGCGGTCATTGGAGCCAAAGCATAGCAAGCAACTCCTCCCATCTGAATTGTTACAGACCGGGCCATCCTTTCAACCCATTTGGCGTTAAGTGCCTCGGTAATTAAGGCCGTATTTCCTTTTTCATCACATACTGCCATTGGATAGCTGGGCACTCCATAAACAAAGTAGGTCTTCATTTGAACTTCAGGGTAAGCTCGTCCCATCCCATCTGCGTCAACTACCGGAAGGCCAGTTAACGCAGATGGGATGATCGGTTCTAGAGAGTTACTTCCCCCTATTTCGTTGGAGATGATAGCGGTAGCTTTCTTGCCGGTGAAATCTTCGATGGCTTTTAATGCATAATAAGATTGCTTGTCCCGTACTTTCTCTATTCCAACAGTAGGAGCTCCAATTCCCCCGACACAAACGATATTGTCATTTTCATCGAGTTCATTGGGAGATAGAACCTTTACGGGCCCGTTTTCTCTGATCATTTGTCTGGCACGAAGCATACCTATGTAAGGATTTCCACCTCCACCAGTGCCTAGTATGCCTGCCCCAATTGCGATTGATTCAAGATCATCTTCTGAAATATGCCACATATGATCCACCTTAGGTTAAAGATGTAAGATTTTTATAGACTACCAGTCTTCGGTGTCAATGGTCACCTCAACCTGTCGTCATCTTGGTCTCGAGGGTTCTAGATATATGCACGGTATTTATCTCAAGTACCTGATCACTGTGAGTCATGAATTATGGCCCCATGTTTGTATATGAGCCTCGGCGTTTGTCTAAGCCAGCTACCAATGACAACTATAAGGAAAGCGATACCTCCGATGGTGAGTATTCTTGAGGGTTCATACATGTCAGCAAGGACCCCGTTAGCAAAATATGAGAAACTCATGAGCCCGCCAGCGTGAATGAGGTAAATGCTGGTGATTCTTCCTCTGAGATCATCTGGTGATACAGACTGGATCAGGATGGTAGCAATAGTCATAAAAGCAGCATGCGATATACCTATGACTACCGTACTTACTAAAGCGAATTGTAAAACGGCAGACACACCCAAAATAATGTTGCCAAAGGAGCTCACCACTGCAGAAATTAGGAACAACTGCCCTAAAGTGCCGTGACCACGTACAGGGGCCAAGGCTATTGATGCAATTAGAGCGCCGAACCCTATCATCATATGAAGGTACGCGACCCCTTCCCCCCCTGAGGCTAATTGGTTATCAGATACAGCTGGTAGAAGAGATTCAAAAGACATGACGAGAGTACAGTGAAACATGACAAGATACATCACACTTCGTAAGACAGGGTGCCTGTAGATGTACCTAAATCCAGAAAAAGTGTTGTAAAGTAAACCTTTTTCTGGGTCAACACGCCCTGTTGAAACCGCTTTAACCTGACTTACCAAATATACCCCTGCAGCGTAGGCGATAACACAGGATAGAAATATCCATTTTATATCCGTTAATCCCATAAGAGGAGCGATAAGTCCAGGCCCTATCAGTCGAGTCGCATAGTAACCTGCTGATATCAACGTGTAGGCGTTAGGTAGATGGTTTGCAGGGACAAGATTGGCAGCCAGCGCCTCTATTGCTCCCATATGGGTGGCCCGTGCGATCCCGTTTACCACCGCTAAGACGAGAATGTGCCATACCTCAATCGTACCCGTGAATATCAGGGCTGTTAGAGCAACACCGTGAAAAAGGCTTAAGAGGTATGCAAGAATGAGAATGTTTCGCCGTGAAAATTTGTCAGTCAACAAGCCGACTACAATTGGAGCAAAAAACCAAGGGATCATAGCTGCAAAAAAAACAGCCCCTACCCAACTACTTGGATTACTCTCAGCCAGATTAAAAATTAACCATCCTTCCGCAGCGCCGAGAGCCCAAGAGGAGGACTCCCCTACAATATGACCAACCCACATGATCTTGTAATCTTTGTGGGTGAGAGAAGGGAAGAACTTAGATTTTATTTCCATGAATTAATATCTGAGAGAATTATTATTAAGGGTGCGTTTATTCACTTGAATAATCCCGTACGATATTCCCGTCTTTCACGACCATGTATACGTCCTGGAGATTGCTTATGTTTTCTAGCGGATTGCTATTTAGGACGACAAAATCTGCTTTTTTACCTGGTTCGAGGGTTCCGTTTTTTTCCTCTGCTAAACAAACTTTTGCTGATGTTAGTGTGGCAGCGGTTAAAGCTTGATGTTCCGTCATCCCACCTTTGACTAACATTTCGGTTTCAAAGAGGGTACCGTAAGGCAGATCAAGGTCTGAACCGCAGGCAACTTCCACCCCTGCTTCTATAGCTTTTTTGAAGCCAGAAGCATGCATTGCTGCCGCTTCTATGGCTCGTTCTTTGTAGCTTTCGTCTATGGGATGTGCCTTCATCCATTTGAGCTGGAACTCAGAATCTGCAAATTCTTCTCCTCTGTTCATATGTGTGAGACTCAATGTTGGGACATAGTAAGTCTGTGATTTAGCGAGCATGTCAATAGCTTCATCATCAAATTGGTAGCCGTGCTCAAGTGTATGAGCCCCCATAGAAATGGCTTTTTTTATCCCGTCAACGCCTCCGGCATGTGCCACTACTTTATAGCCACGCTGTTCGCAAATATCGAAAGCGGCCTTAAGTTCATCCTCGAGAGGGAATGTATTTGGCATTTTGTCCCATTTGGGTCCCATCACCCCTCCTGTCAGATTCAGTTTTATAAAATCCACTCCATTTTTGATCTGTTCCCTTATCGTGCGGATGTATTCAGTTGGACCGTCGACTTCAACTGCACAGCCACTTTTTAGGAAATGTCCAGCTGTCGTGGTTATGAACCAGCCACATGTGTACAGATTAGGGCCCACATGCTCTCCAGAGGCGAATGCCTCTTTCCAGGCCACATCTATAAAATCTTTTTCTCCTACGGCTCTCAGTGATGTAATCCCGAGGTCAAGGGCGCGTCTACAATTGTTGCCAGCTCTAATAGTTCTCTCTGCCGTGGTTTCATCTCTGGCTTCCGAATCAGGAATACCTTTTCCAATGTGTGTGTGAACATCCCATAAGCCTGGGACTAGGTATTTATCCTTTAAGTCTAAGGTCAGGGCATCAGAATTTTTGGGTAAAGTATTGTCCGATATTTCGGTTATTTCACCATTTAGTATTGAGATGTTCCCTTCCTTTGGTTCTGGAGAAAGGGCATCAATCAATGTGGCATTAATAAATTTAGATTTAGTGTCTTCCATTCTGAAATTCATGTCTCCTATTCATTTGACCCGACTTCAGTGGCCAACTAATTTAATCGGACTGTATCACGTATATCAAATGTCTGGCTTTGTCATAGGTTGAGCGGATTTAGTGACCAATGCTGTACATAAGAAGGCGCAATACTGTATTTTCAATCATGATCCAAATATGTTGAAAAGATAGGATTATGAAACCACCAAGAACACAATTATTCACTCCTGAAGAATATGAAAGTCGGATCCGAGAGACAAGAGAATTCATGGCCCAAAATCAGATTGATGTTTTAGTAATTCATAGTCCAGAAAACATATATTATTTATCTGGTTATCAGACTCCAGGGTATTACTGGTATCAGGCACTTATTCTTCCACTGAGTTCAGATCCAGTTTTTATCGCACCGCCGCATGAGGCAGCCCTTGTTCCGGAATTTTCTTGGATAGAGGATTCACGGATATACCCAGATACTTCGGAGTGGTCTAAGGTAACTGCTGAGATTTTGAAAGAAATAGGATGTGATTCAAACTCAATAGGATTGGAAACCAAATCGCGTTTTCTATCTGTCGACTTTTATGAAAACTTAAAAGCTATATTACCGAATTCCCATATAGTTGATGGGAGCGGTCTCATAGAATCTTGCCGTTTAATAAAATCTCCCCGTGAGACTGACTATTTGAGAAAAGCGGCAGAAGTTTCTTCAAGGGGAATGATGGCCGGTTTAAAGGCAGTAAATGAAGGCGTAACCGAATTGGAAGTAGCTGCTGAGGTTCACACTGAACTAGATTTGGCGGGGTCGGAATATACAGGCCTCCCGGCTTTTATCACCTCCGGAGAACGGTCTCAATTAGTTCATGCAACATGGTCTTCAAAGCGTATAGGCATAGGGGATTTAGTTTTTATGGAAATCCCTGGGAGTATAAATAGGTATCATGCAGCCCAATCTAGAAGCATTTTTGTGGGCAAACCAAGCGAAAAAGTTATTGAAGCCAGTCAAGTAGCAACAGAAGCCTTGCAGGTAGCCAAAGGTTCAATGAAGGAAGGTGTCTCTGCAAAAACGGTGTTTAAAAACGCGAGTTCCGTAATAAATGAATCGAATATTGACTACAAACAAGGGAGGAGGATTGCATACGGTATTGGAACAGCTTTTCCCCCAGGTTGGGATGAGGGTGATATATTTTCAATTAATTCAAACGAACCCAGACCTTTAATGGCGGGGATGTGCTTCCACTTAATAACTACTATGCGGGTGCCGGGGGTAGGAGCAATTGGTTGCAGTGACACAGTGCTCGTAACTAAAGATGGAGTAGAAACGCTCACGACGCATGTGGAACCTGGGGTGCAATACAGCCAGTAGAGGTTCTTCACTTCATTAAAAAGATCCATGATACCTTGGTGGTAAATTTGGAAATCGCTTGTTAAATACTCTCCCTTGCAATCTATCAATTTTGGTGATTGGATCAGCCTGGATTAATTTTTAGTTTCTGATGCCTACGGTGCCGGAAATACTCAGAATAAAATAATTCCTTGAAGCTCTAATTTATTCGATGCTCCGTATCCATGAGATGTTCCATGGTTTTTATGCACTCTTCTGTTTTGTTTGTCTGAAAATCAAAGGTAAGATTTTTGATACCCAGATTCTCACAGTGTTTTATATCCTCGACAACGGTGTGAGTGGAGTCGATCAGGGCTGCTTTAGAACGTATTCTTGAATTGGTGTCGATTCCAATATCTGTGAAATGCAGTGTCCTTTTTAATGAAATTGTTATTTCGTCTCGCTTGCGGTCATATTCTTCACACTGTTGATCTATAAAAGGAAGCATATTTTCGATCTGATCTGGCCGAAGCCTTGTCGGATGCCATGTATCGCCGTACTTTACAGTTCTTCTCACCGCTCTCTTTGTATGACCACCAATCCATATGGGGATTCCGTTAGGTCTTTGAACAGGTTTTGGAAAAAACGCAATATTGGAAAATTCATAGGTTTCTCCATGAAATTCTGTGACATCGGAAGTCCACAATAGTTTAAAGATCTGAAGATATTCATCGGTTGCAAGACCTCGTTTTCCAAATGGGGCATCCAAGGCTGCAAATTCTTCCTTCCATCACCCTACTCCTGCTCCACATATAACTCTTCCTTTTGTGAGTACATCAAGAGAGGCAAACATCTTTGCTTGTAATATAGGGTTTCGGCAAGGAACTATTGCCACTGATGTCCCCAAGTTTATTTGATTTGTCTGTGATGCGATGAAACTCAACAAAGTAAATGCATCTAGTTGAGGGTCTTGGGAATTAGCAGTGAGGCGGCCGTCGTCCGTGTATGGATAAAGGTCAGTTTCTTCTATGGGTAAGACTATATGGTCTGCTGCCCATAAGGAATGGAATCCGAGGTCTTCAGCTGCAGCGGTGAATTTAATTAACTCGTCTGGATTGATGTGTTTGGGTAATACAATTTCATATTCCATGCGAAAATCCTTTGTTTGGAAACTACGTGAAAATCGTCAATAAATTCTGTACTGGGTTTTCCTAGGTTCAGGTTATATAGAACTGAGTAGATACTAGTCAAATGGATTGGTGGATATGTAATTTTCATAACATATGATGGAAGAAGTCAGAGCTACATGATAATGTTGCTTACCCAAGATAGATTACTGTTCTGATAGGGGGAAATTAATGGCTACCTTTGACATGAAACCGGTTGAGATTTCTCAGGAAATTCTTGATGGGTTAAAAAAAATTCCTACGGCCACTATATACAATGCGCTTCGATCGTTTGGATCAACTTTCTGTGTATGTGAAGGTATCCAAAACTACACTCCCTTTACCCCGGGTAAGGACCGTTTTGCAGCTAGAGCTAGAACTCTGAGATTTATGCCGATCCGTCCAGATATCAATAACGACAAGCCTGGAGGCGTAGATTCCCCCGAATACATTGCAATGGGACGTTGCGGACCTGGTGATGTGTTGGTCGCTGACATAGGCGGTAGAGTTCAAGACGTCGTTGCAGGCGATGTGAAATTACTGCAATTGGCTATGAATAATGCTGACGGGGTAGTCATCGATGGGGCGATCAGGGATTTGGATGTACTCATAGATGAAGAATATGATTTGACCATATATGCCAAAGCGCGAAGTTTTCATGGAAACCCATCGAGTCTTCCGGCTGAGGAGAACGTTCAGATCCAGTGCGGTGGAGCCTTGGTACGACCTGGTGACATTATGGTTGGAGACAATGACGGAGTCCTAGTTATTCCTTCTTGGATGGCGCAGACGGTTCTAGAATGGGCTGAGGAGCACGAAGGCGCGGAGAACCTTGTAAAGGACAAGATAAAAGCTGAAGGGGTCGCTCCAGGTAAATACTACCCTCCAACTGAAGAAACAATTGAAGAATGGAGAAAACTAAACAATCGATAGTTGAAGTGGTGAATTTCGTTCACGTATTTAACGAAAATGGTGACCCAAATGAAAACTTTTGCAATGGCATTGGATCTGATGGATGAGGCTGGATCAATAGAGGAATATAAGGAATATCATAAAAATGTCTGGCCTGAGGTAAAGGAAGGGTTATTGGAAATTGGGATTGAAGGTATGGAGATTTACCTCCTTGGAGATAGGTTGTTTATGGTAGTGGATACTAAAGATGACTTTGACATAACAACAGATTTCCAAAAATATACCAACTCCTCTGACAAGGCAGCACAGTGGGACATATTGATGAGGAAATACCAGAAAAAGACTCCTTTCACCGAAGATAATGATTGGTGGGCTCCGATGCAGAGAGTTTTTGACCTAAACCCTCAATAAGGCCTCCATGGAAATTGTAGATTCACACCATCACCTATGGGATCTAGATCTTTTTCAATACGAATGGATGCCAGAAGATAACACTATTTTACGTCGAAGCTACCTTCCCTCAGACCTAGCTTCCATTTTGGAACAGTGTTCCGTTAGTGGCAGTGTGGTCGTTCAGGCTGACCAAACTGTTGAAGAGGCTAAATTTCTACTTGAATGCGCAAATGACTTTCCCTGGATAAGAGGAGTGGTTGGATGGGTCGACTTACAAGATGAAAAAGTCGGAGATACCTTGGACGAGTTGATAAAGTTGGGACCCCTTGTGGGAATAAGACATCAGGTGGAAGAAGAAGTTGATGAGAATTGGCTACTCAGAAAGCAAACCTTAGATGGGTTGAAAGAACTGTCGGATCGGAACTTATCCTATGACTTATTGGTTAAGCCGATCCATATTGACCAGATACCCATCGTTTGTAAGGAATTGCCTGAATTGAGAATGGTTGTGGACCATATAGCCAAACCAAACATTCGTGATCGAGTGTTTCAATCTTGGAGTGATAGCATCTCAAAGTTACAGCCATATAGTAATCTTTTTTGTAAGGTGTCTGGGATGGTAACCGAGGCAGACCACAATAACTGGACTCCCCAGGATTTACGCCCATTTATACAACAGGTTAGGAAGGTTTTTGGCATAGATAGGTTAATGTGGGGTAGCGATTGGCCTGTTTGTCTACTCGCTGGAAATTATCAGGAAGTGATGGACGCCGCTCTTTTCGGCATGGGAGATATGTCACCACAGGAAAAGAAGAGGTTCCTATCGGGTACTGCAGCTGAATTTTATAGACTGGAATAAGGGCTTCATATATCGAGTAGGTACCGCATCCCCATATACAAGGGGGATACGGTACTGGCATATAGGATTGGTATCAGATTAAAAAGTCTATTTACCCCAATGCCCACCCTTCTTTCTGATTTCGATACTATCCATAACAGGTAACACTTCAACATTTCCAGTGTGCATCTGCGGCCTCAGCAGATTGGTGATAGCCTGTATATTTTCAGCCTCTATGACGCCGAATATGGTGTGAGAAACGTTGTATCCCCATACTCCCAATACTTTGACTTCATCATTTCCTTCATACCACTTCTGATAATTTACCGCGGCTTCGCTGTTTGGACCCCCGTCTTTGCCAGGACATGTTACGTGGTCGTGACGTGCTGTTACGTGAAAAAGCATATTAAACTCTCCTTGTTTGTTGGAAAACTTTTAAATAGATGTGTTTTTGACGGAAGAAATCTATGCCAATTTAGTATTAAGTGTCAATAAATTATAAAAGAGTAAGAATGAATTAAACTAAAATCATTGACCATATTGAAACATCTTAGGCTTTTCTTAATGGCACTCAATAAAATAGATATCACATTGCTAAATTTGCAATTTGAAGGTTGGAATGCAGAGTCAAAGAAGATGAAATTGAATAGTACAGGCCTCAAGGTTGTTAGCAGATTAACCTAGTAACAATTTGCCTTGATTTATCCCTTCATATTTTTGTGTTATTAAGGGACAATATAAAGGTAGATATCAATTTGAGACCTCGTTAGTCGGGATAGGAAATCATATGCCAGAAATCGTCATTTCTACTGAAAACCTCCATAAATTTTATGGTTCAAGAGATCAAAAAGTTCACGCTTTAAAGGGATTGGATATCTCGATAGAAGAGGGGGAAATAGTTGGAATCATGGGTCCTAGTGGGTGTGGTAAAACTACTCTTCTAAACTGCCTGTCCGGATTGGATTCATTTGATGAAGGAAACATATCCATCCAAGGTGGTACCCTGACCGATTTAAATGACGATCAATTGAGTGAATTGAGAGCAAAGAAAATGGG
>DLRJ01000063.1:34911-38647 GCA_002500485.1 Dehalococcoidia bacterium UBA7891
CTACTTGTTTCAGGATTTTCTGGTAAAGAGGCTAGATCTAAGGCGTTGGAACAATTGGCAGAAGTGGAGTTGGAAGATTGGCAACACCATTTACCTGGTGAGTTATCGGGAGGTCAACGGCAGAGAGTTACTTTGGCTAGAGCACTGGTAAATGACCCGGCTATCGTTTGGGCGGACGAACCCACAGGTAATTTAGATAGCGAGAATGAACGACTCATTATGGATCTACTCACCCAGCTAAATAAGGAGAACAATCAGACTTTTGTGATAGTAACCCATTCTGATTATGTGGGAGGTAGGACAGACAGGATTATTCAAATGAAAGACGGGGAAATAGTGTAACAAAATGGAAGAAGTTTTTGGTTTACCCGCTAAAAGATTAGCCCTGGGAATGACGGTATTCTTGGTCGTCATTTTTCTCGTTATCGGGATAGGGGCGGCAAGAAGATTTATCTTGGTAAAGATGGGAAGTCGAAACATCCCAAGAAGGAAAGGTCAAAGCACTTTAATTGTGATAGGGTTGATGCTCAGTACCGCCATAATTGCTACATCTTTAGGAATAGGAGATACAGTTAGATATTCGGTTAGGTCTGTAGCTTTAGATTTCCTTGGCCCTACGGATGAGATTATTAAAGGCCCCGGTAGACAACTAATCGGGGAGGAATATTTCGATTTTTCGCAATTTCAAAATATAGAACAAGTAACCCGAGACAACAAAAATATAGAGGCTCTCCTCCCGATAATAGAAATTAATTTACCAGCTTCAAATGACGTACTAGAGCTGGCTGAAAGCAATATGAGAGTGCGAGGAGTCCATGGAGAATATTCTGATAATTACGACGAATTACAAAATCTGGCCGGTCAAACTGTATCCATCAATGCACTTTTAGACAATGAAATTTACATAAATGCTGACTCCAGTAGGATTTTAAAGCTCCAGAAAGGAGATAGGGTTAGTGTTTATAGCCGTTCAGGTAAGTTTGAATTTTCAATTCGTGATGTTCTAAAGAATGGTGGATTAGCTGGTGGAGGTAGAAACCCATACATACTATTTAGCCTTGATGAATTACAAGAATTAATTGGTAAGCAAGGACAGATAACCGAAGTTTTGGTCTCAAATTCTGGCGAGGGAGAGGATTCACTCAAACTTTCGGAGGATGTCACAAAATTCCTAAGATCTGAACTAACAAATACCGACATCGCGACAAAAATGTTTGGAATACTTCAAGGAAACGGTATCCCTGAGATATTTTTAGAAGAGTCTAATTCCATTAACCAAACAGACAAAGAGACCTCCAAAACTCTCAACCAATTATCTGGGCATTTATCATCCAATGATTTTGGGGATGACTTCATAAAAGAAATAGGCGATTATCAGAACCAATTGACCATTCTGGGGATATTGGACAAATCTGGACTCAAGGAAGATGCCGGCAAAATAGCAGCACTTTCACCAACCTTGACCACTTTGAGAGTTGATGATCAAAAGAGCGATAGTGTTAGATTGGCGGAAACAGTGGCAACTGGTGTAACTACGATTTTTTCTATCTTTGGATCGTTCTCCATCATGGTAGGAATGTTACTAATCTTCCTAGTATTTGTCTTACTCGCTGCTGCCCGCTCCACTGAATTAGGAATGGCCAGAGCAGTAGGTTTGAAACGTAGGGATTTAGTGCAGTTATTTACATATGAAGGCACTATATACGCCTTTCTAGCGGCAATAGTAGGAACGGTGGTTGGAGTAGGATTAAGTGTTGGATTGGTATTTATCCTTCAAGATTTAATAGATAGTGACGAGTTTGTAATCACACCATACTACTCTGTCGTCTCTCTTCTGATAGCTTTTTCAACTGGATTAATACTGACTTTCATTACGGTTGTCTTCTCTGCATATAGAGCCAGCAACTTGAACATAGTTGTTGCAATCAGAGGACTAAAAGATGAGTTTGTTAAAAAGGCGCCAGACTCTATAGGCAAAAAGGCAAGGGATTTTGTTTGGAATTTAATATTCCCAGTTAGGCAATTGGTTTGGATAATTAGAGGAAACGGGGGTCGGATGAGAAATTTCGGCCTTTTACTTCTATTTCCAGTGGTGTGGCCGATAAATATTTTGACCTCGCTATTCAGGTTGTCTGGGAAACATAATTACCTTGTTCCTGGGATATTCTCAATGCTTCTGTTGCTTTATGGAATATCGACAGAGGTTGGAGCCAGCCTTTCTATAGGGCTGATAGGCTCCGCTTTAACTGTTGGATTATTCGCTAGATACTTGTGTTCCAAATTTATAAATGATACAGAAACTGGGAATCAAATCGCGGGTACTTTGGAAGGCGGTCTAGTTCTTCTTTCTAACTCTCTACCATATGACTTTTTCAGCAGATGGCTACCTGATTTGTCTGAACCTGGACCATGGTTTTGGCCGGTAGGAGGGGCGATCTCAACTGCGGCGGCTGTCTGGTTGCTAATGTCTAACACTCGCATTTTGATTGCACTTCTTAATTTGATTTTATCTAGATTTTCTGGATTGAAAGCAGTAACAAAGACGGCTATAAGTTACCCAATGGCAGCCAAGTTTAGGACAGGCCTCACTGTAGCTATGTTTGGTTTGATCATATTTACACTTATGATTTTTTCTGTCCTAAATGGGATACAAGATGTGGCAACCGACAAGCCTGGAAGGGTGACTGGAGGCTATGATATTAAGGCAACTATCACACCGGATCTTCCACTCACTGGAGACATAAGAAACTCTTTGAATCTGTCAGATTTCGAGGTGGTTTCTGGCGCATCTAATCTCCGTGTAGAGGTCAAAGAATCGGAAGGGAAAAATAACACATATAAGGGGGCTCGTCTTGTTTCCTTAGAGAATGAATTTCTTGACTCAACCCTGTGGGAAATGGCCCATTTTGACCCTAATTATGGGGCCACCGACAGGGAGATATGGCAGGCCTTAATGAATGATGAAACTCTGGTAGTCGCTAATGCGATAATAATTCCATCAGGAGATCCTTTTGGACCTCCTGACAGAAGCTTCAAGAGTTCATTTATCGAACCAGGTGATTTAAAAGCGATGGATTCTTTTGGCATAGAAATGAAAAAAAGAAGGAGTTCATTAGATCCCACTCAACTAACAGTTATAGGTGTGATCGAGCGCTTGGCTTCAGGAACTGGATTTGGAGGTGGGAGCGCCACTTTTTATTCTCCTCATGCCTTGGGTTCCAAAATTGCTCAAGAAGATGTTCCTTTAGATACATTTTACTTTTCTCTTAAAGACAAAAATGAAGCTTCAAACTACTCTCAAAAATTAGAAAAAATCTTTTTAGCAAATGGTATGAATGCGGTGAGTCTTATAGATCAACTGGAGAAAGAACGTGCTACCAGTGACGCATTCACCAAACTTTTCCAAGGTTTTAGTGGTTTGGGATTAGTTGTGGGTGTGGCTGCAATTGGTGTTCTATCAGTAAGAGCAGTGGTGGAGCGAAGGCAATCTATAGGAGTTCTTCGTGCAATAGGGTTTAGATCAAGTATGATTCGAACCCAATTTTTAATTGAATCCTCATTCATAACCCTATTGGGAATATTCGTTGGAATTTGCCTTGGCATACTTCAGTCATGGCTAATTTTCCTGGAAATTTCGAAGGAGCTCGAAGGAGCTAAGTTTAGTGTCCCTATTGGGGAAGTTGGAGTACTTATTGGCATCACTATCATAGCTTCAATTTTGGCCAGCGTTATACCC
>DLRJ01000090.1 GCA_002500485.1 Dehalococcoidia bacterium UBA7891
TACCTTAATCAAGAAAGAATGGTATTCAATAATACAAACTACATATTATGTCAGACTGTGTTCACTATTGATAGAAAATCCATTGGGGAGATCGGTCTCAGAGAATCGGAGACAGAGGAAGGCCGGGAAAGAATATGCGCATACATCATAGTATAATTTTTTGAATAAGTTGAATTTACGAGGGAGTTTTTCAGTAGCTTAATGAAAACTATTTTATACCTCTATGGAATACTAGCCACGCGGGTGACAGTCTCATAACTGATGGCCTGAACGCTTTCGAAGATACCGTTGCTCACAACGTCTTTGACAACTTTCTGAAAAATCATCTGGTCCCACTCTTCCTCTAATCGCGTAATTAGAAAAGAGTCCTTATTTTTCTTATATTGTTTTAGGCTTGCTTCAGTAACATGCGTTCTATCTCAACGCGTTTTGGTGCCGAAGGCTGCGCGCCTAACTTTGTGACTGATAAAGCTGCGGCCGCATTGGCGAATTGTACTGTTTCTTCCAATGTTTTTCCTTCGGCCATGGCGACCACTAGCGAACCGTTAAAAACATCACCTGCTGCGGTGCTGTCAACAGCATTCACCTTAAATCCAGGTATAATTTTAGTCAGTTCTCGTGTTTTAATCAGGGCACCTTTGATTCCCATTGTAATAATAGCCACTTCCACCCCCCTGTCCAACAATATGAACGCTGCCTTTTCTGCACTTGGGAAATCCGTAACAGAGATGTCCGTAAGCAATTCAGCTTCGGATTCATTGGGAGTAATGACATATAAAGTACTTAATAAAGTATTATCAAGTGGGCAAGCTGGCGCAGGATTTAAGATGACCTTCACTCCTGCTTCTTTGGCTATCTTTGCTGCTCTTTTGACTGATTCCATGGGAGTTTCCAACTGCATCAATAAAATATCTGCGGATTTAATCACTTCCTCAGCTTCAGTCACATCCCGATGAGATAGCCTGGCATTTGCCCCGGATGCAACCGCGATACTATTTTCACCCTTTTCATCCACAAAAATCAATGCTACTCCTGATGGTTCGGCGTTATCCGTTTTTATATATTTTGCATTGATATTATTTGACTCAAAATCTTCAAGGGCCTGCTTACCGAACATGTCATTTCCTACACGTGCTATAAATGTAACATTCCCACCAGCTCTGGTCGCAGCAACAGCCTGATTAGCGCCTTTACCGCCTGCCGCTGTGGAGAATTTTCCACCCAAAATTGTTTCACCCGGCTTTGGAATCCGAGGGACTTTGACGATCATGTCAGTATTTATACTTCCAACGATGACAATTTTCATTTCTTCACCTAATAGTTTTTTATGGATTTACAACTGGCTACGTAACTCTTACCGAAATAATTAATACTAGACCAACAATTAATAGAAGAACATAGGAGCGATTAATTTGTTCGTGCCTTTTGGCGCATCATTAAATTCCTTCCAGATAAACACGCCTCAAAGGGCGGCGACCATGACCGCGCCTTGTCCCAAGTCATATGAGATAGCCTATAGAGATCCTGAACTGATCGAATGGTTCTTCGCTCAGTCCCGCGGAAAAACTCTGTGAATAATAGCATGAGCAGAAGACAGAGCAATATATCTTTCTGGCCGATATGGAGATTTAGGTTGGGTTCACTCAGACTCGAAAGATGTTTCTCTTAAAATGAATCACCGTTCTTTAATTAGGTTTTTTTCTAACAATTAAACCGAAGGAAGTTTCCAGCCATTGTTATAGGCTGACTTAATTAGCTTATTTGCTTTGGGGTTATCAATAAAGGTCTGATTTTTTCGATCCCAATAGATCTTCTCACCTGTTTTGTAAGCAATATTTCCCATATGAGAGTTTATACAAGCGATACTACCACTGTTGAGATCACATTTTAATGACCCTGGTGAATTGTTCTTCATGGCTTCAAGAAAGTTTTTTGTATGAGAATCTAAAGCATTCTCTGTGGCGTCTATCTTTGGAATGCTCTCCATAAAAGGCTTTTTTGTCCTTCGGTGGTCAATTTCTGAAATGACCTCCCATCCGCCCCTGTTTACCACTAAGGTCGCTTTGTTGCCTATAAAAGCGATCCCTTCATCTCTTCCATAATTACCCCCATCAATACCATTAGCATGTTCCCAGAGCATCGTGAAATCATCATACTCAAATACGGTCTGTAGGGTGTCAGGGGTATCCGTATCCTGATCTGGATAGCCGAATTTTCCTCCAGAAGCCATAACAGAGACAGGATTCTTGGCCTTCATGCCATAAAGAGCAATATCGATCTCATGAACGCCCCAGTCCGTCATTAAGCCCCCAGCGTAGTCCCAGTACCAGCGAAAATTAAAGTGAAATCGGTTCTCATTGAATTTCCTCATAGGTGCGGGCCCAAGCCACATATTATAATTCACTCCTTTAGGAGCATCTGTATCAGGTTTATCATCAACCCATCCGTACCATCCCTGATAAGCCCACACTTTTACAAGCCGGATATCTCCAAGTTTGCCAGACCATAGAAAATCAAGGGCATCTTTGTATTGTGTTCCACTGCGTTGCCATTGGCCTACTTGAACAATTTTGTTATACTTTTTAACGGCATCGTTCATTAGAAATGATTCTTCTATGGAGTTTGCAACGGGCTTTTCGCAATATGCGTGCTTACCGGCCTGAAGAGAATCAACGAGATTTAAACAATGCCAGTGATCAGGGGTACCAATGACCACCGCATCGATATCTTTATTTTCCAATAGCTTCCTATAATCCCCATAAACCTTGGGCTTCTTGCCGGTGATTTCTTTACAGTCTTTAGCACGTTTTTTCAATACATTTGCATCTACATCACAAATAGCAATGCAATTAGCTTCGCTGTTTTTAAGGATAGAACGCATATCTGCCCAACCCATACCATTAGCTCCGATCAGACCAAAATCAATTTTTTCATTAGGAGAAACGTAGCGTCTCATGGCTGCGATGGAAGACAGTGAAATAGAGTTAAAAACAACCCCGCCTACTGAGTATTTTGCCGCAAGTTTTAGAAAATCTCTTCTAGAATTTGTCATTTCTGTTCCCCATTTTTTATTATCCTAACAATTTGCCTCTTCTTGAAAGGAAGTGTTTTGGAGCATATTTTGGCACAATGGAAATTTCATGTTATGAATAGGATTATTCAAAGCTACTTTATCGCAGAATCTGGTTGCCTTGTTTAGAAGAGATTCTGAGATTCCGTAGCTTAATCCGGGGTTACTTTTTCTGAGTTTGGAATCTCACTTCCTCGAACAGCGTCCACATGATACTATTATAAATGAAAGGCACTCTATGAACAGTATTCGATGGATTCGGCGCATTGGATTGGGAATAGTCTTGGCCTCTGGCCTGTGGATGGTGATGGCAGCTGACAAGACCTTCTCTAATAAGAGCGCGACTTTTAAGCAGTCACAAAGGACAGAGTTGGCCGTGAATGAGAATACTGCAACACCGGTAGATCGAATCAGCATGCCGAAAGGTTTCGAGGTGGAGTTGATTTACTCGGTTCCGGCTGCGGAGCGGGGATCTTGGGTGAATCTCTGTATAGATGACAAGGGACGTATCATTGCAAGCGATCAGTTCGGGGGACTATACCAATTTGAACCGCCGTCTCCTGGGGCGGTTCTCCAGCCCACAGATATAAAGCGTATTCCAGTTGACATCCGCGCAGCCAATGGTCTTCTCTGGGCCTTTGATGCGCTGTATGTGGCGGTGAACGATTACGAGCAAAAGATCGATAGCGGATTGTACCGTGTAACAGATTCAAACAGTGACGGCGAATTGGACAATGTGGAGAAGCTTCGGACGATGTATTCGCAGGACGATCACGGTGTACATGCCCTCCTGCTCTCTCCGGATAGAAAAGCGATATATATGATCACGGGAAACAGAACCGATCCTGTGGATACCCAGCGGTCGCTAGTTCCACTGCACTGGGGAGAGGATCATCTCCTTCCACGAATGCCTGATGGGCTTGGCCACAACCGAGATCGTCTGGCCCCTGGGGGTATTATTTACCGAATTTCTCCGGATGGCATGGAGTGGGAGATAGTGAGCTCCGGATTCCGTAACATCTTTGACGCGGCTTTCAATTCCGATGGGGAGCTGTTTACTTACGACGCGGACATGGAATACGACTTCAATACACCTTGGTACCGGCCCACGCGAGTATGTCATGTGACCAGTGGCTCCTCATGGGGATGGCGGAATGGTGATGGGAAGCGCCCTGAATTCTATCCGGATAACCTTCCACCTGTTGTAAATATTGGCCCTGGTTCACCGACGGGGGTGACTTTCGGATACGGTGCGAGATTCCCTGCAAAGTATCAAGAGGCGTTGTACCTGCTTGACTGGAGCTGGGGGAAGATTTATGCTGTGCATCTAGAGCGATCAGGCTCGACTTATTCGGGGACAAAGGAAACTTTCATCACTGGCGTGCCGCTTCCCGTAACTGACGTAATCATCCATCCGAGGGATGGGGCTATGTACTTTACCATAGGCGGGCGTCGTGTGCAATCGGGAGTCTACCGGGTCACTTACACAGGTGTTGAAAAGACGAAGCCGGTATCCCAGCGGTCATCCACAAACCGCCTCACTCGCCTGCGCATGGAACTGGAGAAATATCACGGTGACGTTCATCCCCACGCAATAGGAAAGGCTTGGCCAAAATTGGACCACGGGGATAGGTTCGTACGTTGGGCGGCCCGTATCGCCCTGATGCATCAACCTGTTGAAGAATGGGCCAATAGAGCACTTGCCGAGAAGAATCACAGGAAGCGGGTTGAGTCACTGTTGGCGCTGGCCAAAGTATCGGGGATAGACCCGTTCCATCGTAAATCGGACGATGCACCAATCAATACAATTATGCAGGCGCGATTGCTTGAGGCGTTGGCCGGCGTAGGCTGGGACCGATTAGATCACCAAGGACGCCTGACTTTTGTAAGAACTTACCAGATTGTTCTTAATCGTTTCGGCAATCCAGATAAGGTGGCGAAGGACAGAATCATTGCCCAGCTTAATCCGCACTTTCCTTCGGCAAGCTTTCCCGAGAACTGGCTACTCAGTGAGACACTCTGCTATTTGCAGGCCCCATCCGCCGCTGCCAAGACAATGGCGTTATTGATGGACGCTCCCACCCAGGAGGAACAAATGGAATATGCCCGCTCCCTCCGTTTTCTCAAAGCTGGGTGGACCCGTCAGCTGCGCAAGGCTTACTTTGACTGGTTCCTCAGTGCGGCCAACTACCGGGGTGGTGCAAGCTTTGCCAAGTTCATGGAGTTCATCCGACAGGATGCCGTGGCGAGCATTCCTGAGGCTGAGTTAGCATCACTTAGGGTTGTGCTTGACAGCAAGCCAGCAATCAAGTCACCCTTCGAAACTATGGCGGCCGCTATGATCGGGCGCTCCTTTGTGAAAGAGTGGAACATCGAGGAGTTGAGCCGCGCTACCCGCCGGGGACTCAAGAACCGTGATTTTGACAGGGGACGGCGCATGTTCGCGTCTGCGGGCTGCTTCGCTTGTCATCGATTCAACAACGAGGGCGGAATGACGGGGCCGGACCTGACAAGTTCTGGTGGCCGCTACTCTCCGCACGACCTGTTGGACCAAATTATCAACCCTAGCAGAGTAATCAATGAGCAGTATGTCCCGACGGAACTGACCTTGGAAGGTGACAAGACAGTCACAGGGGTTATCGTAAATCTCTTTGGAGACGAAGTGATGGTCAACACCGATATGTTCGATCCCAACCAGCAGGTCAAAATAGACCGAAACAAGGTCCTGAGGATCGAGCCATCCAAGACCTCGCCTATGCCTACTGGGCTGTTAACGATGCTAAAGGAGGACGAGATCTTGGATTTGGTCGCTTACATTCTTAGCGGTGGTGATCGAAAAAATGGGATGTTCAAGCTCAGATGAAGAGGAATCATCCTTTACTGAGCTGGAATCAAAGAAAACAGAGAGAAAGGAAAAAGGAATGAAAAGAAATATAAACATCATATTGTTTAACATCATTTGGTTAACCGCTTTAATTCAATCCTGTCAATCTAAAATAGACTCTGACTTTGCCTCGGTGAAATCAGCTATTGACAGTCAAAATTCGGCCTACGTAAAAGCTTACAATAATAAAGATGCTGAAAGTGTAGCCGCCTTGCATACAGCTGACGCAACGGTCATGCCCCCAAACCAAAAGATCTCACAAGGCAAAAAAGAGATTCAAAATTCGATCAATGCTGAAATACAGGCTGGTGGTCGTGATTTGAAGTTCCAACAATTGGAATTAGTTGTCTCTGGAAACATTGCCTACGAAGTGGGCCGCTATAGTGTTGTGGTAGAACATGAGGACCAGACAGCAGTGAATGATAATGGAAAGTACATTGTAATATGGGAGAGACAACCTAATGGTGACTGGTTAATGTCTGAGGACATCTGGAACAGCAACCTCCCCATAGATTGCAATTAGTGAAACGCCTTGGCTCAAATAAAGGATAATAATGAAAAATATACTAGCAAGAGGAGGAATTGAATTTTTTGCCGTTCTATTTGGTATTACTATATCGCTTTGGGTAGAGGATTGGCGTGAAGATAAGGACATTCAGAAAAAAATTGCGGAAGACTATATCAACATCAAACAAGAAGTAAAGATTGATATTGAAAATATTGAGAATATAATCTTATCAATTGAAGGACAGATTAATTCACTAAAAAAACTGATTCAGTATAATGAAAAGAAAATTGATTTTAATGATAGTGATGTCATCAACAATTTAAAAAAAATTACATCGCCGACATTTTTTGGAACTCAGACTGCATATAATACTTCAGTATCAAGCGGTAGGCTTAACTTTTCAAAAGATATGAGTGTAAGTAATGAAATCTCAGTGTTATATGAGCATTTCTACAAACGACTGGATACAAATAGTCAAATATATGATTTGAGGAATCAAAAATTAAAAAGTGATTATTTCATGGAGTTTTTTCAAGTAACTGTTGGTAAGCAGGAAATTAGTGATTCCATAAAATCAGTTTTCTTTTCAACGAAAACAAGGAATGCCTTGTACTGGATTTTAGAATTTGTAGAGAACTTCTACATTTATAGGTTGAAGGATACAAAAAATCAAATGTTAAAAACAGAACAATTAATATCAGAGTTTTTGCAGGAACAAATTTAATTGAAACGCCTCTGGCTTAAATA
>DLRJ01000136.1 GCA_002500485.1 Dehalococcoidia bacterium UBA7891
GGCGCCAAAGTATACGCCTGAAATTCCGACAATAAACAGGACGGATTGAAGTAACAATATTTAACTCCTCTTATGCTCTGATTTTATAATTCACGTAAGGCAAGTACAGTAAAAGTATAATGGCAGCAACCCTCACGTCAAATATAAAAAAATCTGTAATCTATTGAACAAGCTTACCTGGCTTCACACCCATATCAAACGGCACATTCAGGTGTGATGTGACCTATCCTGATAACCAGGCATTTATCACAAAACACAATCTAAGCAAAAAAAATAAAAAAGTATTTGACATTAATGAAAAGCGATATAGAATGCTCCGATTGAGACTTAGTCTCAATAAGGGCTATTTAATTATCCTAAAGTATTTTTATGGAATTCAGGATGGACCAGTATCAGTAAGTACCGGATGAAAGCGTTCGAGTGTAAAAACCCTTCGTATGCAAATTACTTACACTGTAGACAGAGATTTAAAATTTTTTATTTAATACCTGAGAAAGAGTCTCAATTTCTCTTTTTCTATAAAAAAGGCTATCAGCTTCGCTCGGCAAGCTCTAACTGATAGCCAGGCACGTAAACGCGGGAAAGGAACATAAGTCCCCCTCTTCGCATTTGGCCTTTTTTCATTATAACGACTGCTTTTTTCAAGTCAATTGGCAATAGCAATCAGGCTCAGATGCGATCACCGCGTGTTAGGAGTGCATTGTGTGGATTATTTTGAGATCCCTCAATGCTGTTAATGAATCTTGTCTGTTTTAGAAAGGTTCTACGGGTGGACGTACTGGGCTTTGTACATACTACTGCCGCAGTACACCTCTAATATTGACTATTTTTGAAAAAAGAAAGGAGTAGTAAAAGATGAAAAAAAAATTTTTGTTAATAGGTTTAGCTGTCTTTTCTCTAGCGGGGATGTTTTTTGCCGTTTTTCCTGATAATTCACAGGCAGTACCGCCATTTGCCAGGAAATATAAGACTGCGTGTACAACATGCCACTGGGGAACATTCCCTAAGCTTAATGCATTTGGTAATGCGTTTAAGGCGAATGGTCTGAGGATGCCAGGCGGCGGCGATGAGGTCTTTGTAAAGGATGAGCCGGTAGCGATGGGCGCTTCTGCCTGGTCAAAATTATTCCCAAAGGCTGTATGGCCAGGCTATATTCCGGGATTGCCGCCTTTAGGCGTGTTAACTAAGTTTGGTATGACAGCCACACGTGAAAGGCCGCAGGGCGTTAGAGGTGGTGATGACGATGGAAGTCCATTAAGGGCTCAAGATGTACAGTTTAATGGCTTTGAAGATTTAGAGGTGCTTGTAGGAATGACTTTTGGTGAGACCTTGTCATTTTTTGCCGCTGGTAAATGGGGCGATTTGGAAAGGGCTTATCTTAACTATACTCCATTCATCAAAGGTGAACAGGGGCTGGTTAATGTTAGAATTGGTAGAATTGATACACGCTGTAATCCCGTATCTAACCATCTAAAGCAGATTCGAAATCGTAACTATCTCATGAATGAAATGCCAATAGTACCGACTGGAAACTTCTTTGGGTTTCATCCCAACCAGTTAGGTATTGAGTTATGGGGTAGTATCAATGGCCCCGGTGGTAAAGGCGGCCTTGAATATGCGGTCGGTATTGTTAATGGACATTGGGGAGAAGGATCAGAAAACCTCATCGGCACTGGTTATATGGACACTATTAAAACCAATATGGATGCTGCGGGAGCTGGTATCGGCAATGAAATAAACAACGGCAAAGACTTTTATGCTACAGTTTCTTACAAGCTGGGGGGTATGGGCGTACTTGGTGAAGAGTCGGTGGATGACTCGCTGGTGGCCAAAGAGAACTGGCAGGACAATTCAGTCAGGATAAAGGGTTATTGGTATCATGGTACTACCGGTGCTTATATTGATAACGCAACAAGCGCTGCAACCGGTGATTTCGGAAATCCGATAACTGCTGGTGGCCACTTTGATGACAGTGCAAATGAATTCGATCGCTATGGCGTTGTACTTGAAGCTAACTGGTGGAACTTAGCATTTATGGCGTCAGCAGCATTTATGGAAGACGATATATCCGGCACAATAACATATGCTGCAGACGGTGGTTTGCCGCAAGAGTCGGGTAGTAGTTTTGATACAAATATCTATACAGCTGAAGTTAACTGGGTTGCTCTTCCATGGCTGATACCTTCCATGAGAGTTGAGAATGTTAACCCGGATTATGACGCAAGAGACATTGAGTCGTTTACGAGGTATACCTTTGAGACCAGACTGATTACAAGGGCAAATACAACTGTTAACATAGGAGGAAGCTTTTCGAGCTACATGGATTCAGAATCAATTGGTGGTGTAGATGTGCCTAGTTATGATTTAAACCAGGCAGCAGATGACGCTTGCTGGATACAGACAGAAGTTGCCTTCTAGGTTAATTTCAATTTCAAATTTGTTAGCAGCACGGATGAGCGTAAATTTGTTAGTCCGTGCGTAGTATGTAAACCATTCTTGCAAAGTTATGTTATTACTTCACAAGGATGACTTCGGTAAATAGACAGAAACCCGGGTCAAACGAAAAAACCTCCCCGTTTTAGCCGTTTTGGCTTGGGTCTCTGTCATTTGCAGAAGACGATATTTTTTAAAGATAAAAACAGGTTGTATTTAATAAATTGTGGTTGATTGTATCCATTATCATTCGGATTAATAAAACCCAAAAGGAGGAATATGCCTATGAGAAAAATAATTTTAACAATTTTTGCTTTTGTAGCGTTAGTTCTGTTTACGGAAAATCTTAAGGCGGAAGAGGTACAGGAGCAATTACAAGCAGCCATAGCGGGATTAAAAAAAGAGATCAGATCTGACGTTACGGTAGAAAATCCCGGAACCATTACAGGTACAGTAAAGTGCAGAAGGGTGAGGCATTCCGGGGATGCAGTTGTTTACATTGAGAAAGTAGGGGATAACAACTTTGACCCGCCAACGGAGCACGGCGTAGTCGACCAGTTAAACCTGGTATTTGTTCCCCATGTAATCGCCGTACAGAAAGGTACAACAGTTGATTTTCCAAACAGTGATCAGGTAAGGCATAATGTATTTTCTACTCCTGATTGCTGCAATCAATTTAATCTGGGAACGTATGACGTCGGTACTTCAAAGCCTGTTAATTTTGATAAATCGTGTGAGGTGCCTCTCCTTTGCAATGTACATGCAGAGATGTCCGCTTATGTTGTAGCGCTGGATAACCCGTATTTTGGTGTTACAGAAAATGATGGAAGTTTCAGGATTGAAAATGTTCCTCCCGGTACATATCGGCTGAAGACATGGCATGAGAAACTGAGGTCTGTAGAGCAGGAAGTAAAGGTTGAAGGCGGCAAGACAGTAGAGGTAAGCTTTTTGATTAAGAAGCGCAAGTAAATGACATTAGCTAATACTTGAATATACTCCGCCATGAAAAGAGAAGAAGAAAAATCATATGCAGGTTTGTATCTGTTACTGAGTTTTATACTTGTACTGACGATGGCATGGGCAATGTGGGATGAAGCAGTAGGAAAGAGACCATGGAAAATGTATCAAACCCGGTTTTATGAGTTAGAGCAAGAGAAGGCTAGAGGGGAATACGGTAAAGCGACGGCAAAATTGAAATCACAAAGGCCGTCGTTGCAAGCATACCAAGTACATCTGGAGGATATTAACGAGGCGGACAGGTGTATGTCGTGTCATGTTGGTATTAACCGGAGAGAGAGTGTTTCCGGGGATCAGCCGTATGCAAGCCATCCAAGGAGGGACGTCTATCTTGGCAATCATCCATCGGAGAGGTTTGGTTGTGTGTTGTGTCATGAGGGGCAGGGAAGGGCGACCATAAGCCCTGAGAAAGCACATGGCGAAGTGGAGTACTGGTTGAAGCCAATGCACAGAGGCAAAATAGCGCAATCTTCATGTACTAAGTGCCATGATAAAGGCGAGGAACTTGTAGGAGGAGAGGATATTGCGAAGGGGATAGCGTTGTTTGAAGGATTAGGCTGTTTCGGTTGTCATGAAACGAAAGGGTTTGGGGAAGACCGGAATAGTATGATAGGGCCTGACTTAACCGAGATAAGCAGCAAGGTGAATCCCGGATGGTTGCTTGAGTGGCTAAAGAATCCTAAACATTTCAGGCCAAGTACAAGGATGCCTGATTTCAGATTGGAAGAAGAGGGTGCCATGGCGATAACGTCATACCTCTGGCAGAATTCAGTAGGGTTTGAGTCTGGCAGGACGGAAGAGCTTGATAATGAAACGATAGACGAGGGTGCATATTTATACGAGAGTATAGGGTGTCTCGCATGCCATAGTGAGCTGGAGGAAGATGGCAGGGTCCACGGACCCAATCTTTCCCGGATTGGTGACAAGTCCAATTATGAGTATCTGGTCAGCTGGCTCTTAGCGCCTAAAGCACATCAACCGAAAACAAGTATGCCTGATATGAAACTTGAGGAAGAGGATGCAAAGTATGTAGCGTCGTTCCTGATGAGTCTAAAAGGTGAAGATGGATATGAAGACTTAACAAGTTCAGAGTGGTTAAACGATAGAGAGACTGCTAAAAAAGGAGAAGAGCTAGTAGGCCAATATGGTTGTTTCGGGTGCCATAAGATAACAGGAATGGAAGGGATGAGTAAGATAGGTGTTGAGCTTGACGAAGTAGGTTCTAAGCATATACATCTATTTGACTTTGGCTTGTTGGAAAAAGAAATACTTGAGGAAGTCGGACTGCACAATGCGCATGAAAACATTTCAAAGGCGAGGCGAGCGTGGTTTACGGAGAAATTAAGTGACCCCAGGCAGTTTGATGAGGGACGTTATAAGAGGCCGAAAGACAGGTTAAAGATGCCGGACTTTGGTTTGTCCGCGGAAGAGATAGAGTCGTTATCTATTCTGTTGACAGGAATGAGAGAAGATACATTACCTGAAAATTATATTGCAGAGTTAACGGATGAAAAAAGGTATTTGATAGAGGGCAAAAGAGTAATTGATAAATACAACTGTATGGGATGTCATCAGTTTACTATAGATACATTGTATTT
>DLRJ01000125.1 GCA_002500485.1 Dehalococcoidia bacterium UBA7891
ATTGATTAAAAATTGTCCGCCGCTAACTTCTATGGATCGAAATCCAATTTGATCACTGACTGAAGCAACAACGTCATATCCTTTTTTCAATGTGATCTGGAGCGTATATAGGTTTGGAGTTTCAGCGGTCCAATCATCTACATTCAAAATCCTTTTTTCCAACTCATGACTCAGGTGTGAATGGGTTGGTACTGTTATTCTGTCGGTTTTATTGTAAACCCGACTTCCATTGGGTTTAAATAATTCAGTATGAACGGATATTCGTTCATCGGAATCAGAATCATTATTAATATTTATTTCAAGTTGGAATTTGCCATCCTTAAACGATTTATCCAGTGTTGCCTTAGCCCAAAAGTCAGAAATCCTGAGCTTTGGCTCGGCAGCCAGAAATACATCCCTTTCAATACCGCTTATTCGCCAGAAATCCTGGCACTCCAAATAGGTCCCATCTGACCAGCGGTACACTTGCAGTGCTACCAGATTTCTTCCAGTCTTCACATATTCAGTAACGTCAAATTCTGCCGGGAGTTTGCTACCCTGGCTGTAGCCAACCTTCTGCCCATTCATCCAAAGGAAGAATGCAGATTTCACTGCACCAAAATGGATTACCAACCTGTGGTCTTCCCAAGCGGAAGGGATTATAAATTCTTTTCGATAAGAACCAACCGGGTTATATCCATCTGGGATATTTGGAGGGTCAGGATTATAGGAAAATTCATAGGGATGGTTCAAATAAATTGGAACGCCATATCCGTTAATCTCCCAGTTCGCAGGTACGTGAATTTCATTCCAGCCGGAATCATCATAATCAGTTTGATAGAAATCCATTGGACGGTCAGCAGGGTCCCTCACCCAATTGAATTTCCATCCTCCATTTAGGGATTGATAATACTTTGACTGTGATGGGTCGTTGGTTTTGGCTAATGCTTTTGATTCATAATTAAAAAAAGTTGCCCGAGCTGGCATTTTATTTATCTCAATAACGGCGGGATCTTCTATTTCAGTTGGAGTATTTGCTGCAAAAATCATAAGTACAGAAAAATTAATCTTATACATAACTACACATAATCTCTTAAAAAATAACACTGGATTCATGTTCGTTGGATAGTTTGAAATGGTTAGATCCTTTATAAACCGTAAACTATTGTAGTTCAGATCAGCGCTGAGTTCTTATTCTTCGCCGTAAAGTTCATCCAATACGGTTCTTAACAACCCTAACAGACGCACTTCACTTTGATCTTTTTTAAAGTAACCTGTGTAGACAGCCACTAAATCGCGATCCGGGTTCACCAACAATCCTTGTCCTCCCCAGCCGCCCTTGTAGATATCATTGTTTTTGAAGACTCTGTCCCATTGGTAGACATTGTGCTTTGTATCATCACTTGTCCAGCCGCCGTGACGGGCATTACGCAATAGATCGGGGTTTCCTCCCTCAAGGATCAGGCTGAGATATCGGTCAGAGATTATTTTCTTTGATGCGACCCTTGAATAGCTTGGCGTAAACAAGAGTCCAAACCTGGCCACGTCTCGCAGGCGGGCGAGCAGCCCACCATCAGTTACGGGCACACCATACCGAGGGGCAAGCATTGAGGCGTCCCCTTCCGCACCGATGTTTCGCCATACCTCTTTTGTCAGCACGTCCTGGAATGGCATTCCCGTGATCTCTTCGATCAGCCAGCCAATGACAAACGTGTTTGCACCGGAGTAATCAAAGCTTTCTCCCTGCGGCCTCGCGGTACCGGTTTTAAGGTTTGCTAAAAACGTATAAGGGTTATCTGGTGAATCATGGTCCCAGTAAGCATCGCCAATCGAGGCCGCGAACTGGTAATAACACGCATCGCGGTCCTCATATTCATCGGAACAGTCAACACCGCTTGCCATATCAAGGATATTCCGGATCTTTACACCGGCATAGTCCGACTCTCCCAATGCGGGCAGGTAGAAGTCGATGGATTTACTCACGTCAACCAGTCCCTGATCTTCAAGAATGGCCAACACGGTTGAGATAAAAACTTTTGTGACGGACCAGTAGATCGGTTTCTCGTACGGTTCCATGTGGGGGTACTGCTCAAAAACGATTTTCCCTTTGTGCAGTATAACAATTCCCATGGTCGTTGATTGATTGCTGTACAAGAAATCTTTGAAGCTTTTCTTGCCCACTGGTGTGTCTACGTTGAATTCCGCTATAGCATCCGAGAGATTATAATCGAGTGGTCTGACTTTTCCTTCTCGATAAACGTTGACTGTTGGGTACATCCGGTGCAGGTTCTTAAAATTCCAGCCCATATCCTCACCGTAAACCGTCCACCAGATGTCGTCTTTTGGCAGCTTGGAAATTTGTGCTCGAGTTTGATCAACAGTAGAGACAGACTTGAAGTCCTTCCCAAATGCAGAAATAGGACCAAAAAAAAGACACAGAAAAAGAATAAGTAGCTGTTTCATTTTATCCTCCGAATTTTATCTATTTATCTGAGTAACATGTAATAACCTTTACAGTTTGACCAGAACCGTGGGATGATATCGAGACTGTTGGTGGGGCAGTGTCTTCTTCTTCACGACTCCAAACTCAAACCAATAAAACTTTAAATAGATATTTCTTCATACTTCCTAAATCTACAAAAAATTACCCTACAATGTGTGTGGGGTTTGATAGTTATTTAGTATTATTATGAATCACCTTCTTCGAATCGCTTCCTTCTTTCATCTAGAACTTCTCCTTCAAATTTCCAATTACTGGACCCCTTTACCCACCTTTTTTAGTTGAAAATTTAATTACCCATAAATAAAAAAATAAAGATTACATAAAGTATATTTAGATTAGACTGTTTTATGGATACATACTTACGAACCTTAATATTAATTCTCATCTTCTCTTTTTATACTGGTTGCTTAGATCAAAAACCAAAATCAAACAGGACATTAGATGTCACTCTGAATATACCTGAACGAAATAGTAATTCATTAATAGGCTCAGGATTAATACCATTAATTAAGGATTTTGATATAAAAAGCAGAGAAGATTTTATTTATTCGGAAATCATTTCTGGCAACATCCCTGATTTCATAAGAAATCTTAAAGAAGTAATTTATTATCATAATCTTGGTAATGAGGTTATAGAAATCAAATTTTATGTTATGATTGATTATTTTTCTATTGGAAGTAATGAAGATTATTTCGTCATACCAATGACCCCGATAATTGCCCAAAAATTAGCAAATAATCTAGAGTTGACATTTCTAACTTCAAAAATGGTAGATATAGTATGGGACCAAGCACCACTTAAACTTCAACCGATTACAATTCCGCCTTCAGAACAAATGACTTCCTTTGAGATATTTGGGACACATAATGAATTATTAAATCAACAAAGGGTACAATACAATCAAGAATACCCTCTGGGTACACTACTAGCTGGAGCCAAGAAAGATATCATACTATCAAATATATTAAATGATCATAATGATAGAGTCATCATTTATGGCTGGCATCAAACAAATGGAATACCTATACAACCAGTTTATTCAGGACATATCATTTGGTATGTTGATTACAGCCATGGAATTAGGTTCGCTCATTCTAGATGCCTAATAAATGGGGAACCCAGAAAAATTACAGATATATTGAAAGATGATAATCTATTTTCTCTATTAAGCAATGAATCAACAAGTATTCAAAAAACTAGTTATCAGACAGATCTATCTTTTTACCCCTGATTATTTTGAATGCATCTGATTTTAAGAGATAAACTAAATGACCAGTGACAGTACCAGTGATTTTAGTGCTTTTTAGTGTGTTTTTGAGGAAAGCAGACTAAA
>DLRJ01000026.1 GCA_002500485.1 Dehalococcoidia bacterium UBA7891
ACAAAAATTTTGCCCTCGTGCGTGGGTGTAGTGGTTTTTTCTTGCGGGCAACACCACAAAATTAAGTTTGACACATAGTTTCATACTTTGATGTCTACTGACTTTCCTATTTTTGCCGAATGATATGCTGCTTCCAAAACTCGAATAGCCCATAGACCATCTTTTCCACCAGGAGATGGCTCTTGGTTTTTCCGGATACAATCTACAAAATGGTTCATCTGGGCTTGAAATGCCGACAAGTCCTCTTGTTGTTTACGTGGGGGTATTTGGGGCTGGATAAAACTCCATTCCCCCTCTATGTACATGCGAAGTTCCGAAGGCACTGCCCTTGCGTACCCTTTGGAACCAAAGATCTGTGTAAAACCTTGTTTCTCGTCGGCAAAAAGATTGTACCAACCTGCCTCGATAAGTGCTGTTATCCCTCCATCAAATTCAAGCATCAACGTTGCAGAATCTTCAACCTCAATGTCTTTAAAATATGTTCCTATATTGGCAAATACTTTCGTTGGACGGGCGTCCCCCAGAACAAATCGTAGGGTGTCGAATGAGTGAATTCCCATATCGGTCATAGCACCACCACCCGCCAAAGTTCGGTCGACAAACCAGCTTTTGGTCGAGGGATCCTCTCCAAAAACATCGTAGATCAAAACTTCGTGTGACTTTGCTTTGAAAATTTTGCCCAACTTACCACTGGCAACCTGATTACGTAACCAGATTATTTCTCGATCAAAACGCCACATATGGGCAATCATCAATTTACAACCTGCTTGATTTGCGGCCTTAATCATCTGCTCACCCTCCGATACAGACATGGCCATAGGTTTTTCACACAAAACATGTTTACCCGCCTCAAGCATCTGGATTGTCACCGGGGCATGAAGGTAATTAGGTAAGGCATTAACTACAGCATCGATATTGGGATCAGCTGCCATCTCGGCAAAGTCAGTAAATGTTTTGGGTATATTGAAATCTGCTGCTAGACGATTTAATGATTCAGGACGCAAGTTCCCGACGGCAACTATCTCTACGTGAGGATGGTTTTGCAGGGTAATAATATGAGAATCGCGAATGATGATGCCAGTGCCCAAAATGCCTATTCTAAGTTTTTTCATTACTTTCTCCTTTAAAAGTGAATTTCTGGAAAATTAATAAGTTCGTCTAGATTGTCAAATATTTTCCTGAATGCTTCAACGTAGACCTCCTGGGTTTCGAGATTCTGAATGCATATGTGATGAAGTTCAGTATTAACTATTAGAGAGGTCTCCAGCATATATACCGCTTCAGGGTAATCCTTTTTGCGATACCTTAAATTACTCTTGGATAAATCTTTTGTCTGAAAAATTGGGAAAGCAGGCATAATCTCTGTGTGCCATAGTGACGCCTGAACGCCTTCGGCACGCAGTGAGAGCAGAAGTTTATCACGAAAATTGTCTGGAGGGAGTTCCAGATTTAATTTGTCAGGATCGAACCGAAGTCGGTACTTGTTGTAGACGTGTGTGCGGTCTGGCGGAATGTTTGGTGGCAAAAGGCCTTTTATTTTCCCAAGCTCTTGATTCAGGTATGCGGCGTTTCTCTGTGCAATTTCCGTATACTCATCAAGACGTTTCAATTGGCTTCGCACAAAAGCCGCCGGCATTTCGTGAGTCCGATAATTGTATCCGACTGTGTCGCAGGCATATGAACGGATGTACTCTGGGGCATCGGTGACGATTTCACCATATTGACGCATGCTCTTTGCTTTATGGTATATTTTTTCGTTATCCGTGACTAAAAGCCCGCCCTCACCTCCGGATAAGTTCTTGGTGGCGTTTAGGCTGAAGGCTCCAACCTGTCCGATAGTGCCTACATGTTTTTCTTTGTAACGGGCGCCATGTGCTTGACAAGCATCTTCCAGCACCATAAGGTTGTGTTTGTCTGCGATTGACATGATTTCATCCATATCCGCAGGAAGTCCGTGGATGTGAACAGGAATTATCGCACGTGTTTGCTCGGTGATTTTCGATTCAATTTGGTTGGTGTTTAGATTGAAAGTGGATGGGTCAATATCGATAAACACAGGAAAAGCACCTTGATATAAAATGGGCTGATAGGTTCCTGAAAACGAATAGGCTGTTGTGATAACTTCATCACCAGGCTCGAGTCCCAAGGCAAACAAACCTCCATGGATTGCAGCTGTGCCGGAATTAAATGCTAATGCGTATTTGCATCCCACGTATTCCGACCAGTCTCTTTCTAACCCGGTGATTTCTGGAGAATGCGCACCATGGATGATGCCCCGTTCAAGAACGGATGTGACCGCTATTTTGTCTTCCTCGCGGATATCGGGCCACTTCATTAATTTTAAGTTATCCGGTACAGCCCTTGACCCACCATGGATAGCTAAACGTCCTTTCTTCGGCATAACTTCCTACTCTGATAATAATACAAAGACGGGATATATTTTGTTTTTCAATATCCTTTGAGAGGCACCCCTAAAGGAGGTGGTGAATTAAAAAACCATTACAGATGTTTTTTTGCGATACGCAGGAACTCCTCAGCACGTTGCTCCACGACATCTAGTTCATCGTTCATGGTGACCCCAAAAGATGCCCCGATGCCGGGATCGGCAACTCCGATGCTTATGTTGATTGTGCGGTTAAGCAGTGAATCGGTCTGAGGCAACATTCCCTTTCTGTATTCCATGTGGCCTCCTTTTTCAGTGTAGTACGGGCATGTAAATGGGCACTTCTCTGGAGTTATGGTGCTTTGTTCGAGGATGTTTTCCATGTTGTTATAGACGTGCCAACCAGCAGCAGACAATGGTTTTCCACCTAGTTCTTCGGCAACTCTTTTTGCTACATCTGGAGTTGGTAAAAGTATGGTCAGAATGGTGCAGATCTCTCCGTCAGGATCCGGAAGTACGCGGAATTCTATGTCTTGCAGGTCAGCGATCATATTTTTGAAACGAGTCTTGTTATCGCGGAGATGATTCAGTATGTGTGGCAGCTTCTTTATCTGTCCAAGCAGGGCGGCACCTTGCAGCTCTGTCATGCGGAAGCTTAGTCCGATAAATGGCCGGTTGCCCACCTCAACTCCTGTCCGATTCGGTGAGTGTCCCTGGTCGTGGAAAGCGAAAGAACGTTTATAATAGTTTTCATTGCTGGTGATAACCATTCCACCATCACCAGCAGTTATTGTCTTATAGACGTTAAAGCTGAATATAGCGATATCACCAATGGAACCTATAGGCTGTCCCTTGTATGAAGCACCAAAGGCCTGAGCACAGTCCTCTACGAGAATTAGCCCATGGTTATCAGCGATGGATCGTAGTTCGTCGAGACGAGCCGGGTTACCCATCATATGTACTGCAATTATCGCCTTAGTCCGTGGGGTGATCTTGGCCTCCACGTCCGCTGGGTCCAGGTTGAATGTTTGATCCACTTCGGCAAGCACCGGGATTGCACGGCTGTAGACGATGGAAGAGATGCTGGCTATGTATGTGTATCCGGGTACGATGACTTCGTCGCCAGGCCCGACACCCACCGCGCCCAAGGCAACCAACAGCGCGGTTGTACCTGAATTAACAGCAACACCGTAGGGCACATTGGAAAGTTCGCAAACTGCCTTTTCAAACTTGATAACTTTCTGCTTGAAATTAGGATCTTTGACTTCTCCGTATCGGTAGAGCCACTGTGATTTCAAAACATCCATTACTTCCTCAATCTCTTCTTTACCTATGATTTCCATTCCTGGTCCTGGCATGTTCTACTCCTTTTCTAATTTATTTTGTTTGGTGGTTAAATCTATTTTTTGGACCCTTTGCTTGGTAGAAAAAAATACATCGCAAAGAGTATGGAGATTGCTCCTAGCATGAGAAGTGTTAAAAGAGCGTTCACCTTTGGCGTGACGCCGAATTTTACCTGTGAAAAGATATACATTGGTAAAGTAGATTCTGGTCCAATTGTAAATAATGTAATCACGAATTCATCCAATGAAAGGGTAAAGGCAAATAGCGCTCCTGCAATGACACCTGGAAGGATAATAGGCAACGTAACCAGTCGGAAAATTTGCATGGGACTAGCACCCAGGTCTGCCGCAGCCCACTCTAAAGTGTGATCGAAATCGAGTAACCTGGCTGTTACTACCAGAATGACAAATGGTGTTGTTAGGATCACGTGTCCAATCATTACAGTCCACAGCGACAAACTAATACCCAGTGCTGAGGAAAAAAAGATTAGCAAGCCGACTCCTATTAACAAACTTGGCAGCATCATAGGCAAGATGAACACTATTCTAAGTGTTTCCTTGATCTTGAACTGGCTTCTAACCAACGGAAAGGCCGCAGCGGTGCCTATAGCCGTAGAGAGAAAAGCCACTGAGGTCGCGACTGACAGGCTGTTCTTAAAGGCATCGATCACCAGATAGTCTTGGAACAGGTCTCTGTACCAGTGGAGTGTGAAACCAGTGAAAGGTAGATTTCCGGTCTTTGACTGGTTGAAGGAGAAGGTTGCCATCAGAATCACTGGGGCATATAGAAACAAGTATCCGAAGACACCATAGGTGATGAATCCGATGCGTATTCTTTTCCGTAGCCCCAGTTTTATCATGATGTTTATTACGTTTATTCAAATACGAATGTACTTTCGAAACAAGAACAAGAAAACGATGATGAAAGCCGCTATACCCAGGGAAACGGCAGCACCCTGAGGCATCTGGAAGCCGCGGAACAGGTTAACAATCATGACCGCAATCATCGTTCCACTGGCCCCTCCGACAAGTTTTGGGGCGATATACTCACCTAGCATTGGAATAAAAACAAAAATGAAAGCTGCGAAAATACCTTGCTTGGTCTGTGGCAAGGTAATCTCTACGAATGCTCGAAATGGTTTTGCCCCAAGGTCCATCGCAGCATTTACCTGCGAGAAATCAAACTTTTCTAGGGTAGCGTAAATGGTGATGACAACGAATGGCAAGTACAGGTACAAGAATACGACAAAGACACTAAAATTATTGTATAATAAGAATTCTAGCGGTTTGTCCACAATGCCCAATGACATGAGCATCTGATTGATCAATCCTTTCCTTCCTAAAATACCCAACCATGCGTATACACGTATTAGATAACTAGTCCAGAATGGGATGACAACCATTATCAGTAACGGCATTTGCAGGGACTTTTTGACATGCCGTACCAGGAAATATGCGAAGGGATACCCAACTAACAGAGAGATCGTTGTAACTCCCAGTGAAATAGCAAACGTTTTGGCGATAACCCTGGTATAAGCTGTCCACCCTAAAAACAACTCGTAGTTTTTCAGTGTCCATTTGGGCACTACGTTAAACCCCTCGCTCTGCCAGAAACTGTACAAAACCATAAGGGCAAGAGGTATGAGAAAGAATCCAATCAGGACTACGCCGACTGGAACAAAACCCAGAAGGATTGCATTAGACTGGGTTGTTTCTGCCTTGTATGAAAGGGTTTTATCGCTCAATTCAGTTTACTCAGTTTTGAAACACAGGGTATGGGCTTACCTTAAGGATCAAAACTCATACCCCATGCTAGGAACGTTATCCTCCTGTTGCAAGAGCTTCGTTGAAAGCGCTTATAGTACCCTCCATATCTTCAGAAGGACCCTTCATTGACATCTTTAAAGCAAGTTCAGGTTTGTCGAACAGGTATCGTTTGGCCCTGTCTTCATGTCCATTTTTTACCAGCCAGTGATAAGCTGATCGGTTGAGGAGCGGGCGTCCAAATTCGAGGAAGTTCTTGGCGACCCATTCTCCGGTTGGCATTTTATCGAGCCAATTCAAAGCTACGTCCCGGTTTACAGCGTCTTTAACGATCATCTCTCCATCCATCCATCCTATCACGCCCTCTTTAGGAGCGAAGGTCTTTATTTCAGGTCCTCCCGCTTCCTTTACCCGGTCCTCGAATCCCAAATTAACTGTAGCAAGCCAAACCTCTTCATTGGCAAACATGCTCACCACTTCTGAGGATTGTTCAACCCATCTCAGCATATTTGGTAAAAGGTCAATCAGTTGTTGCTTGGCAGCTTTTATTTGATACGCATTCATGTTGAAAACTTTATCGTAGCCTAGCGACTTGCCCATCATTGCCATCACATCGAAGGGCTGAAGCTCAAGCGTGACTTTGCGCCTGTATTTTGGATCCCACAAAACATCCCAGGAAGTTGGGTCATTTGTTACATACTTGGGATTGTATGCGATTACTACTGGTGACCAACCGAAAGGGTATCCTAATTGTCTTCCATCTCCTGTCTGAAAGAATGGTAAATCAAACAGGGCCATATCATATAAGCCTTTGGAGCTCTTGAGCGACCATAGGTCAAATGGTTCAATCAGATCTTCTTCGTAGAATTTCGGAACCCAGAGAGAATCTCCAGAAACCATATCAATCTGCTTTCCCCCCATTTGTTGGACCTTAAGAAAAGCTTCCGAGTTGTCAGAAAATAGGCTTGGATTGGCTTTGATACCATGATCGTTGGCAGCTTCCACAAGTTGTTTAGGGAAAAAATGGTCGTCCCAGGTTAGCCAGTTAAAATTCCCCTTGGCGAACGTTGGCCCTTCTGCTGCGCTGGCCTTGCGGGTTAGTGGTGACAGGGATGTGAGGGCTGATGAGGCAGTCAATCCTGCGCCCACACCTGCGGTTGTTTTGAGGAAATGACGGCGGTTCATGTTTCCAATCTGATTATTTTTTGTGAGTGACATAATATTCCTTTCAGCAATATAGGTTACGCCCAAACGTTTCTAGATTCAGATCACCTAGATATATCTAACTGAACTGAGAAAGTTACGCGAAATTGAGCCCGATAAGCTCGTTCCATCATATAATACTCTTCATGGCAGAAATAGAGAGCAATTGGGCGGGAGTATCACAATAACGCTATATGATGTCAATACGTAAATTTACGTACATTAATCATTTTATTATGGTTCATCCGGTATTAACGTACTTTTCAGATTCATCCGGAACATGATGTCTTTTCTGTAATATGCATAATGTGAAATCAAGTTTTTTCACAATATTTTAGTTTTGCTTACTAAAATAAGTTTTTTATTAAATACCATTAAATCATGATATTTAAACATAACTTGTTGAAATTAACTGCTATTCGAGTAGTAATTTCCCATCTTGAGGTTTCCAAGAAAGGTAAATTATGTTTCCTATTTTGTCTGTCCAGTTTTCTGCAGAATCGCTACTGTTGGGTGAGAATATCTTTGTCAACGTACTGCCAAGTTTAACATCGAACTGAGTATACATGCCTAGAAAAATAATTTTTGTTAAAATGCCATTGGTCACATTTTCAGCATTAGGTGGTTTGGATGAGGACAAGTTGATTAGCTCTGGACGGATCATTACTGTCACTTCCTTCCCGTTACTAACATTTTCGTCGGATGGGACCAAAACTGGGTTTTTGAATCCCTCAATTTTAATTCCGATATTTTCTTCATTTATTTCAATAACTTGACCAGTAAAAAAATTACTTTCTCCAATGAAGTCGGCCACAAATCGATTCTTAGGTGAATAATATAAATCTGAAGGAGTTCCTATTTGTGCGACCTTACCTTCGGAAATTACTGCAATCCTGTCCGACATGAACATAGCCTCTTCTTGATCGTGAGTGACATGAACGAAGGTGATACCGACATTTCTCTGGATATTTAATAGCTCCATTTGGAGTTGTTTCCTTAGTTTTAAGTCTAGTGCTCCGAGGGGTTCGTCTAACAGCAGCACGGCGGGACGATTGATAAGAGCCCTTGCCAAGGCCACACGTTGTTGCTGTCCACCGGAAAGTTGTTTGGCCCTCCTGTCACCAGCCCATTCCATTGATACTTGGCTTAGCATCTCTTCTAAACGATGTTTGATCTCTTCTGGTTGAGTCTGTTTCATTCTTAGTCCGAAGCTTATATTTTCCGCAACTGTCATGTGCGGAAATAAAGCGTAGTTCTGGAATACTGTGTTCACATCACGACGGTATGGCAGATCGTTGGTCACTATCTTACCGGCAATTAGAACTTCCCCTTTGCTCAGTGGGATGAAGCCTCCGATAATGTTCAATGTTGTGCTTTTTCCGCAACCAGATGGGCCGAGCAGGCAAAAGTACTCACCCTGTTTGATTTCTAGTGAAACATTGTCGATAGCACAGACACGCCCATAGAGTTTGGACACGTGTTTGAGTTCTACCGCAAAGTCGTGGTAGCTCTGATTCATGTAGAATGTTGCTTATAAGAATTTCATAGACAGATAAAGAAGTAATACCTTGATTTTCGGAAATTATATGAACAAAGATTTAAAACTGTCAACTACTATTATGAAAAATTAAAAAATAGGAAATTAAAATACCTTACGTCGTATCCAACCGGACCCAGGCTTCTTAATACGTTAAGGTGGCCCCCATTGTTAATACTTTTTCTCTGATTTAGAATGGGGATTTTGTCCCACAAGACCTGTCCCTAAGCTAAAAATAAAGCTTTTAAATTAGATTCACAAACTAATTATTCATTTCTCGTCATTTTTTCCAGGTTTGCTCGATATTAACTTTGAACTCAGAAGCAGGCTCAACAAAAGCCCTGGAAACAACATCGTTAATCCTGTTTTAAGATTGGTTGTATTAGCAAGGAATCCGATGAAGAGAGGGGCAACTAGAAATCCTATCAATGAAATTAATGAAAGGAATGCTACGTAAGAAGCCTCTCTTTCATCATCAATGGAAGCCGCAGCTGTGACGGCCAACGGAAAGCCAACTGAAACTCCCAAACCAATCAATGCAAATCCGGCCAAAGCCAACCACAAATCATTGGATATCACTAATAAAATTAATCCTATGATGGATGTGATTACAAAGAATCTTGCAACCTTGATTGTTCCTAGTTTGGTCTTCAAACTGTCTCCAAAAAAGCGTCCTAATGCAACGAACGCTGCGAATAATCCAAAACCGTAGCCCATTCCTTGAACCTCGTGGCCTAGCATCTCTCGCAGATACACTGAAGCCCAATTAGCCATTGCACCTTCAGTCATGGTAATTCCAAAAGCGAAGAGACAAATACAGATTAATATGGCCGGAAACTGAGGAATCACCCAAGTAGGAGAAACTTCTGCAGAGTTTACATTTTCATAGGATGGCAGGCCAAGGCAAAGCAACATAGCGAAAGGAAATGATGCTGAAGCACATATAATGAGGATTATCCAAACAGTACTTTCCGACTCAAGTACACTTCCCAAAAGGCTACCTGTCATGATGCCGAGACTCCAGAATCCGTGGCAGCGATTCATGATCACACGCCGGGTATGTTTTTCTACTCTGCCTGCGTGAACGTTCAATGCCAGTTCAAGCAATGACATACTTACACCTACCAGTAAGAGGACTAGGAACAAGCTGTATAGGCCATTAGCCCGACCAATTAAAGTAATGGAAAAAAAGTAAACTGGGAATCCGATGTACAGGATTTTTCTAATACCAAAAGTATGTGCCACTTTTCCTGCAAAGGGTAATGTCATCAACATACCCGCTGGTGTTCCCATCAGTCCTAATGCAAGTTGAGATTTATCAAGATTCAGCCCAGATTGCACTTCTGGAATCAGAGCAAGCCAAACTCCAAAAAC
>DLRJ01000107.1 GCA_002500485.1 Dehalococcoidia bacterium UBA7891
AGAATCTCACCAATTTCTTCCACTCCCACATGAGTTGTCTCTATTTTCTCAACAGTTGCCTCTTGAGATTCAACGGTTATTGAAGAATCTTGTTTAGAGGCAGGGTTACTTGTCACAAGATTACTTGACACCAGTTCATATAGTTCTTCGTCTGTGAATGTTGCTTCTGGAGCCTCAGGGATTTCAGGTGCTGATTGTTCTTTTTGCCTTCCATACGCTGTAAGATCAACATCCATATCACTTTTTATATCAACAGCCCACCCGCAGAGCTTCGCCGCAAGTCTGGCATTCTGGCCTTCTTTTCCAATGGCGAGTGATAGGTGTCTATTAGGCACAATAGCTACCGCAGTGTTGTTGTCATTGTTTACATCTACTCGGAGCACTTCAGCAGGGCTCAATGCATTTTGGATGTATCGATTGGAATCCTTACTCCATTCTAGTATGTCAATTTTTTCTCCCTGCAATTCGTTGACTATACTTTGAATTCTCACCCCTCGCAGACCTACACAAGAGCCAACAGGGTCTACACCATCTTGTTTTGCTCTGACAGCGACCTTACTTCTTGAGCCACTTTCTCTCGCTATTCCAACGATTTCAACTGCTCCGTTGTAAATCTCCGGCACTTCTTGTTCAAATAATCTCCTCAGTAGGATTTCATCTGCTCTCGAAACTATCAATTCTGGTCCTCTAATTGACTCTTTGTCGATAGCTTGCAGTAATACTTTCAGCTTGGAGCCTTGTCGGTACCTTTCAGATGAAACTTGCTGGCTTACCGGCAATATTGCTTCTGTTCTTCCTGTGTCTACAATGATTTTATTGGGTTCTATCCTCTGGATAGTTACAGTAATAATTTCCCCTTCTCGACCTTCGTATTCGGCTAAGACAATTTCTCTCTCTGCCTCCCGAAGTCTTTGAAGTACGACTTGCTTTGCCGTCTGAGCGGCGATCCTGCCAGCGCTATTTGGAATATTTTGAGTTTTTATTACATCTCCAATGCCGGCATTAGGATTGTAATTTGCTCTAGCCTCCTCAAGGGTCAATTCTTGAAGGGAGTCCTCAACTGTTTCTACCACAGTTTTGACTATATCGACTTCAATATCACCTGAACCGGGGTCCAACCGTACAGAAATATTGTGACCTTCGGTTACACTATCTTTTTTGAAAGCAGAAACAAGAGCTGCTTCTATTGCTGACATAACTTTGTCTCGAGGAAGGTTTCTCTCAGCAGCTAGTTGCGTTAAAGCGATAAGAAAATCACTTTTCATATTAAACTGCCTCCTTTTTTTTCCTCTAATACGAAAGAAAGTGGGACTCGCCCACTTTCAATTTGCTACTCTTTAAACAGGCAAACATTATAGCATTGTGACGCCTAATGGAACAACCTTGACTACTTACGGTTAAAGGTTGTCTAACCAAGGAATATTTTGTAGAAATTAACAGAGCAAGAAAATATTTAAGGACGGGTAAAAGTTCCTTTATTACTATGAAAAAAATGAGAATTTTAACCAGGTGGTTTATTGCGGCTGTTGCCCTGGTGTTATTTTTAGGCTGCCACTCCAACGAAGATGAATTGGTGGTTTTTGCCGCAGCTAGCCTCACGGATGTTTTGACTGAAGTAAAAGAAGAATATGAGTTTCAAAATAAGACTATAGTTCAATATAATTTTGGGGGTTCCCAAAGTTTGGCGGTGGAATTATCCAAAGGATCACCGGGTCACATTTTTATTTCAGCTGGAGAACCACCGATGGAGTTTCTTTACAGTGAAATGGGGTCCAGGATTTCGGGAGTCACTAGCATAGCGACTAACTCTTTGGTTATTGTAACTAACCCACAAACTGCCGGTTTGCTCGATTATTCTAGCTTGGCAGAGTTGGATTTGATTTCTTTAGCAGATCCAAATCTTGCACCCGCAGGAGTCTACTCTAGGGAATTTTTGGTGAATACCGGTCTCTGGTCTTTTATGAAAGACAAGTTTATTTTTGCAGCAGATGTCAGGGCAGCTCTCAACTATGTCAAGTCTGGTAACGTTGACGCAGCTATTGTTTACATGACTGACGGTTTAACTGAACCGAACTTACTGATATGGGACATAGTACCGCCTGATTCCTATGGTCCCATTTCATATCCAGTAGCTGTTATTGAAGCTGAGAACAGGAATCAGAGTGGCCAGTCATTTGTGGAATTTTTAGTATCTCCTGAAGTTGGTGATATTTTTCATTCTTACGGGTTTAGGTGAATGAAATTTGGTTGATTTAATTCTGTTATCGCTACAAGTCGCGGTGATTGCGACTTTGATTAATATTCCTATAGCCATCTACGTCGGTTGGCTAATAGGCCGAAAGAACATAAAAGGTAAATTAATTTTAGAAACTTTAATTTCTTTGCCCTTGGCTCTACCTCCAGTGGTCACAGGGTATTTTTTGCTGATTTTGGTGGGAAGGGAGGCTCCTTTGGGGCAGTTATCCCGATTCATTTTCGGGGCAGATATCGTGTTCACTTGGGTAGCATCAGCGATAGCAGCTTCCGTTGTGTCTTTTCCACTCATGGTTCGGGCCATCATAGTCGCTATGCAAGGAGTTGACACCACTTTAGAGAGATCAGCGCGATCTCTGGGGGCAGGACCTTTAAGAACTTTTTTAAAAATTACTATGCCGTTGTGTTACAACGGGTTGGTGGCTGGGATTTTGCTAGGTTTTGTTAGGGCAATTGGAGAATTTGGGGCGACTATTGTGGTGGCGGGAAATATTCCCGGAAGGACTCAAACTATTCCCCTGGCAATATACAGTAAGGTACAGCTTGGGAAAGATTCCGAAGCATTAAATTTAATATTTATCTCCACCTTAATGGCGATAATGACTTTGATAGTTCATCATTGGTTGATCATCAGAGGATCAAAAAAAAGGACTGGGTAATTTACGGTGCCTATAGAAGTAAATGTCACAAAAAAATATGGCGACTTCGAATTGATGATACAAGCAGCCATAGGCAATGGGATAACTGGTATTTTTGGTCCATCGGCTAGTGGTAAATCAACTTTGCTGAATTGTATCGCTGGCTTTGAGGACCCTGATGATGGGCTGATAACCTTAAATTCCAAAACTGTATTTTCTTCAAGAGCTAAAACTAACGTATCCCCGGAAAAAAGAAGAGTTGGATACGTTCACCAGCATTCTGCTTTATTTCCTCATTTAACAGTAAAGAAAAACTTAGAATTTGGTTACAATCTCACTGAAAAATATAGAAGGGTAGGGGATTTGGAAGACATTGTTCATTTGCTACAACTAGAGCAAATCATGGATCGGGGAGTTATAAATTTGTCTGGAGGAGAGCGCCAGCGAGTTGCTCTGGCCAGAAGCTTGGCTGCTTCTCCGGACTTATTACTCTTAGATGAACCATTAGCTTCTTTGGATATGCCCTTCAGGGGGTTCATATTAGAAAAACTTCGTGAAGTATCTAGAGGATGGAATTTAGACATGATTTACGTGTCTCATTCTGTTTCAGAGATGATCGCTTTGGCTGATTCTGTCATCGTGATTAGGGATGGGATGAAGGTGGTGGAAGGTAATTCCTCTTTGTTGTTGAATAATAGCTCTGTGGCTGATTATGTAGACTATGCTTCCTTTGAAAACATTCTGCACGGTGTTGTTGACGGTTCAGTAGATCAAAACGTATCTACCCTAACAATTGGAGATGTTAAGTTGATCACTCCCAAGTTAACATCAGAAAAAGGTAAGCAGGTAACTATTTCGATTAAAGCTTCTGACATTATCGTCAGCAAATATCCGCCTGTTGCAATCAGCGCCCGAAACATATTAAAGGTCAGTATTACAAATATTAATCACTCTGAGAACCCAACTTTCATCCGTTGTGAAACTGGAGGGTGCATTCTTACTGCAGCACTTACGATGCAATCGGTTTCGGATTTGGGCTTAAGGGTGTCTGATGAAGTCTATTTGATTATAAAAGCCAACAGTGTCACACCAATGGAATTGTATTGAACCTCAAAAAATAATCCTTTGAGGCTATATGAGCAAAGTATTTTCCCTCTTTACGAGTGTACCTTGAGAAATAATCGTATTTACATCATGAAGTTTGGTTATATCCTCTAATGGATTTCCGTTTACAACGATGACATCGGCAGATTTGCCAGCTTCCAAGGTTCCGATTTCATCTTCCATTCCAAGACATTCGGCTGATGTTTTCGTTGCGCAAGTTATGGCTTCAAGGGGGGAAATGTACATATTATTTACCATCACCTCCGGGATATAGGCAAAATCGTCAAAATGCGCATTTGTCATACCAGAATCCATCCCAGTGACGAATTTGACACCCCGGTTCCACATGTCTCTGAGAATTTCAAACCTTTTTTCAGGATCTCTCATTGCTCCAGAATCAGGTCTGATAGCCTTGCCCCGTAATTTATTGAGATGAGAAAGAGCAAGAGTCGGATCTACGTAAATTCCTTTTTCGGCAATCTGATCTGCGACATCATGATCGTAGTCATATAGTTCTGATGGGTTAGTAGCCAACCAGGAGCAGTGTATTAGGTTGTGTATACCAGCCTCCACGCAATTTTTGACACCTTCAGCTGCATGACAGTGTGCGGCTACTTTAAGTCCGAGTCTTTCGGCATCATTCACAGCTTTTTTCAATATATCGGTACTGTACTGGGGGGCCCTGACATTGGTTCCGGGAGTGAACCCTCCCCCTGTGGACATTATTTTTATACAATCGGCCCCAAGTTTGAACTGTTGTCTAATTGCCTTGACGACCTCTTCTGAAGTATTGGCTTCAGTTCCGAACATGTTGCAGTGTCCACCTGTCGTAGTTATGGGAGTCCCGGCGACAAGAAGTCTAGGACCTGGGATTATCCCGTTAGTGATACCCTCTCTAAGTGGGAAAACGACTTCATTTCTACTCCCGAGGTCCCTCATGGTTGTGACTCCGGAAGAGAGTGCTGACCTGACTGCCTGAGTACCACGTAACAAAAAAGTTTCATTGCTTTCAGTAGTAATATGTTCGTAGGCATCGGTCTCTGAACTGCAATGTATATGAGAATGCATTTCTATAAATCCAGGGAGAATAGATCCCCCAGGAACCGATAGGATTTCAGCCTGATTTTTGTCTGCTTCAGTTAATTCGCTAGTGGCACAAATCTTGGATATTTTGTCATTTTCAATGACTATTGCTCCGTTTTGTGCAGGGATTGAACCTGAACCGTCAATTAATCTATCTGATTGAATAATATATTTCATTTGTGAGTCCCATTTTGATTAAGCTTGAAGGCATTATATAGCAACAACTAATCACCAAAGATCTGCGGTTGGTTGCCGTGGGTTGGGCACAACAATATACTTCCCTTTGCTCAAGTAAATGGAGGCGATATGAGTGACTTAGTTTGGTCCGTGAATCCTTTCGGTGGGGCAGTTATTGACCCTGATTCAGTGTCATCCCTGGTTTTAGACTTTGAAATTGGGTTAATAAATGCAATCAACAAATGGCGTACGGAGGACATCAAAGTCGCCTGGTTGGAGATTCCTAAATCAGCCTTTAAGGCTATTCCCCGGGCGTCGGAGGAGGGTTTTTTATTTCATCATGCCACTGAAGAATACGCGATGATGACACTTCAAGTTGAGGAAAATGCCTTTGTTCCCCCATATGCAACTCATTACATAGGTATTGGAGGTGTTGTAATAAACAAAGATGATGAACTCTTGGTTGTTTCAGAGAGGTACAGAGCATCAGGAAGGGGTCCAGGATACAAATTGCCGGGAGGTGCTTTGCAGCCAGGGGAACATTTGGCGGAGGCTGCTGTTAGAGAGGTATTTGAGGAAACAGGAATTTCTACAACCTTCCAGGCTCTCACATTTTTTAGACACTGGCATGGGTACAGGTATGGTAAATCAGATATTTATTTTGTAGCGAGGTTATCTCCACAAGACAATGAAATAACAATGCAAGAAGAAGAAATAGCAGAATGCATATGGATGCCGGTTGATCAATTTTTGAATGAAGAGTCTGTTCATTTGTTTAATAAAACCATTGTTAGGTCAGCCACAGAAAGTGAAGGCCTGAAAGTAACCCCAATTGATGGATATGAGCCAGCAGAGAAATTCGAATTCTTTAAATAATGATTTGGGCTACCTGGCCCAAATACTTTTGAATGCCTCAAGGAGATAAAAATGAGTGATTTGAATCTCAAACAAAGAATTCGGGCAGGAGAGATCTTAATCGGAGTTTCGGTGCCTTTAGATGCATCTGAATCAGAAATGGAAGCCATTATCAGTAAAGATGATTATGCATTTGCTTTTACTGACAGTCAGCATGGACCCTTTAATGAGGAAACTCTGGTGAGGTTTTGCGAAGCCTCCAGTAATTTAGGAATTCCTTCACAGTTCCGTATTAAACACACTAGGCATACCTATCTGATCGGTAACATTCTTGACTTAGGACCAGTAGGCATTGAAGTGCCTCAAATTGAAACCCTTGAAACGGTTCAGGAGGCTGTTCGTTACTTTTATTATCCACAGATAAGGTGGCAGGAGTGTAGATGGGACAGCTAGGTACGGAATTCATGATTATCATAGCAACGGCCTGAAGGATGGAAGTGGGTCTGGATCTAGGGAGGTAGGGTTCGAGAGAATTGAGTATGGCAAGTGGTGGAATCAAACAGGATTTTTGTCGATACAAATGGAATCACTAAGGGCAGTTACCACTGTGAGTTAACTTGCTATCAATGGTGTTGATTGCCTTACCTGGGGCCCTAATGACTTACTTTACGATATTGAGGCTCATCCCAAACATCCGATTCAAACAGTTGATGATTGCCTGAAGCATGCCTTAGACCAACTACAAGGCTCTCAAGAATTAGCTTTAGAAGTTATGATCACACGCTGAGAAATAAGTACATAAATATGGGCGTAACGGTTCTGATGGAGCATCCGAAATAATAACTGGCTAAAAGAAGTTCAATATCCGTCTGCTAAATAAATTGACACTGTTCTATTGATGTAAGTAAAATTTGTAGGTTAATTTAAGGGAATATCAATGCCAAAAAGAACCTACCAACCAAAAAACAGGCGTCGCATGCGAGTGCATGGATTTCGATCCCGTATGAGTACCAAAGGCGGCCGAAATGTCCTTAAGAGACGAATGTTCAAAGGACGTCAGAAGCTGACTGTATAGTTTTATTGTCGTTAACCTTAGGAAATTTGTCACTGTATCAATGCCCATGTTTTATGGTCGACTTATGGACTTAGAGTGACTACATGCAAAAATATCAGAAACTTCGTAACTCCTCCGACTTTGATTCTGTAAAAAAATACGGTACCGGATCTGCTGACTTCAACTTGGTCATGGTTGCTATGGATCAAGCACCAGCAGGAGAATATAAAGGGTCTCGCTTGGGTTTTATTGTCTCGAAGAGAATTGGAGGAGCCACGGTCAGAAACAAATATAAAAGAAGATTGAAAGAGTCTGCTAATTCCATTTCGATAATTGATGGAATGGATATAGTCTTTATAGCTAGAAACGGGATCTTAGGTTCCAATTTTCATGGAATATCGTCTTCGATGTATAAACTGCTGGCTGATGCTAGCCTAATATCCACTGAGTAAACGTGAAATAGATTGAAACTCCGCAAAGATAATTTTGTTAAATCCACAGTATTAGGTTTAATAAAATCTTATAAAAAAATAATCTCACCCTTTTTACCAATAGCATGTCGACATATACCGACATGCTCCGATTATGCTTATACAGCGATCCATCAATACGGTCTAGCTGTTGGTAGTGGAATCACCTTTAAACGGCTACTGAGGTGTCGGCCATTTGGAACTAGAGGGTACGACCCTGTTCCGTGACTCAAAATCATACCAACTGAGGAAGACCAAATTTAATTGAAATATGATTTCTAGAAACAAAAAAATATCAGTGTGTCTACTTTTACTCCTGATCACTATTTTGGGATGCTCAAGAATTAATAGCGCCCAGGGTTGGTCAGGTGTTCTGGTGGACGGTAACCACCTCGTTCTTGCTAGCATGGATGGCCATTTAATGGTTCTAGACAAAGATACAGGGAAACACATCTGGAAACCAGATTTAATGAGAGTCCATGAAGAAGACGAGAACAAGAGAGCTGTATATGGTTTGCCAGCAGTATCCAATGGAATCGTTTTTGTAGGGGTGTACGACGGAAAGATTCAGGCTATAGAAGTCGACACGGGAAGAATTGTTGAAACTGAAGTGGTTAGCGATGATTTTGAAATAGTTGGCGGTCCATTAATTCATGAGGATAATCTTTACATTGGGTCAGGCGATGGCATATTGAGATCTTATGAATTGGATTTTTCCAATCAACAAGTCACTTTTAATGATGACTGGTCATATCAGTTAGGTGGAGAAATATGGTCTACCCCAGTAATTCATGATGACATCCTAATAATTACTTCACTTGATCATCATGTATATGCTCTGAACAAGGATACAGGTGAACTTGTCTGGAAAGTAAAAACTGGTGGTGCCATTGCAGCAACTCCCGTAATTCAAGAGGATACTGTTTTTGTGGGGTCTTTTGACGGTGTATTTTACGCATTTGATTTGAACACAGGCGATGAAGAGTGGGTTTTTGAGAAAGCCTCTAACTGGTACTGGGGTGGTGCAGTAATTAGTGATAAGACTATCTACATTCCGTCATTAGATGGAAAACTGTATGCTTTGGATATCAGGTCTGGTAAAAAGGAATGGGAACTAGAAACGAATGGCCCAATCGTTGGGTCTCCTGCTATTGTTTCAGACATGATAGCCGTGGGTTCCACTGATGGGGAGATTCGGATAGCCGAAACGAGTTCAGGAGAAGTGTTGGCTAGCTGTGATGTGGGAGAGAGTATAGAATCCCCGATCACAGCAGATGGATTTGAGATTTATTTCAGCGTGCGAGATCATTCAGTTAGAGCCTTGACTGTGAAGGCAAATGGGAATCCCGATGAAAAATGGGATGCACCATATTTTTCTGATTTGTTGAAAGACGATAAGAATCCACAGCCGGGTGACTGGTCTCCGGATTGCTAATAAAAATAGAGGACAATAGACTTGGAAATTTTTTCTCAATTATGGAATAGCGTGATCATCCAGCCGATGATAAATAGTTTGCTAATCCTTTATAGCATAGCAATCAGCAACTTTGGTTTGGCAATAATACTTTTCACTGTACTTATTCGCGCCACTATGATGCCTTTGACGGTAAAACAAAGTAAGCAGATGAAGTCGATGACAGCCCTGCAACCGAAGATAAAAGAAATACAAAATAAATTTAAAAATGATAAGCAAAAACAGTCTCAGGAAACGATGAAGCTGTACAAGGAACAGGGGGTTAACCCTATAGGTTGCCTGGGACCAATGTTTATACAATTTCCTATTTGGATTGGCCTATATCAAGCAATATTACAGACAGTGCCGAACACCCCTGAAAGCTTGGTTAACTTGTCTGGTCATTTGTATGAATGGTTACCATTGGTTCATGATGTGGTTCCTATAAATAGCAATTTTCTTTGGTTGAATCTGGCTAACCCTGACCCTTTTCCTATTTTCCCAATACTGGTTGGTGTTTCCATGTGGTTTATGCAAAAGATGACCACAATGCCGGCAATGGACGATAGACAGGCTTCTACCAATAAAATGATGCTGTGGATGATGCCCATAATGTTTGGATTTTTCACCATGCAATTCCCAAGCGGTCTCGCTCTATATTGGGTAGTGTCAAATGTGGTCGGGATCGTAATACAAGGGTTCATCACGGGTTGGGACCCGATTAAGAATTTACTTAGTTTTGCCAGCAACCGGACACCTCAGCCAGCTGCAGCTGTTGCAGGTGGGCTTTCACCGGTTCTGGAGGAGGAACAAACAGATGAAGTCGATAGAAATGACAGCGAAGACAGTGGAAGAGGCGATAGAAATCGCCCTAAAAGAACTAGACGTAGACCGCGTAGAGGTAGAAATAGACGTCATTAGCAGAGGTAAACCGGGTATATTAGGAATAGGCAGTGAATTAGCTTCTGTTAGACTTACCAAAGTTGATGGAACTTCAGATGTTTTAGATTCCGCTAATGAAGTTATAAAGAACCTTGTTTCTCATATGGATGTGGATGTCGTGGTCAATTTAAAAGAGGCTGATAATGAAGAGACTGGAGGACCTGTCTTTGAGATAGAAGGGGACGATTCCGGGCTACTTATTGGCCGCAAAGGTGAGACCCTTAGGTCTCTTCAATTCCTGACCAGGTTCATCGTTGGAAGGCAAACGGGGGAAAGGGCAAATATTTCTCTTGATGTTGAAGGTTATGATGAAAGACGAAAGCAATCTTTGGCTAACCTAGCGAACAGAGTGGCTCAACGAGTTGTAAAGACCGGCAGATCAATTGAATTAGAGCCTATGTCAGCGAGAGAGAGGAGATTAGTTCACGTTGCGCTAGCTGACAATTCAGAAGTGTATACTGAGAGCTCAGGTGAAGGGCGTGATAGGCGGGTGGTAGTTATACCGTCATAATGCTCAGAAATTAAGGACTCTAGATTTACTCCTAGATAGACAGCCTTGAGCTTTTTGAACATGTGCTCCCTCGCTTGTGCAACTTTCTAGTAACATAATGGGTCAGACAGTCAATATTTGGGTTCGATACTATGCAGCAGCCCGGCAATCTTAATGCCTCACTGGAAAAAGTGGCCAAGGTGTCATTTTATGTTTTTATTGGGGTGGTTGTTTGCTTTGGATTATATCTTGTCAGGGGAGCCCTATTCCCCTTGGTATTGGGAATAGTTTTAACTTATATACTTAACCCTTTTGTTAATTTTTTCGAACAGTTTATCCCATTAAAAAGTACCAAACCTAAACTAGCTCGAGCCTTGTCGATAACCATAGTCATTGTTACTGCATTTTTAATAATCACAGGAAGCTTATTGCTAGTGGTACCTCCGATGTTTAAGCAATCAAGTGAGTTAATTACCAACATACCTAGCCTTATTACCGATGCAAGAACCACGGTCGAGAGTTGGAATAAAGAATATGCTTCGAATATCCCGGAAGAGGTCCGGGTGGAAATTGATAGATTATTGGAAAATGGGGGAGAGATATTACTAGGAGCGTTTAGTGGACTTATTGGTAGAACTGCAGTTGCAGCGGTTCATGCCCTGACTTTGGTGATAGGGCTTGTGGTGTTGCCTTTATTTGTCTTTTATTTTTTAAAAGATAGGGAAACAGTTCGAGAGTCGTTCGTTGAGATATTTCCTACAGATACCCAGATACATGTTGTGTATGTGTTAAGAATTTTAAATCGAATTATCGGTGCATATGTTAGGGCTCAATTCACTTTAGCAGCCGTGGTATGGGTCTTTATTTCAATCGGATTGATGCTTATGGGGGTGAAGTATGCAATTCTTTTGGGAGCTGTGGCCGGGATATTTGAGTTAGTTCCGATTGTAGGAGCCTGGCTCGCTATTATCCCTACTATAATTGTGGTTCTATCCACTTCCCCAGAAAAAATCCTTTGGGTGTTGCTTTTATATTTAGGTGTGCAACTTTTTCAGGGAGCGATTATAGTTCCCCGAGTTCAAAGTTTTGCGATGAAATTGCATCCCTTGATGATATTGATTTCTATCGTGGTTGGTAGTGAAATAGCAGGTCTTTGGGGGGTGGTATTGGGTCCACCGATTGCCGCTTCCATAAAGGAATTATTAATATATTTTAGCAATCCGCCAAGGTATGGTATTTCGATGGAAGACGATGAGGTTTTAGAAAAGGAATTAGATAATTGATTTTATTTTTAATGAAGAACTTTCATAGTCGAGTAATATGGTGAATCTACAATCTTTTAATGAAGAAAAAATACAACTTATCAATCTAAAATCGACAGATAAGAGCAAAGACCCGTGTCGTGAACTCCTGTGGTTGTTGGAAGATGCCATAAATGAACTAAATGCCAAAGACTCTGTGGCTGTGGTCTTGATCAATATACCTGACCTTAAATTGAGGTGTGATTGGCACGCCCAAAATGACGGAACCAAATCTTTGAGTGGTTTTATATCTAGCATAAAATTTCCAACCATTGGAATCGTTGAATCCGAAGCTCATGGGACAGCTCTTGAGTTATTTTTATGCTGTGACATTAGAGTCGCCGATAAAGTGAGTAAATTTTCAATGTCTCAGGTGTTAGCAGGACATACTCCTGTGGAAGGCGGGACGCAAAGACTGCCAAGGATAGTAGGCGTAGGTCGGTCAATGGAATTACTATTGACAGGGAGAGTTTTCTCTGCTGCGGAGGCACTCGAAATTGGAGTAGTGCAATACCTGTACTCGAAAAATGTACAAGATAATGCCGTGGAGCTGGCCTCCAAAATATCCTCTCATGGTCCGATAGCGGCAAAATATCTGAAAGAGGCAATAGTTGATGGGTCTGATATGACCTTGGATCAAGGATTAAGACTGGAGACGGATCTTAATGTGATTTTGCAAAGCACCTTTGATAGAAAAGAAGGGATAGGTTCTTTTTTGGAGAAAAAAGAACCTAGGTATGAAGGCCGCTGAAGGTGAATCAAAATGGTGATACCAATGAAAGATGAGACAATTATGTACCACTCTATCAATGGTGTCGCTCACATAACCTTGAACAGACCAGATCAAATAAATGCCTTTAATCTAGAAATGCGGGATGCTCTTTTTCAAACACTAGAATTATTTCGGGATGATAGGGAATCCAAAGTTGCGATTATCAGTGGGGCAGGCGAGAGAGGGTTTTGCGCTGGTGCCGATTTGACAGAATTTGGGACTGCTCCATCTCAAGTAATTGCGCGAGCAGTGAGGTGGGAGAGAGACTTGTGGGGCTTATTCCTGACTATTCAAAAGCCGCTAATTGCCAAGCTTCATGGATACGTTATCGGGTCTGGCATTGAAATTGCGGCCTTATGCGATATTAGGATAGCAGCGGATAACTCAATTTTCAGAATGCCAGAAGTGGCATTGGGCATGATTCCTGCTGCTGGTGGGACTCAAACTTTACGTAATCTTGTTGGACTTGATAGAGCAATGGAAATGATAATGACCAATAGGGTAGTGAAAGCAAAGGAAGCAATAAAGGTTTGTCTTGTAGATCGAGTTGTTTCAGAGGAGACTCTGGATAGCTCTGCAGAAGTAATTGCTGGGGGATTAGCTAAAATAGAGCCAGAATTGTTGGCCTCGATAAAATCATCTGTTATGAGAGGATTGGATTTTGGGCTAGAGCGCGGAATCCAACATGAGAAACGTAACTCGTATCACACCGCAAAAAAACATTAATCCATGGCTGCCCGGCCAGGATTCGAACCTGGGTCGAAGGAGTCAAAGTCCTTAGTGCTACCACTACACCACCGGGCAACGACACATTAAGAGACTCACAAAGATTAAGTATATCCCAATAAATATGGCTCAAGTAAAAATTTCCCTCGTACATGTCTACACTCTGGTTTCAGTAGGCTTTTCCCCAACCGCTCTAGAACTCCTAGATTTATCATGGTTTTCTTAATACCTTTTAGTAAGTTGGACAAAATAATTTCTTTTGAAATTAAAGAATTAGTCGGTATTTTTGATTCAATTGATTGTATGATTGCCTCTTATTGAAAATTTTTAATGGAAGGGGGATGCTTTTTTGGTAACTGAAGGTAGCGAATTTAAAGGTATCATTGAGAAAATAAAGAACAATGTTCAAAAAGTTATTGTTGGTAAATCAGACGCTATAGACCTGGTCTTAATTTCTATACTTTGCCAGGGGCACATCCTTCTTGAGGATGTGCCCGGCTCAGGTAAAACCACCCTTGCAAGGGCAGTATCGTCGTCTTTGGATTGCACTTTTGGAAGGATTCAATTTACTCCTGACTTAATGCCATCCGATGTCCTAGGGGTTAATTGGTTCAACCAAAAATCGAGTGAATTCGAATTTCAAAGCGGCCCTATCTTCAACCAAATTATATTAGCTGATGAAATTAACAGAGCCACTCCCCGGACACAGTCAGCTCTTTTAGAAGCGATGCAAGAATCACAGGTTACGATAGACGGCGAGACTCGTATGTTACCAACCCCTTTTATTGTGATGGCTACGCAAAATCCTCTAGATATGGAAGGCACCTTTCCCCTTCCTGAGGCTCAACTAGACAGATTTTTGATGAAAATATCTCTTGGATATCCCACAGTGCAGGAAGAAGCAGACATTATACGGCGCTTTCGGAAAGAAGATTCTCACGAGCAGCTAGCTTCAGTGGTGAATTCTAAGGTGATTAAAGAGCTCCAAAACTTTTCTTCAGGAATAAAAGTCGAACAGACTATCTGTGACTATATTATTTCGATTGTGCGTTCAACGCGAGAAAATGACAAATTGGATTTAGGGTCAAGTCCTAGAGGTTCTTTGGGCCTTTACCGTTGTAGCCAGGCTAAAGCGGCCCTTAATGGAAGGGAATATGTTACCCCAGATGATGTAAAAAGCCTTATAAATGCAGTTTTGTCGCATCGGATTATACCGACATCTAACGCTAGATTGAGGGGATTCGGGGCAGATGAAATACTTGAAGAAATAATGTCTGAAACTACTGTCCCAATGGAAGCCAGCTAAGCATAAATCATGGTAAAAAAATTTTGGAATGACTGTTGGGTATTAATAATTATTGCCTTGGTAATTATCGGCCTATTTTCGGGGCAAGGTTTAATCCTAGGATTATCTGTCATGAGCTTAGTTGTTGTTTTTGTTGCATGGTTATGGAATAAGGTATCGCTGGAAAATGTCGAATATATTCGTGTGATACCCCAAAAGAGAGTTTTTATTGGAGAGACCGTTCCCTTCTCTGTAGAGCTTCACAATAAAAAACCGATACCTTTACCAAGAATAGATACTGTTGATGACATTCCAAGCGCTTTGAATCTTAATGGACCTGATATCAGACCAAGTTCAACTGTTGACGCCGTGTCTATGACGCATTCGGCTTCTATATCGGCTTATCAAAGAACTGCTTGGGAATATTCTGTTCAGGCAAAAAAAAGAGGTTTTCATAGGCTTGGCTCAGTAAATATTTATGGTGGCGATATTTTTGGATTGTTCGATAGTAAAAAAACAATTGCGACTCGCGACTACATACTGGTTTATCCGCAAATTTTAAAGCTTCCAGACCTCGGGATGCCTGAATCTAGGCCTTTAGGAGAGAAAATCACTAACCTTACTATTTACCAAGATATCTCTTGGAATAGAGGAATCAGAACTTATGAAAAGGGAGATTCGCTCAATACAGTCGATTGGAAATATACAGCAAAAAAATCTGAGTTGATGGTTAAAACCTTTGAATCTACCAGTAAAAGTGACGTGATTTTGGCTGTTTCTGTAGAAACGTCTTCAAAGGTATGGGAAGGCTACTCTCCTGTAAATTTAGAGAGGGTTGTGGCTGCTTCTGCTTCCATAGCAAACTACTGTAGTGAGGAGGGGTTCAACCTTGGTTTTTTTTCAAACGGCACCCCTGTATTGTCTGACCTGCCAATGAGAATACCGGCCTCACAATCAGAAGATCAGCTAAAGGTAATATTAGAAACCTTGGCTACCATAGGTCCTATTTCATCAGGGCCTATGTCAGAAAATCTTAATAAGTGGTATAGAAATTTCCCTTTTGGGTCTACGGTAGTGGTCGTTACATCCTTCATCACCGATCAGCTGTTGGCTTCTTTAAGAAATATATCAAAATTTGGATGCAGAGTAGTTTTAATTAATGTTGCTAACGAGCCGTCATATAGTGCAGCAGACAATATTTTGATATATGAGCTGGGAACTCATTTTAGTGAGATGGAGTCAAAAGGTGAATTCGTACCAATCTAAAACTATTGCACTGTGCTTAATACTATCTGAAACAGTGTGGATTTATTCGATTTTTGCTGTTGTTGGAATAATGACTTCCCTTGGGCGGAGTCCTCTATCGTACGGAGGATGTCTTGCTTTATATGCTGTATCCCTATATTTATCCAAGCTACTTAATTCTTTAAATATAAAAGTCTCACTTGCCATTTGCTTTCAAACGTTGGTTGGAGCGATTCTCTGTTATTTCATTGTTGGGTATGCCAATTTACCTTCACAGGAGACCATTTCAATATACTGGATTTTTAACTTGGATCATTGGGTTTATGAGGATGGAGAAGTTGGGTTAGCTATAGTTTTGGCTGCTTTCATGAGTGTGTTTATGTGGACAAAAGGCGGGCTCACCGGTTCAACTGATTTCCCTTTAGAAGCATTATTTGCGACCTTTAGAATTGGGGTTATAGTGATGGCTTTTACCGTCACAATTGATATTTTCAGCGGGGCGGATTTGTACATGTCGAGACTAATGTATCTGTTTTTCGTCTCAACTTTGGCGGGTCTCGCCATAGGACGCTTAAAACCTTCTTCTGATAGTGGAGCCGTCACTCTACAATGGCTCAGAGTGGTGTCGATACTGGTGGGTATGATCGTTTTATCAGGCTTACTTTTTGCCTCCTTCAGTAAAGATTTTCTTGGTGCTATTTCCTCCCCCATAACGACACTGATAAGTTGGCTTACGATGGCGATAGTTTATCTTCTTGCGATACCTATTATTTATGCAATTCAGTTTGTAATTCGATTTTTTAGTTGGATGTTTGGTGACACTCTCACTCCTGATCGACCAGTTCAAGAACAAGAATCATTTGGTGGCCTGAGTAATGTATTAGAAGAATTGGTTAATGCACCCGGATCAGAAGAACCTTCAGCATTCATGCAATATTTTGAATATTTTGCAATCTTCCTCTTGGTAGCCGGCTTGTTATTTGGCCTAGGCCTTGCTTTCAGAAGGATCAATAAGTCAAAAAACATAGTCGATGAGGGTATTAAATCTACGATTGAGGGGTCTGGAGAGCCCATGACTGATTTGCTTGACATTGCTAAGAGGTTGCTCTGGAAACGAGGATTATCCAAGCAGGAAACCATGTTTGTCATACCAAGTCATTTGGATCCTGGAAGTAAGAGCGTGTTGGAATCTTATTATGACCTGTTGTATTTAGGTTATCAAAAAGGCGTGAATAGATCCGATAATTCTACTCCAAAAGAGTTTGAGCCAGCCTTATATAGGTTTTTTGGAATTGATCCTGTTCGAAAAATATCGGAGGCTTTCATGGACGTTTGTTATGGGAGAATCACTCCGGTTTCATCTCGAGTAGCTGAGATCAAAGAGTTGATAGATGGCTTAGACAAGGAACATCACTAAATCGTTTGTTTTGCAATCCATATGCCCAGGAAAGCTGCCAATAACCCGGCGACTACACTAAAAGTTAAGTATGTTGCAGCTTTACCATAATTCCCATCAGAAATGAGTTGCATGCCAGAAACGGAAACAGCTGAAAAAGTGGTGAATGAGCCACAAAACCCTACCCCTAGCAACAATGAATAATTGTGATTCCAGCCTGATTTGCTTAAAGCGCATCCCACCAGGAAACCTAGCGCCAGAGACCCTATTATGTTGACGGAAAAAGTTCCTGTAAGGCTGGATCCTAGGTAGTTGGTCGCTAGACGATCTGTTCCGTAGCGGCAAGCTGCGCCAATACTTCCTCCAATCATGACTAAGAGCCAGTTCATACTAAATTTGTCTCACCGCCGTGGAAACAGAGACCAAATAGATTTATTGGAAATATTTGCTTCATTGGAATTAGTTCCTTTGCTCCTTCAAGATGTATTTTTTGGCGCTTACGGCTGCCGTCGCACCGTCGCCGGCAGAGCTTATAAGTTGGGAAGCAGAATTAGCTCTTATATCACCTGCCGCAAAAATCCCTTTTTCAGATGTCTGCAGATTTATATCTGTCTTAATATGCCCGCTTTCATCGGTTTCCAGAATATTTTGGAGATAATCGGTGTTGGGAATAAGTCCCACGAATATAAAAACTCCGTCAATAGTTACTCTTTTCGACTCTCCTGATAGGGTTTGTAATAATGAAACCCCATCAACCATACCGTCTCCGTGTATTTCTTGTACTTCAACGTTTAAGTGGACTTGGATTTTCTCATGATCTGTAATTCTGTCTTGCAGGGTTTGCTGAGCTTGAAGAGAACTAGACCGGCAAAACAGATCTACATTTGAAGCGAATTCTGTCAGTGTTATGGCTTCCTGTAGAGCTGAATCTCCACCACCGACCACACACACATTTTGATCAATGAAAAATGCTCCGTCACATGTGGCGCAGTACGAGACGCCGGCCCCGACAAGTTCATCTTCACCAGGAACATTTAGTTTATCCAGTGTTGATCCACCTGCTATTATCACTGATTTTGAGGTTTTCTGCCCTTCATAGGTCTCGACAATCCATTCCTTTCCAGATTTTCTGATTCCAGTTACTTCCGACATGGCAAATTCGGTCCCTGAAGCAATAGCCTGTTCTTGAACTTTACTGGAGAAATCAGCTCCGCTTATTCCCTCGAGTAATCCAGGGTAGTCTTCTATTCTTTCGACATTAATAATTTGACCACCAGGAATCAACCTTTCAACCAACAATGTCTTCATGCCTAATCTAGATGAGTACATTCCTGCACTAAATCCAGCAGCGCCTCCCCCAATTATTATTACGTCGTAATCAGCCATTTTTTATCTCATTCATGCTTTTGAACAGTTCACCAGTTTCCTTGACCGTTGTATCATACTTCTGTCTTGTTATTAAGTGAATTAGACACTAATTGTTTCCAAGAGGTTATCAAAAATGCGAAGCTACCTAAAAAATTTAGAATGTACATATTGCAATGAAATATTCTCAGCCGACCAACCTAGGAGACTTTGTGAGAAGTGTGGAAAAGTACTTTATCCAAGATACGACATGAAGGAGGCTTCCAAGTATTTTACTAAAGATATGCTTTCGGCAAGAGCTCCTAATATGTGGAGATATTTTGAGATGTTGCCGGTGTATGACGAGTCTAATATTGTGACTTTAGGAGAAGGGTTCACTCCGATTTTTGAAACAAAAAGATTGGGGTCCGAATTGGGGTCCGAATCACTAATGTTGAAAGATGAAGGTTTAAATCCAACAGCCTCATTTAAAGCAAGAGGATTGTCGGCTGCTGTTTCTAAGGCAAAAGAATTGGGGTTAAGAAAATTAACAATGCCATCAGCAGGAAATGCTGCTGGTGCAATGGCTTCATATGCTGCTCGGGCAGGGATGGAGGCTTTTGTGTTTATGCCGCAAGATGCTCCCGAAGCAAACCAAAAAGAAGTATCTGTTTCAGGCGGCAATTTATTTTTGATAGATGGGTTGATAAACGATGCCGGTGCGATTTCGCGGGAAAAGGCTGCAGAAATTGGCCTGTTTGATGTTTCCACTTTACAGGAGCCTTACAGAGTGGAAGGAAAGAAAACAATGGGATATGAAATTGCTGAACAGTTGGATTGGGAACTGCCAGATAACATTATCTATCCAACAGGAGGAGGAACAGGAATTGTTGGAATGTGGAAGGCATTTCAAGAAATGGAAGATTTGGAATGGATCTCGTCAAAACGACCAAAAATGTTTGCTGTGCAGGCTGAAAATTGTGCTCCAATAGTCAGGGCGTTTCAGAATGGGGACGAGTTCGCACAGCCTTGGGAAAATGCTACTACACTAGCCGCTGGTATGAGGGTGCCAAGTGCTATAGGAGATTACCTCATCTTAAATGCAATCAGGGATAGTGGAGGGTCGGCCATTACGGTGTCAGATGAAGAGATGACCGATATGACCGATCTTATCGGTAAACTCGAAGGTTTCTTTGTTTGCCCGGAGGGCGCTGCCACTGCATGCGGAGCAAGAAAATTGATAAAAACCGGTTCCATAGATCCATCTGAAAAAACCCTTTTGTTAAATACAGGGTCAGGGTTGAAATATTTGGATATGTTGCCCTAATAGCCTATACCAAATCTATGAGAGATATGTGAGGGGCGTAAATAGTGAGGGAATTTTCGATCATCATTTTGACCATGTCATGATCCGGTACGCATTCCGGACATTCCTCGTTTGTCCCTTTGTTGTATTTGACTGTAAGCTGATTTTCATTAAGTGATACTAAATCTAGAGAGCCTCCTTCCGAAGCAACGATGGTCTCCATGTTATCTAAAACTGTTTTAACTCCAGGGTCATCGGTGTTAATAGGCATCAAATGAATCCTCCTCTAATTTAAGCGTTCAAAAATGGTGGCTACTCCTTGTCCACCTCCGACACACATTGTCACAAGGCCGGTGGTAGAGTCGGATCTTTCCATTTCTTCCATTAACTTTACCGTCATGATTGCGCCAGTGGCCCCAACTGGGTGTCCAAGGCTTATTCCGCTGCCATTTACATTGGTTTTTTCTATGTCTAGGTTTAGCTCTCGGATGCAGTAGAGAGCCTGAGATGCAAATGCCTCATTAAGCTCAATTAAATCAATATCATTTACGACCATTCCTGATTTATTGATCGCCTTTTGGACGGCAGGCACAGGCCCAATACCCATTACTGCCGGGTCCACTCCTGCGATTCCCCTGGTATGCCACTTCATTCTTGGTTTTATACCCAAATCAGCAGCTTTTTGAGCTGACATCATTACCACAGCGGCAGATCCATCATTTATGCTAGAAGCATTTCCTGCTGTGACTGTCCCATCTTTTTTAAAAACAGGCCTCAAATTAGATAAGCCTTCTATGGTTGTATCTGCCCTAGGACCCTCATCTTCCATTACTACTATAGGGTCCCCTCTTCTCTGAGGCACGGATACAGTAACTATTTGATTAGTGAATTTCCCTTCAGAAATGGCGGTACTTGCACGCTGATGGCTCATAACAGCAAGTTCATCCTGATCTTTCCGAGACACGGAAAATCGCTCTGCGACATTTTCGGCTGTGACTCCCATGTGATATCGATTGACTGGACATCCCAAGCCTTCGGTAAGGCCATCGATTAGTTGAGAATTTCCCATTCTTAATCCGTCAAACCTTGCCTTGTAGTCTATTAAGTAGGGTACTTGGCTCATGTTTTCTGTTCCGCCCGCTACCACGATGTCCGCTTCCCCGGTTCGTACTAATTGAGCTGCCATGTTTATTGCTTCAAGTCCAGATGAACATTGCCTATTAACTGCAATAGTGGGCGTATCATGAGGGATCCCTGCTTGTAAGGAAGCTAAGCGAGCTGCATAGCCGGCCTCGGCAGCTTGGATTGCGTTTCCCAAGACAACTTCATCCACCATATCAGGTGATACTCCAGCTCTATCAAGAGCTGCCTTAATTGCAGTAGATCCTAGATCTGGTGCACCAATATCTTTGAAAGCTCCACCGAATCTACCAACTGGAGTTCTTGCCCCAGAAACTATGACCGCATCATTCATGATTTTTCCTCCCACTTCTTAAATTCATATCAAACCTTACCTTAGCAGAGCCGAATGGCTGTATCAATTTAGCGTCATATGTATGCACGAATCTATTGTAATATTGATGTATTGTATTTGACAGTAAATTAAGGATTTGTTGTGTACGTTATAGGTACCGCCGGCCATGTTGATCATGGAAAATCTACACTTGTTGAAAGTCTTACAGGGATCGACCCTGACAGATTTCAAGAGGAGAAGGACCGTGGCATGACCATTGATATTGGTTTTGCTTGGATCACACTTCCGTCTGGAAGAGAGGTCAGTATAGTCGATGTTCCCGGCCATGAAAAATTTGTCAGTAATATGCTGGCGGGGGTTGGCGGTGTCGACATGGCTTTGCTTGTTGTAGCAGCAGATGAATCTGTAATGCCGCAAACCAGAGAACACCTCGCGATTCTAGACTTGTTGGGGGTCACGAATGGGGTGGTAGTTGTAACTAAGGAAGATTTGGTTGATAAGGATTGGCTGGAGCTGGTCTATGGTGAGGTAGAGGAATTATTGGCGGGCACCACCCTAGAAGGAGCTGAAATAATATCCGCCTCGGCAACTACCGGTTCAGGTATTTCCGATCTTATGCATTTTATAGATTTGGCCTTGGATAAAACTACTGCTAAAAAGGACTTTAATAAACCTAGACTACCTATTGATAGATCTTTCTCTATTAGTGGATTTGGAACTGTGGTGACAGGGACTTTAATCGATGGATTTTTGTCAGTAGGTCAGGAAATAGAAATAATTCCCATCGGCTTAAAAGCTCGTATAAGAGGTCTTCAGTCCCACGGTAAATCCGAAACCAGCTTTGGTCCTGGTACACGAGTTGCAGCGAATCTATCTGGAATAGAATCTACGCAAATTACCAGAGGAGACGTGTTGAGTCCCCCAAATTTTATAGACCTATCGGAGGCTTTTGATGTTCGGCTAAATGTTGTTGAGGACGCACCTAATCCATTACGCCATAACATGTTTGTTACCTTGCATACAGGAAGTTCAGAAGTTGTAGCCCGTTTGAGGTTGCTGGAGGGAGAGGAGGTACAACCTGGTAACAGCACATGGGCACAACTTAAACCTGAGAAGTCATTACCTGTTCTCAGAGGTGACCACTACATTATTCGATCAAATATGACCACCCTTGGTGGTGGTAGTATTGTCGATACTCAAGCGAAACGACATCGGAGAAGACACTCCCCTACCATACAAAAACTCGAATCTTTAGAATCAGACATCCCTTCGCAGATAATTCTTAATATGATTGAATCTTCTTCCCCAGCTACTTTGAGCTCGCTACTTTCAGGGTCGAAACTACAAGAAGAAGAGATAATTCCTACTATAGACTTTTTGATAGCAGAGAAAACCGTAATGTCTACATCTTTAGATGTTAAGAAATCGTATTTTTTCACTGTCAAAAGGTGGGAAGAGATCTGCGATCTGACCAAACAAAGTCTTAATTTGTTTCATGTACAGTTTCCTCTAAGGCAAGGTATGCCTAGAGAAGAATTAAGGAATAAAATGACTTTGTCTTCAGAAAGTTTTAACGCAGTTGTGGATGTTTTGGAAGAAATCGGGTTGCTGCGAAATTTTACCTCAATAATAGCTTTTACAGGTCATAAATCACACTTGACCGAAGAACAGAAACGGGTGTCTGAAGCTTATGTGGAAAATATAGCTAAAGACAAATTTTCGCCAAGAACTGATTTTGAAATAGATGAAGATATTCTGAGTTTCCTTGTTGATAAAGGGCGATTAGTTAGGGTGAGTGACGGAATAGTTTTCTCATCTGAAGCATTTAAAGAAATGTCGGATGGGGTCCGCGCTTACATATCACAACATGGGCAAATCACCGTTGGGGATTTCCGAGACCTTTTTCAAACAAGCAGAAAATATGCTTTGGGTTTTATGGATTACATGGACCAGCAACAAATTACTAGAAGGGTTGGGGATGCTAGGATTTTGAGGGAATGATATTAGGCTGTTGGAGTTGGATTTTCGAACAGTGAGTTATTAGAGAGAGGGTCGGTAGCTTAATTCTTCTTCTAGGATGGTTGTTAATTGGGGTACCAAGTCAGACTCTTCCTCACAAATTGCCTCTAAAGCCCTTTTAAATAGAGTCAGCTGACCGCGTAAATTCCTCTCATTGTGGTATCCATCGGATATTGGTACGATCTCATAAAGGCTCAGCAAATCCAGCTCTTTTTCAACGTTAGTACCTAGAAGATCAGATTTCTCGGCTATCTCGTAAATAATGATGTCTATTTCTTTAAGGCATTTTTTCAACGCATCGGACAGATCGGCCATAGCCCTATCAAGGGCTGATTGGAATTTTCTTTCTGATAAAGAGATCATCTAAAAATACTAGCATTTTTTGTCAGATATCTACATGCAATTGACCCGTATTTTGCCCTGTTATATTGTACTCGCTACGGTTCTCTAATATGTGGAAAATATTCAAATAGTTAATGAAAGCTGCGAGGTAATTAAATGAAGGTGACTCAGATAAAAAGCTTCCCTATAGCTGACGAAGATGGCAGGGTGTATTACATCGTAAAAGTCGAGACAGACTCTGGGATTTATGGTCTAGGAGAAGTTGGTATACGAAACTGGGGAGGAGCAATTGGTAAGGCTATTGAGCATCTATCTGAAGTGGTAATAGGGGAGGACCCCTTCAGCACTGAAAAGATGTGGCAACAAATGTTTCGTGGGGGATTTTTCCCTGCCGATAAAGTATATTCGTGTGCAATTAGTGCAATTGATATCGGATTGTGGGACATCAAAGCCAAGGCTCTTGGTATGCCATTGTACAAACTGCTTGGAGGTCCTGTAAGGGATAAAGTGATTTGCTATCCTCATACTCAAGGAGACACAATGACAGAGTTATTGGAAAACTGTAAAAGGCACATTGATGCCGGGTGGAAATTTCTACGTTGGCATCAACCTGAGACGGGTCCATCAGCTGCATATGTAGATAATTTAAATACCTTGGAACCGGTTGAATCCATACGTATAGCTGAACAACAAATCGCTACGATAAGGGAAGCAGTTGGTCCCGACATACAGATTTGCTTCGACATGCATACTAGACTAGATACAGCACACGCGGTTGCGTTTTGCAAAGCTGTGGAACCTTACAGACCCTTTTTCATAGAAGACCCTTTAAGGTCAGAAAACACATCTAGTTATCGGACTTTGGCAAGACATACATCTTTACCAATTGCCGCGGGGGAGCAATGGGCATCTAAATGGCCATTTAGGGAAGTGATTGAGGAAGAGTTGATCAATTATGCTCGAATAGACCTGTGCATCGTTGGAGGTATAACTGAAGCTCTCAAGATAACTCACTGGGCAGAAACACACTATATTGACATAGTGCCTCATAACCCTTTAGGACCTGTGAGTGCAGCGGCTTGTGTCGCTCTATGCATGGCCTCAACCAATGTAGGTGTACAAGAAATGCCTAGGAGGCCTGGGTCCTATGCAACTGATTTATTTCCGAAGCAGATTGAATGGGAAGACGGTTACGCCTGGTGTCCTGATGAGCCGGGTATGGGAGTGGACTTCAATGAAGAATTAGCTTTGGATCGTATAGTGAACCCTACAGGCTGGCCTCCACAACTCAGGAGAAATGATGGGTCTTTCACTAATTGGTAAATCAGGGTTTCGGTGAGTTTGTGCATATAGGGAATTACATGTATTCTTCCTCAGTGGGCTTTGCGAATCAGCTATTTGGTTGCTAAGTACCATTCGCTAAATTGTATCTAAATATGGAGGTACGAAATTAATGACCGATTTAAGAAAAACGGTTGCTATAGTCGGAGTGGATGAGTCTGATGAGATCGGGAAAGTTCCCGACAAATCGAATCTAACTCACCATGCTGAAGCAGCTTACAATGCTTTGGAAGACGCGGGCATGTCTATGAAAGATGTAAATGGGCTTTTTACTGCGGGGACATCTACTTTGAATTTGGCTGAATATTTGGGTATTGAGCCGAGTTTTACAGATACAACTGCTGTTGGGGGCTCATCATTCATAATTCATATCGCTCATGCCATGGCTGCTATTAATGCAGGATATTGCGATGTGGCACTTGTCACTCACGGTGAGGCAGGTCGGAGTAGAAGGAGTCGCCCAGGTGGTGACGCCGCTGATCCAGGCTCACAGTTCGAAACACCATATGGGTTTCTCGGGGCGCCCATCAACTATGCTATGGCAGCCAGGAGATATATGCACGAGTACGGGGAAGATAAAACCCGCCAGGCCATGGCAGAGGTTGCGGTGGCTACTCGCAAGTGGGCCCAGCTAAACCCAAAAGCCTATATGAAAGATGATATGTCTTTTGATGATTACCATAATTCACGATGGATATCTTGGCCATTTCATCTCTTGGATTGTTGTTTAGTGACAGATGCCGGAGGGGCATATGTCATCACATCAGCTGAGCGGGCTCGCGATGCAAAGAAAAAGCCGGTATGGGTTTTGGGTGCAGCAGAGTCACACGATCACAATCTGATCAGTCAAATGCCGGATCTCACCCGTACAGTGGCAAAAAACACTGGGCCACTAGCATTAGAAAGATCTGGTGTAACTCACGATGATATTGATCTCGCAATGATATATGACTCTTTTACTTATACTGTACTAGCTACTTTGGAAAGCCTTGGGTTTTGCGGACCTGGGGAAGCGCCTGACTTTGTAGCTAATCAAAGAACAGCTCCAGGTGGGGATTTTGCTATGAATACATCGGGAGGCGGGCTATCTTACACCCATTCTGGGATGTATGGAATGTTCCTAGTTTTGGAAGCGGTTAGGCAGCTAAGAGGAGAGTGTGGCGATAGACAGTTGGACGATCCAAAATTGTGTCTAATAAATGGGACCGGAGGGTCACTTTCTTCCACTGGCACCACTGTTCTGGCAGTAGATTAATCTAAGGAGTATACACATGGCTTATAACAAACCATTACCGGTACCTCAAGGGGAATCGGATGTTTATTGGCAAAAGGCAAAACAAGGTGAATTATGGTTGAGGAACTGTAAGTCTTGCGGGAATGCCTATTTCTACCCGCGAGATATTTCTCCTTGCTGCTTCTCGAAGGATACGGACTGGATACAAGCTTCAGGTAAAGCTACTTTGTTCACTTACGGAATAGTTCAAAGAGCCCCCCATCCAGGTTTTGTTGATGACGTGCCTTTCGTGACGGCAGTTGTTGAATTAGAAGAAGGACCCAAGATGGCTACTAATATTGTCATTGAAGATCCCACGCCGGAGAATTTACAAATCGGCATGGCCTTAGAAGTTGTGTTTGAAGACATAACAGACGAACTAGCTCTTCCTAAATTCAAGCCAGCCTAAGAGGTGACAAAGAAAAGGGCGAGTTATCAATAGCCTCGCCCTTTTCTTTGAGAATTTATTTCCTTGATTGCAGAAAGAGTTCTGTGTGTTTCTAACCAATTGGTAACCAAGCGCAACTACTGCAGGGGCACATTTTCGCAACTATTGCAGGGGCACATTTTTCGCAAAGTGTCAAAAGGGAAAATACCAGTATAGTGTGCGTCACTCCACAAAAACTGGATTGCATAATTACCGATCATTAAGTGATCTTCTACTGTCAGGTCTGAAGGTACGGTGGCAGGGTCTAACAGTTGTCTTTTACTCCACTCTTCAACACATTCTGCACACTGACAGCTGATTCTTATTTCTTTGGCACCATATGTGCTTTCGTGGCCGTCTGTCCATCTGATCAAAATTTTGTCCCCGTATACACCGATTTTTTCTATCTTCAGGCCTTGAGTCAAGTTTCACCCCGTTTTTTGTACTCATATTAGGATAATCCTATTTGCATTTTTACTACAACACAGAATTTGTGAAGGAAAACTTGTTTTATAATCCATCTCACATCAAGATTAGGCATATTCACAGTAGAGGTTTTAGGGTTTGGCAAAACGCAAGGTAGGCAAAATCATAAAGCGAGTAGGTCTTAAAAAGGGGGATCCGGATATAGAGATTCCTATTGCAGCAGACCTCCTTAAAGTAGACGGAGTGCCGCAGAGAGACACTGAGGTTTCTTATTACAGTAGAGAATTTCCTTTAGAGAGTTTTTCAATAGAGCAAAGTGCTTCGGCTGTATGGGCCCAAAAAGAGAGAGCGGAACATACCCCTGAAACTGAGGAGCTTTACAAAAACTACCAGAAGAAAATTACCCCCTGGATAGACAAAATCAAGAGATCAGGGGAACTTGCGCCCAATGTTTCCTCACAGACGGAAAACTCCACCGAACTAATCCGAAGTAAAGCAAAAGAACTCGGATATAGCGAGATAGGGTTTACGAAGTTTGACCGAAGGTATATTTATCAGAGCAGGAAGACCTATGTTCGAAATAATCTTCCCAATGTTATATGTTTAGCATATGAACAAGAATATATTGAAACTCAAAATATACCTTCCTACTCTTCAGAGATTGCACAAGGTGATGCTTATTTAACCCAAGCTGACCTCTCTTTAAAACTGGCAGATTTCATTAATGAATTAGGTTTTAGCGCACAAATATCTGGGCCTGCATGGCATTTTGGTCCCATGATTCCGATGTTTGTTGAGGCAGGGTTGGGTCAGTTGGGGGTAAACGGCCAGTTGCTTTCCCCACACTTTGGATCTCGTGCCAGGTTACAGTTGATAATTACTGATGCACACCTTGACTATGATTCACCAATTGATTATGGCATGTATAAATTTTGTGAGCTTTGCCAAGTTTGCTTTATGCGGTGTCCAGGCAAAGCAATTCAAGCACAAAGGGTTTGGTTTCGGGGAGTCGAGAAGAATAAATTAATTGCTAAGCGTTGTCGCCCGATAATGGCTCGTTATTCAGGTTGTGGAATATGTATGAAAGTTTGTCCAATTCAAAAATATGGAATGCAACCTGTGATGGAACATTATGTAGAAACTGGGGAAGTGTTGGGAAAAGGAACGGACGATCTTGAATCGTATGAACTCGAAAATAAAGGATATTTTAGAAGCGGCAAAGTGCCCGTATTTGATCGGGACTTCTTTGACATGCCTGAAGGGAGGACAGAACATAACTTGGTGGAAGAATTCAAAGATAATCTAATGAACATGAAAAACTCGGATAAACAAAGTGAGTATGAGTTATATTTGGAGTTTAAAAGTGCATTAGATTCTTCCAAGACAAGGAAGGGAGAGGTAGTTGACATGGGCATGGATATGGAATTTTAACTTTTGTTGGTTATTTCGTTGTTACAAACCTTGTTGACCCATGGTTTGAATTTGTGATAATTTAGGCGCAGTTAGTTAGTGAACCACCCTGACGCTTATAAGGAGGATAACATGGCAGGTGAAGGAAAATTTGAGGTAGAAATAATCTACTGCGTCCCTTGAGCGCATCACGGAATGGCGGCCTGGATGGCCAACGAGTTTTTCGCTGAAGCAGGGAAAGATATTGCTATAAGAATCACACCGGGAACGGGTGGGATCTATCAGGTCTTTGCTGATGGAGAGAAGATATTTGATAAGGCAGAGGAAGATGGT
>DLRJ01000111.1:0-261 GCA_002500485.1 Dehalococcoidia bacterium UBA7891
GGTCCAGTGCCTCCTTGATGCGTAAGCAGGTACGCCAGAGAACCACAATCATGGCCTGATTACGGATGCCAGTGGGTGCTTTGCTTGAGCAGGCACTGAGCAATGAGTGGCATTCACCAGTGGTCAGGATGTCGATTTCACGTTTCATTTGAACCGAGAGCCAAAATCGTACTGGAACCCATGAATAATCACAAGTCTATATTTTAGTGTGTTTGTATGCAGCCATTCCACAGGTTGCATTTATAAGCGTGATTATTTTAA
>DLRJ01000111.1:594-18669 GCA_002500485.1 Dehalococcoidia bacterium UBA7891
AATGAATTACAGACCAATCAAACATCGCCCATCAGGCGCACAAACTTGCCTTTTCATCGGCGAGGTGAGGGGCGGGGGGGGCTCTTGTATTCGGTCGCGATGGTTTCAATGGGTTAAGGCCTGGATAATTATTTTGCAAAAGCCAATAAATATAGTGGCTTTTATCTATTTTGTGCAATACCATATCCATCACAGCCTATTAACAGGTGAATTTGGAATAAAGCGAAGTAACTCGAAAACATGAAAAAAAATATATATATAGCTACAATTCTGGGGTTGACAATGGTAATTCAAGGCTTGGCACAATCACCGGCAAAACCTGAGAGGCAAAAGTCTTCCCCCGCTAGGGCATCTACACCTGCCAAGAATCCTGTTTCACAGCTAGTTGCAGCGCTGGATAAGGACAAAAATGGAAAATTATCATTGAAGGAAGTTGAAGTTATTTCAGATGTCTTCAAATTACTTGATAAGGACAAAAGCGGTGAGTTGACCGCAACAGAATTTGGGCTGCCCAGTAAACCTCGATCGATCGCTGCAGAGCCAAAGGCATCAAGGGCCGGCGGATTAGACGCAGCCTTAAAATCTGCTACCCCAAATCAGGTTCGGAAGAGGCCGGGTAAACCTGGCGTTAAGAAGCCGGTATCGACCGCTGCCAAGCCAAGAAGGTCAGGTGGCAGATCTGGTGTAAGGCAGAGCGGGACTGCGAGGTCCGTAAAGAAAACGGGAACTTCATCGAATGCCCCTGCAAAACCAAAACGAGTTGCCAGATCCGCTAGTCGATCCAAAACCAAAACACCGGGCACGGCAAGAAGAAAGCCAGTTACTTCAGGAAAAAAGCGAAATGTTGTTACAAAGAAGGCAGCTTCTGGCAAACCGGTTGCAGCTGCAGTTGCAGCAAAGTCAGCTGGTTCTGTTGATAAGGAATTGAGAGAAGTTATTGAAGAAGTCAATTCACTGAGTAAGGAAGTAAATCAAGCCAAAGGTAAAATAAGGAACCCCAATAACAGGAGGATTGCAACAAATTGGCTCAACCAGAAATATAAACCATTTGTAGATTCTCTTACGGGCGAGTTGGGTAGCAGCAATGCCGAAAAACAGAAGGCCATCACTAAAGCAAAAAAGGAAATTGAGAATATCAGGAAATTGCTTAATTAATCAATCCACAAGGATTAATGAGAAAATTTCCAGCATTTAACAACAATGAATTAATGCTGCCATGAGGCATCTTCGAATAATAAGCTTTGTATGGTGTGACACGGGGCAATATCGAGCAGTACTTTGGTAATCGCATTATTAGAGCTTGGTACGGAATCAATGATTTGATGTGCCAATTTTAAGAGAGCGAGGATGGTAAAAAGTTATTCTGTATCATAAAGGTGCAATGTATGAGAGGCATCTCCTTAGAGAGGCACATTACAGTTCATTAGTATCAGTAGATTGGGAGTGAAGCATTGAATCCTAACATATATTTAGTCCTGATCTCATGCCTTGTATTCGGTCGTTGCATACATTCCACAGAGTATTATGTAAATGCCCCCACATTTAATTCGGGTGGGGGCGTTCAGGATGTTGATAACCTAGGGAACAACCATTCCTTGGGTGAAGCAGTTGTACCGACATTCAGGACTTCATCCCATTTTAGTTTAAGCAGTGGATTCATCAATGCAATTCATATCGCCCATATGGATCCGAATCAAGATAGACTAGTTTACAGCCAATCGATACAGGCTGTAGAGGATAATCCCATAAATATTAAGCTTACCGGAAACGCCGCTGTTACATCATTTGCAGTTAAGGACATGCCCAAGCACGGAAAGCTAACCGGAGATTCGCCAAATCTACTATATATACCGGAAACAAATTATTACGGCGCGGATTTCTTTACTTTTTATGGATTTGCAAACAGCGAGAGAACGGAAGATGCCATCGTCAACATAAATGTAATCAATGTTAATGATCCGCCTTCGCTAACTGTAGTTGACGGTTTTTTTGGTAGTAGCGAGGATCAGGACACCAGCATAAACTATGACTCGATAATGAAGTATGTAAACATGTCCGATGCTGAGGGAGGTGATTTAACTCTCATTATAAACAAAATTCACACAGGATTGATATACACTGAAAAGCCCCCTCACCAAGACGGTAGATACAGGATTGAAGAGGGTGAAGCGCTCCAATGGAGGCCGGAAAAGGATCAATTTGGATTGATTGAGGCCTTCTCACTGGTTGCATTTGACGGGCAAATGTATTCTGACGAATCTACATTCAGGATATCAGTTGATGGAATAGAAGATGCGCCTGTTTTAAGCAACCCGATTGAGGATCTAGAGAGAGATGAAAATGCCGAGGATATTGTCTTGGATATAAGTGAGTTGTTTTATGATGCGGATGGTGAGGAAATCTCTTATTTTGTAAAAGATTGGAGCAATAAGCTTTTGTTAATGCCGGTGATTGACGGCACGATATTAAAAATAGAGCTCAAGGAAAACGCAAATGGAAAGTCGATCATCGAAATTGGCGGTGAATCCAATGGGCAATACATATATGATGAATTTGAGGTAAAGGTTATTTCCAAATTTGATGCAGACCCGTTTATTGTCAATACCTATTGGAGGGGGAGTTTTGAAGGTGTAAACGAAATAGAAATTGCACCTCCAATCCGGGTGTGGTCATTTAACAGTATGGAAAACATACTCAAGAGCGAGCTCGGTAATTGGAAATATGCTGGAGAAGTTGAAGGGCCGGTTTTGTCAGAAAGTCCGCTACTGACAATAAATGAGAACGATTGGAAAAAAGTGTATTACACGGACGGAGCGAGCGTTAGGATTCAAAATGCAACAAGTCTAGACTTAATCGTTCCTGAAAATAAGAGTGGTGCAGACTGGGCAAAAAGAAATAATGCGTACACATTTGTTTTTGATATTAGAGTTCAATACGGGATTAATCAACCGCTTCTCAACACTAGCCATGGTAAAGAAGCAACAAAAAGCGAGCTATGGATTAATCCATTTGGGGCTGTCGGGGGGCAAGGGAGTTATTCTAACCTTTCAGCGGTTCAGTCAGGAAAATGGTATCGTGTTGCCTATGTTGTCGATGGTGAAAATCAGTTAATAAATTACTATGTTGATGAAAATCTGAAGAACAGTAGGATTATTAATAATATGATTGATGGAAGGCATTCCATTGGAACGAATGTCAAGGTCGGTTACGACCAGCAGGTGGACAACAAGAGTTATGAATTAAGGAGGGTTGTCTATTATGATTATCCCTTGAGTCGAGATCAGATTAATTTCCTCGGTAGGATGAGCTTTGAGGAGTTTAACGAGGAGAATAGCAGATCACTGGAGGGGGATGAAACGCTAATTTATTTATACAGGGGTGAACCAGAAGAGGGGGAGAATCCAACTATTTTCATGTCTACCGTTGAGTCTCATGTGTACTGGTACATCCAAACTTCAGCGAATTTATTTGATTGGGTTGACTATCGGTTAATCGAAACAACCAAAGTTGAAGACACAGAAAAAAACCTAAGGATAGGCCATGCGTCGATTGATGATGCTTTAAGTGGGAAGCATTTGTTCTATAGGGTGCGTGCCGTAGAGTGAAATGGCAGTGTTAAGCATGAACGATAATAGCACAAAACTAATACTTTGTTTTGCCTTGTTTCTCGCGGGAAACATAATGGGTATAGGCCAAATAATTAAGACCGAACCATTTACCTTTACTTCGCCAGAAAATGATCCGCGCGGCGAAATGGAACTTTCTCCCAAAGAGGTGATTTTATATGAAAATGCAAGAGGACAAAAAAGTTCATTCTACCCGTTTAAAGGAGAAATCGGGGATGAGTTGTCGATCAACGTGATGGAGACCCAATCAAAACTCATCAGGCAGATTCAATTCGAATATTATGCTGCTTTAAATTCTTTCCAAACTGGCCAGGAATGCATTGTCCGTATCTATGTTAATGACGGAAGGCCTGTTTCAGAGAACGGTCCCAGGAAGCCGGGAGAAATGTTGTTTCAGAGTGATGCTTTTCCGGTGCAAACAGGATTTAATATGGTTTCAATATCTGGATTCAGCATTGTAGTGCCAGCGGGGAGTGAATCGATAACTATGTCCGTTGATCTTTTGGGTTTAAGCAGTATCTGTAGAGTTGGTTTATTAACAAATAACGAACCAGAAGTGGGATCAAGCAGTGCGTATTGCTGGGTCAATTCCGGAACGGATGAAACGCCACTGTGGTTAATAAAAGAAGACTCATTGAGAAAATTTAATTTCTCCTCGCGAATATCTGGCGAGAATCTGATACCATCATTTAAAATTGATAATAACAGGCCCAGGGAAGGATCTACTTTTACGATTGAATTTATTAATGGGGCCAAAAATGCAAGGGATTGGTTTGGCGTATATAACGAGGGGGTGATACCTGGTTCGCAAGCTCCTTTGATTTGGCAATATGCCAACGGTAGCAGCGAACCGCCGAAGGTGGGGGTAACTGAAGGACAAGTAACATTGAAAGCCAATTTGGACCCGGGCAACTACAATGTATTTTACTTTATTAACGACACTTTTGACGATTTGGGCAGCGAGGCAATCACCGTTTTAGAGCGCCCTTCATTGTCTGCGCTCAAGGCTGAGTATGAATATGAAGAGCCAATTTCGATTTCATTCAATAACGGGCCAGGGAAAATAAGGGATTGGATAGAGATTTATCCCCACGATGTTGCTGCACCCGGGGAGACAGATAGCATTGCTTGGGCCTTTTTAAACGGAAGCACTACCGAGATACCCGATATAGGGATCACTGATGGCATGGTTGTTTTCGAGCCTCTCGATCCGGGAAAATATACAGCTTATTTTTTTGAGGATGAAACCAGCAAACTTCTTGCAAAATCTACATTCACAGTCAGGGAGCGAGAACCCGCTGATTGGACGGTGATGGTGTATGCGCATGCTGACCACAATTTGACATCAGCGCTGATGGAGGATTTGCTGGAAATGGAGCAAGCCGGAAGTTCGGACCATTTCAATATAATTACACAAACTGATATAAATACGAAGGCGCGTGCCACAAAATTGTGGGAATTCAAGAACAAGGTGAATCCCGATGATTTTGACGGGATTGCAAGACTTTTGATTGGCCCTGATACAGATGGCAAGGCGAACACTTTTAATTCTAGTATTATTGAAAGATATCCGGAGGAAAATAACATGGATAACCCGGAGGAATTAAAAAACTTTGTCGATTGGTCCATAAATAATTATCCAGCCAAAAGGTATGGCCTGGTTCTTTGGAATCACGGAGGGCAGTTCGTTGGCTATGGTGGTGATACGCAAAATGGCACACTGAAGCATGGGAAAGGACTAACCAGTGGGCAAATAAGAGAAGCTCTATTGTCCTCTCTCAATGAGAGCGGTATACACAAGTTCGATTTTATCGGATTTGATACCTGCTTAATGGGTGCAACAGAAGTCATAGCGGATTTCCATGATTTATGTGAAATTTACTTTGGTTGTGCTGAACTCGACTATGGAGATGGGTGGGATTATGGCAATACTCTCAATTACCTAAAATCAAATCCGGATATAGATATTAGAACATTTGCGTTGAACGAAGTCCAAATTTGGGATGAACATCACAGTTACTCGTCAATGGATAAAACACATAAGGTGCATGCTGCATTTGATATGGAAAAGTTTGATGCATTTGCAGAGTCCTTTTACGAGTTTAGTTTATTGTTGAATGATTATGCAAAATCAGCAGAAAACGAGATACCCAAAATAAGGGCAGAGGCTACGCATTATTCAGTGAGTAGTCGGTCCAAGGCAAAGTCACCAACTCATTTCATTGACCTTGGTGATTTGGTTGATAATGTTGCAACCACTGTCGTGGATGATGAGTCATTAAAGAGTGCTGCACAGGAATTGTCAGCCAATATAGGGCAGATGGTCCTTGCGAAAGCAGTTGGTAGCGAGAGACTCAATGTATCCGCCCTATCCATTGCATACCCACATAACACTGAAGACTGGAACCAAAAATATCAGAAATTATATGGAAATTTATCTTTTGTAAGCGGTGGCGTCGGTAATCAGTGGAAGCTTTTCTTGCAGTATTTCGGGTTAATGAGCCAATCAGACATTGGCCCTCCTTCCGTAAATGTATTAAATAATACCAAGGCATACTCTAATTCTAATCGCGGTTTCGGAGATGCAGAAGTTGATTATCTTACGGTTTCACTAAACAGCCCTGCTATTCTGGACTTTGCGGTCATTGGGGATGACGCTTTTGAGTTGAGTGCAACCCTTGTTCTGCCGAGCCCAGATCGGTTGATTTACGATTACATCGGGGAAGTAGGGGTGTTTCGAATTGAAACCCCGGGGGAATATGAGCTTATGTGGCCAGGGACTAATCCCATGATTACTAGTTCATCAGCAGATAATTGGTTGGATTTAGGTGCTTGGTATACGAATAGAGAGAGCAACCAGATGATTAGCTTTGCGGACTATCAACCGCCTGGGTCAGGAGAAAAAATTCAATTATTTTTATTCAGTGAATTCGATAGCAACGGAATTGGTATTCTACACACAATCCTTGAGGATTCTGGGCAAGAGTTGCCCGATAGCGAGGCGGTGGCGGCCACACCGGCATCCTCCTCGCTACAGTTGGAACCTGGAGGCAAATTATGGCCAATATATTATTCCGAAGCATGGGATGATGAAACACAGGAGTGGGCCTACAGTGAGTTCTTTTTTGAAGAGGGGTATATAACTATTCCGGAAGCAGGGATCGATGAGATTTATCTTCAATACAACCAAGCTATTGGCGGAGACTATTCGCTTGAAATACAAGTTACAGATTATTTCGGTAACAGGAGTCAATACGTTGATTACAATATTACTGTTCCAGATACTGGTGAGGTCAGTGAAAATAATCAGTTTGTCTCAAAATTGGAATATGTTGGTGAATACAAAAGAGAGATGCCTGCACTAAAAACCGGGAGATACATTGATGATTTTGCGGATTCTCCTGATGAGATGGACCCTGAATTCATTAGTTTCATCTATGTAGAGTGGAGTGATGACGGCACAGTGGGCGACAAACTTCAAAGCAGTTCAAGCGTAAAAGGGCCTTGGCAGGATGTTGCAGATGAATTTATAGATTACTATGGAGAGGAATATGTATACTGGACAGAAACAGTAGGGGACATGCAATATTTTAGGATAATAGGCCAACAATAGTTGGCGAATCTTCATTGCTGTATTCTTTCTTGAGATAGTCGATGCTGAAAAGGTATAAAAGGTCAACAAGCAATGGTCCAATAATCAGTTCATATGGGTGTTTATTCTTGATTTCAGTTCCTGTGAAGGATTCCATCATATTTTGTTCAAGAAAGATACCAAATCAGTCATTTTTTGGTTGACTTATGCTCATCAACGCCACAGCGTCCCAATCAAATTATTGCGCCTATTTTGAAATATAACAATGTGTTTGAAGATGAGAATAATAAGTTTATTGAGCTTCGGGTGTTTCTTCAAGAAATTGGCAAATCCGTATTTTATATCTGTAACAGTTGCGTGTCTTTCCATTGGTTGCCAGAAAACTAATTTATCGGATAGTAGTCATTCAGAAGGTAAAGATACTGATCTATCTACTTCATCCACTGAGAGTGTCTCGAATGAGCAAGTTCTGAAGAAACTTGAGGAATTCAGCAAGAAACTAGAGAAAATTGATGAAATTCAGAGTGATTTGGCTACCGTTCAAAGTAAACTCAATTCATCTAAAACAGATTTTGAATCTTTGTCGCATTCTGGTTCGGAAGAGGTTGTCCTTATACAGAAAACAAATTCCAATTTATCAGATGCATCCGCGATTGGTGATTTGCTAAGAGTAAAGGAGTTATTGTCAGAGGGAATAGATCCCAATTCCAAGGATAAAACAGGGAAAACCCCACTCCATTACGCTGCATCCAATGGTCGCACGGAGATTATCAAGGCTCTCATTGAGGCAGGTGCAAAGATAAATGAGCTGGATAACGATAAATTAACGCCGCTTAATCGGGCACAGTTCATTGGCAGCGAGGCTGCAATAAAGGTTTTAGTAGAGAACAGGGCTGTTGCCGCAGAAATCATCAACCCTGCCACATCCAAGGGTGTTGTTACAGCGACAGCGGAACAGGTCATTCAGTCTATCGAACAGGATTCCCTTGATTTGTTTAAAAAGCAGGAGGAACTCGGTTTTGACTTTGCCTCGGAGTTGCCAGGGAATCAATCGTTTGTTATGGCTGCAGCCAAGAATGGAAGTCTCAATATCCTCCGATACTTCTTTGAAAAGAACAAGCCCCAGAAAGATTCCAGAAATACGGCTGTTGTTATTGAAGCGTTAAACTCAATGAGCCAAAGAGCAATTGGGGAAAATGCCGATAAACTGCTTACTAATTACAGGGAAGTCATCAGGCTATTGGTTAAAAGGTTGCCTGAATCAGTGAATGTTGTAAAAGATGGCTATGCACCGTTGCACATGGCGATTAGTACCCATGATGTTTCCATGATGAAAATTCTCTTGGAGGCAAAGGTGAACATTGAACAAAAGGGCCCGAATGGGAGCACCCCTTTAATTATGGCGATTACTGCGCCTGATCACATTCATGGGGATGGTTCTGATGATAATGATGAAAGTCATGAGAGGCACGGCCATCAACTCGAGATGGCTGAGTTACTATTGAGAGCGGGCGCTAAAATTAATGAAAAAGGGTACAAGGGACGGGATGCCTTTATGGAGGCAATTAAAACCGGCAACTCAAAAATGGCAGAAACCATGCTTAAGCTTGGAGCCAATCCTAATTCGGCGGATACCGATGGTGTGACTTGCCTTCATTTGGCGGCTTATTCTGGCCATAAAAATCTTTGTGAGCAGTTGTTGGCAAAGAATGCCAATAAGGAAGCTACGGTTCAGGCTGGCCCAAAGAAGGGATTAAAGCCAATTGATGCCGCTAGAGAAGGAAATCACCAACACATCGTCACTCTGTTTCAAGTTAATTGAATAAGTTGAGAATAATAAATCAAATATTCGCTGTTTTTTTAATATCGATATTCGTACCCATTGCGAGTGTATGGGCTTCTGAAATTAGTTATCAGGGCAGAATATCCCAGAACGATCAAGATGGGGGGCTGTTTACGGCGATTAGCGGTTATTTCAAGTTTGCAATTGTTGACTCAACAGGAAAAATATCATTTTGGAGTAATGACTCGAGCAGCGTTGAGTGTAGTGAGCCCGAGGGGCATGTGGAGATTCCATTTCCTCAAAAGAATGGCGTGTTTCAAGTAGCTTTGGGAGCTTCTCCGATGACCCCCTTGGGCCCTTCTGTTTTCAATAACCCGGAAACATACCTCAGGATTTGGTTTAGTCCCGATGAGGAAGAATTTGATCTACTATCTCCAGATGAAAAAATTTCCACGGTAGCTTATTCTTTTCATTCACAGGTAGCAAATACCGTTGTAGATGGATCCCTCGGTTATAAAAAATTATCAGATGATTTTGCAGGCATGACTGTTGTTTCCGCGAATGTGAATGATCAAAAGCTAAAGCAAAAGGGCTTTACTCGTTTCGGGCAGATTTCATCACCCCCTTGGGGGGCTGCCAATCCAGACCGTCAGCCATCGCCATTGGTTCAGCATACATCAGTCGCTTTTCAAAATTCAACCGAGGGTGTCTATATGGTTATTTGGGGAGGCTCACCTGCGGAGGGTTTTTTCTCCGATTCCGGTTGGGTGTATGATTCCATAGCTGACAATTGGAGTATAATTTCACCGGTCGATGCACCCAGTAAGAGGATCGGTCATACAGCTGTCGTGTATGGTGATAACATGATGATATGGGGAGGGGTTGGCTCAAATGGACAGCATCTTAACAATGGTGGAATTTACTCTCATTCCAAGGACAAATGGGAACTGGTTTTTCCTGATAATAAGATAATTACAGCTCGTAATGGGCACTCCGCTACGGCTGTAGGCCATAAAATAATAGTATGGGGTGGGAGCAACGAATTTAATGTTATTGGAGACGGCGCTTCATATGATTTAGGAACTCGCAAATGGAGCACAATTAAGGGCCAAGATTTTTTACCAGCTAGAAAAGGACACACCGCCACGGTATATGAGGATCGACTCTTGTTTATCTGGGGTGGGCAATCTGGTCAGGGAGTATTGGGCGACGGAGCTGTTTATGATCCAGAAAACGCGATATGGGCTGATTTAGTAGCAGACAACACGGGTCCATCACCGCGTGTAGGGCATACGGCATTGATGATTGACGGAGAATTATTTGTCTGGGGCGGAAAAGGAAATAATGTCACTTACTCTGATGGGTTTAAATTTCTTATAGACAAGAGTACGACTCAATTTGATAAGCCGGGTCAGGTGGTAAAGGGGACTTGGATGAAATTAGCTTCGTTAGGGGCTCCTTCGCCAAGGGTAGATCACTCAGCGAATTGGACTGGAACAGAAATGCTTATTTTTGGTGGTGAAACAAGTCTAGGTGTAACCAACACTGGATATGCGTATGACATTTTGAAGGATAGCTGGAGATCCTTAACCACAAAAGGTGGCGTAACACCCAGAACTAAGCACACCTCTGAATGGACAGGAAGTCAGCTAGTCATCTTTGGCGGTCTAACAAATAAAAGTGCTACAGGGACAGGGCGGAAAATCAGAATTTCAGACACACAACTACTAGATACGCAAAAAACATGGCATCTGTACCGGAAATTATGATAAAAAGATCTAATTTTTCATTTATAAAATTTATCGCTGCGCTGATATGCATTTCAATTTCCAGTCAATATGCCTATGCGCAATGGAGGACCCAGACGATTACGTTACTGCCAGGCTGGAATGGGGTGTACCTGCATGTTGATCCGTCTCATCAGAATATTGGCGATTTAGAAGGGTTAGATCCAAATATCACAGACATTTGGCTTTGGAAGCCGAAACTAAAATCAGACCAATTTATTCAGGATCCTGATATTCCAACAGATGGCAAGAGTCGATGGGTCAGGTGGAACAAGGATTTGGGGCCATCATCGTCCTTACAAAGATTGGTGGGCAATGCCGCTTATCTGGTCAAGTACGGGGTAAAGGCAGAGGATGGTACTTGGGCACCAGACGTGAATGCCAAATGGAATATTAAGGGAGTTCCTGTCCCTCCTAATTACAGTTGGACATCAACAGGCTTGAATTTTTTTGGTTTAGCAGACGATCCGGATAAGGGTGCATCATTCGAGAAATTCTTCCCGGCTAGCATTTTAAACGGTGAATCGCCGGCTGAGTTTTATACTTACCGAGGTGGGGAATTGTCCGATGAAGCCGAAGACAAAAACCCAGCTGAGGTTTTTGCCAAAAGAAACACACCTGTACAACGAGGTGAGGCTTTTTGGATGCGCGTTGGCGATTCATTTAATTCCTATTTTGGTTCCTTTGATCTAGTGTTACAAGAAACGAAAGGGGCACATTTCGGCGAGACGAAGGAACAGTATCGGATTTTAATACGTAATAGGGTTGAAGAAGCCCTGAGCGTAACTATGGCCTTAAGGAGCACTGAGGAAGCGCCATCGGGGCAACCCGAAATTAAGAATGGAATCAAGGTGTTGGTCAAGGGTGAGCCCAACCTTACAGACTTGTCATATGGATATAAAAAACTTGAGGAGGGACCATCAGTGTGGACTTTGTCGCCAGCGAAAGCAGGTGCGGTAGGTGCTGGTTCATCTCAGGAAATAATCATCGGAATTGATAGGCATAATATGGACGGCAAGCCAGGTGATTTATTTGGCGGCATACTGGAATTTACGGATTCTCTTGGATTGATAAAGTATGAGGTTCCAATTTCAGCTATTATTCCAGCTAATTCAGGTTTATGGGTAGGAAGTGTTCAGGTCGGTTTTGTGCGTCACGATATTACATTTTTCAGGAAGAAAAATGAGAAAGAAGTAGAGACAGATGAAGATGGTAAGGCGATATCAGAGGGAATTAATGACACTTACGGTGCTGTAGGGGAGAATTATCCGCTACGTTTTATTTTTCACAGGCACAACTCTGATAATCCCACAACCACGTTGTATCAGAGATTGTTTTATGGTCTTCGGAAAGGGGCTGAATTGTCGACTGATTTTATAATCACTAATGATGAAAGGGCTCTCGACAAGAAGTCGTTGAAAACTGCAAGAAGAGTTGCCTCCGCCCACTTGCCATGGTCCAAGGCTAATGCCGGCTGGGAGTGTTCAGGTGAATTTGATTTGGGGAAGGAAACAACCGTTAAGGTGAATCTCCCTTATAACGACCGTATCTCAAACCCGTTTATACATGCTTACCACCCCGACCACGATAATTTGGATGCAAAATTCAAGAGTGAACTTAACCAGGGCTATGAATCGTGGGGCATCAACCGAGAAATGACATTCAGGATAGATGAGCCAAAAGATGATTTCAACAGTCTGGTAAGTGTTGGCAGGCAATTTAGTGGGGAGTTTCACGAGAAAGTGGAACTCACTGGAGTTGGTGTAGAAAAGAAAGCTTATCATGCAAAGGGAATTTTTGAACTAAATCGCGTAAATGAATCAAATGAGGTCGTTGAATACGACGATTCTGACCCTGAACCTGCAGGCGAAGTCCCTGAGCAGGCAGACGAAGAACAGGTTGATGTTCAGGATGGCGACCCGGAGACTCCTGATACAGGTGGAGACGGAAATGAAAAACCGGATGATGACGAGGGTGACGGTGACGGAGGGGACTGACTTTATTGCTGATAATAAATATTAATAAAACATGATTAAAAAAATGAAAAAAACAGTGTTGTGCGTTTTGACTGGTATGATTGCAGTGAGTGCTCATTCTGATGATGGTCCGCCTTCACTGATGACGTATCAAGGTCATTTAGTTGACGCGCAAGGAGAGCCTGTAGGTGCTGATTCTCCAGAATCAAAAAACATTCAATTTCGTATATTTACTGCCGAGCAAGGTGGCGATGTTGTTTATGCTGAGGAGCAAACTGTTACGGTCGACAAGGGGTATTTTAGTGTGCTATTGGGGCAAGGAACCTCATTACCGGGTGAGCCTGGACCACCCTCTACTGTCTTTAGTAAAGTGTTTGAGGGGAATAAATCTGATGAGAGGTTTATCGGAATTAGAGTAGAAGGCACAGACATCAATCCAAGGCTACGTTATGTTGCATCTCCATACGCAGTATTGAGCCAACGTTCAATACTTGCAGGTCATGCTCAAACGGTTGAAAGTATCTCAGGTCATAAGGCAGATACCGCTGGACGTTCAGATAGTGCTCTCAGGGCTGATGCCGCTGCAAAGGTAGACACCATTAGAGGTCATAAGGCTGACAGTGCAAAACTCGCAGACAAGGCAACCCGGGTTACCTCGGGTTTTGTTCCGATTAATGGAATAATCATGTGGACACAGCGAACTGTTCCTGCGGGATGGAGATTATGTGATGGGGGAGGATCTACGCCAAACCTTGTTAACCGGTTTGTAGTAGGAGCAGGCAATTGGTACGGACTTGGCGCAACTGGTGGGGCTAATACAGTTGCATTGAGTTGGAATCAAATGCCTGTGCATAGTCACAGTGGGGGTGTCCACGGCGGAGGGAATCACTACCATGGAATATATACACGTCAGGATGACTGGAACGATTCCGGTGGTTGGGGCCCAAGCTGGGGTGATGGTGACAATGGCCGCTGGGCACCTCATCACAATACTCATTGGGGGGGGCATCATGGCCATGGCATGTGGACAAACAATGCCGGGAGAGGGTGGGCTCACGAGAACAGGCCGCCTTATTACGCAGTGTATTACATAATGAGAGTTAAGTGAGAATCGCATTGATGGATGCGACTATGCGATTAACGAATTAAAAACTTTACTAGTGATGGCTTCATATTTTAAGCGTACAATTTCTGGGTTTTTGTTTCTATCGGCAGCTGGTGTTGGAACCCTCCAGGCTGAGCTGCTTGAATTGAAGCCGCATAAGACGACTTACAACCTTCAGTCAAAGCTGGGGCTGCCTATATCCGCTACATTTGGCGACCCCGTTGGTTCAAACGGGTTGGCGCCTACAAGTGACGCAACGCCAGGGCAGTTTACTGGCTTTTATTCTGCTGGAGCAGTTGTTGCTCCATCTAAATCAGGTGCCGAAAGGCTTAACTCCACATTATCATTGGTTGATAATATCGATAACCTAGATTTGCCGAGATCAAGCGATGGGTCCTATTCTTTGATAAACGGGGCATCAGGAGCAGCTATCATGGGTGCTCAGGCTTCCATCATGTTTGGCGGTATTATTTCGGTGCCAGAATCAATATTTAAAAACGGATCAGAGACCGCGGTCACAAACCCCCATTCCTATTGGGATAAGGAGCCATTTAAAGCACAACATAAAATAGTCGATATTCAAACACCAGTAACTGACATAGTACAGGTAACCACTGAGTTGGCAACCGATTATGGTGAGGGTGACTTAATTGAAATATCAAACGTGACGATTGATAGTTGGAACGGGGTATGGAACATCTTTTATGTATCAAGCGACAAAAAAACATTTAGATTCCAATTAGGAATGTCCAATGATGGAAAATTTGGTGATAAGACACTACGTGCAGGTGAGAACTATAACCCCAATGCCCCGTTAACAGGGGGCGAGTTTTGTCGGGAAATCCATTCTTCCGATGGCTACCACTATAGTCATAGCGCCAAGGCTGTTTTTGCTATCCAGGCAGGCCCGGTAGGTATTACCTGGAAAGAGTCATCCGGAGTAGCCGAGCAACCTGAAGGGGATATTAATATAGATTGGGTTAAGGTTAAGAGGAAATATTATAAACTCTATAATAATAAATATTTAATTTCGAGTTCTGCCGCTAAGCCTGTAAAGAAATACTACTGGAATGTTGAACCCAGCTATGAGGGACCACAATTGATACTACCTGATGGGGTGAGTGACCTTGATATTGTTTATAATATCAATTTTCCAGGGCGTTATTTAAAGAACGACTACAATCAAGGAGTTCCTGATACTCGAAAGAACAAGACATTGTGGGTTGAGAAAAATGGCACGACTAAAATGCTAAGAGCGATTAACGCCACTGGTAGGGTTTTCGTTGAAATTTTAGGGCCTGTTAGAGATGGAGTGCCAAAACATCTGGGGTTTGAAATCGTCGATGTTTATCAGACCTCTGTCCCAGAGGATCGTGTCGTTTTTTTGGGTGAAAAGTTGCTTCCCTACAAAGATCCTAACAAGATTGACGCATCTCTATCTATTGAGTTTGAAGGCAGTAGCCCATCGGAACATCCTAAGACATTCATGAATGTCTTTGAGGGTAAAATAGATTACTATGCTATAGACGAGACTAAAGCTACAGCAGATGGTAATGACAGCGACAGGGTTGTTGCCTTTTGGAACCAGCTTGGCATGGCAAATCTAAAATGGCCTGTCAAACATGCCGCTTATGAATTTAAGTGGCCGGAAAACCTAGGTGATTACAGCCATTATATACGACCTAATCTTGGGGAGTCCGGCTCCGAAAAGACCGCTATTCAGTTGCCAACAGAAAATGCCCCAATCGTTCAGTATCAGGATAGGGATAGCTCAGGGCTAAAACGCGCTAAAATAATAAAAGAAAATTATAGGTTTGTTTCCTGGTTGGGGCCTGATTCTGATCAAATACAAACGCACCGGACCTTGGTAAGGTATACTTCTGATAAAGGAGGAGTCAGATATGAAAGGATATTTTCCTGGTTGGATGAATCAATAAATCAACAAAGTACCTATTATGCTGATGGGGATACGATCCCCGCGGGAAAGGCGAAGGGTGACATAAAAATACTGGCACCTGAAATAAACACCAAGGAAGTGAGGAATTTGAATTTATGGCCTAAAATTACTATTGATGGGAATATGGATTCCCAAATATTGATATACAACAGTAGTACTGGTCAATACACAGGCCAAAATTTCAAATTAAGACAACAGTATTACACAGGACTTGGGGACAAGGCGGGAGTGGAAGGTCTGACGGTTAGCCCTAAATTTGGTTTCCCTAGATCACCAGATTCAAGGCAATATTTGGATTCAGTAAAATCAAATGTTACAAATCAAAGCGAAGATTTCGCAGTTGCAATAGAGGGTTATTTGTCGCCTGTAGAGTCGGCGGAATATCAATTTTCCATTAACTACAGTGGTTCAAGTGAACTGAAACTAAGTATGGGAAATAACCCTGTTGCTGGCTTCAACAAGATAGCTGCCACGGGTGATGATATTGTAGGCGAAAGTAAATCGCCTTATATTTATCTGGATTCAAACAATCACTACTTTCTACGCGGATTGATGCGTTTCAAAACTGAAAACGAGGTATTTTCGATTTCATTTCGTAAGAGAGGTGATGATGATTTCATGGAAATAAGCGCAGAAAATTTATTTACAGGCCTCAGGGTCCAGCCCCTCGATCAGGATATGTTTACTGGAGACAAGGTTTACTTTAGTGAGACGATTTATTTTACTTTCACAGAGGATGCTAAGAAGGGGTTAACCTTGGTTGCCGGACAATTAGAAGGTGTTAATTCTGACAATGAATCCGAGATTGATGGATTAATTGGGTCGACTTATCGGGAAGCACTAGTTGAGTCCTTTAACGACAGGGTATTATTGGATGCGCCAAGATATCTTGAGAAAGTCGCTTATGTGGGCCAGAGGCTCAATGTGCCAGACGGTGAATACGGAAGTGGCCAAGGCAGTTACTGGGCCGGGTTTATTGATGAGAGGGAGGGTGATTTACTGCCGTACCATGAAGAGGCTTATATCAATCCATTGGACAAGGGTTTTGCTAGTGCAAATCAAGGTTCTATAATACCAGTCAACGCAGATCCCAGCAATAACACGATAACTGTACAGTGGTTTAGAAAGACTATGCTGGATGCCGACCCAAAATCGGGTTTTGGGGTTGTATACTGGCCATCTGTGACGGTCAAATATAGAGTAGTATATCCATCTGAAGCCAGGGAAATTGTTCTAGCAAGTAATGATGGTTCGGGGCCGTTAAGCAGCCTGGAAGCAAAAGGCGCGATTTACGTGCAAAATGATCGAACTTTAATCGGTTACAATCCCAACGAGGAACATGCCTTGATGGTGGGAGGCCAGGCTTATGCATTGAGAAATGATCTTAACATATACGAGCACCCAGACTTCAGTGATGCAATTAGATCCAAACTGAAGAGCGGTGGAACGTATTCATCAAATCCTTTTGTGCTATTGGAGTTTACAGATTCAGACGGTAAAGTCTCTGTTACACCTTTCAAGGTGCTCAACGAAAAGGGAGAGGAGGGATTGGTTTTTGATTATCTGGCAGAGGCTGGCTCCATACTTCAGCCGCCAATGCCCCTGCCGTTGTTGCCCAAGCCGGTTGACGCTGCAGGTGCATTAAAGAGCTATGAGGTTGATCAAGGTTCATACGATAGCCCTCCAAAGTGGAATACAATTAAGAGCCTTAGTTACTTTTCAAAGAGTAGTACATACTCAAATACAACTGGTAAAATCGAAGACGGTGACTTTCCTGCCAAGGCAGAGGCTCCACTTGATCCAGAACTCCACTTTACGCATTATGAAAAATTCACCTATCCCGACAGGAAGAGTAATTTTTGGGTTTACAGGGGGAGGCATGAAAGGCTAAACCCGCTTAAGGTGGGTAAGTACGATGTCGGCGCGAGTACTTGGGGGCAGGTTCAACCAACAGAGGCCGTGGCGAACAAGGGTTTTGAATTCCATCTTCATGCGTCACAGTTGGAGTCGGTTCTACAGTTAGCCACATTATCCCCCTTGCCCAACTGGTTAACAGTTGATGGGTTGTCGTTTTCTGGTCAACCCGAGGAGGATGATGCGACGGCCCATGCGACAGGTAGGATAAGTATTGATGCAAACGACACGGATAGTAAAACGTTAGTAGTTCTAAAAGAGCTCAATGAAAAGTTTGCAGCTGGTCAAACTGTTATTATACCCGGTGCCGGTGCAAGTGGCGGATTCTTAAAGAG
>DLRJ01000138.1 GCA_002500485.1 Dehalococcoidia bacterium UBA7891
AAGTTCAAGAATGAGATCTTGCTCAGAAGGTGAAATATTCAAGGTCCTTACAACCGCTGAATGCTGGCCAATATTCTCCAAACTGGGCATTTCCAGAACAGTGGCCTCACCAACGGTATAGGAAACAATTACATTGTCTCCATGGACATACAAACCTTTCCAGTGCGCCCAATCTCGGGGAAGGGGACCGTATGGTTTCTTGTCAAGCCCCAACATTCGAGGATCTTCAAAACTTTCAGCCAAATTCGCCCAACCGGGGCCTTTGGGTGTAGTAAAAATCAAATCTCCTACAATGGACATATGTGTTGTGTGTGATCCATCAAAGGCGATGTTTGTCCAGTTTACGAAGCCTTCTCCACCCCAAGAGGCGGCCACCCGAAGAAGATCTGTGTCATAAACGATAAACCTGTTTCCTTTGGCCAAGCCACCATCACCTTCATCCAAGCGAATGGCGACTCCCTTATAGGCGAAATTGCCCGGAGCCACTTCATAGGTCGCGGTCAGGTAGGGTCCGTAGTTCATTTTTTCGTACCACTCCTCACCCTTGTTTTCTCCATCACCGCGGGAAGCGGACTCAAGTCCAGAGCTACATCCCCAAATAGTGAGCATCACCGTTACAAACAAACTGAGAATGAGTGCCTTTTTTTGGTAAGCATTCATAGCGATAAGAAAAGTTCTATTCTGTTTCATAATTTCCTCTATCAAGCTTTTAAGTCCTTTGTCAATATTGAAAGGATCAGGGTTTAGAACGGACTAGGGTTAAAGTTGATAAGTCAGCTCCCATCGCCAACTATCTCGCTGAGGGGAAAGCCTTTTCAACGAACAATACGTTGTCGATTATTAACCCCATTCGTGAAAGAATCGATCCCGACAAACTGTTTTAAAGCTATGCTATAATAGGGTCAAAACAAACTGTCAATTTATCTACTCCCCCAAGCAAAGATAAAGCCTCTACATTATCAGCAAACTATTAGACTAAAAAGCTATCTAAGGAATTGACCTTTGAGAGCTTCTAGCTGTATCTTCCGCAATATTATGCTGATAAATTCACTCGACTTGGTCATTGTTGTGGGGTATATGCTTGGTATTCTTGTCATTGGTGTCATGGCCGGGCGCAACCGCCTCACAACAAGTAATGACTACTTCTTGGCGGGCCGGTCACTAAACTGGCTGATGGTGGGTGCCGCTCTTTTTGCCACAAATATTTCAACAATTCATCTGGTGGGCCTCGCCTCGGACGGATACCGGATAGGGCTGGTGGTCGGAAACTTTGAATGGATGGCCGCCTTCACGCTGATTTTGCTCGGGCTCGTCTTCGCCCCGTTCTATTTCAAGAGTAAGATTACGACACTCCCGGAGTATCTTGAGAAGCGCTACAGCCCTCATTCTAGAACATTCCTCGCTTTTATTTCTGTGATGTCGGCTCTTCTGGTACATATAGGTATCAGTCTTTATGCTGGCGCAAAAGTGTTCGAATATTTCTTTAATATTGACGTGATTTATTCCATAACCCTAATTTCAGTTGTCACTGCTGTATACACTGTCATGGGCGGACTTAGGGCGGTCGTGGTTACAGAGACCATCCAGACCTTTATTTTACTCATCGGAGCACTTTCTGTCACCGTTGCAGCATTTATGGCTTTACCATCCGTTGGGATTCATAGTTTAGCTGAATTAAAAGCCGCGGTGAAACCTGATCAAGTGAATATGCTTCACTCCTTTCGGAACGCTCAAGGTGGACTGAATGAGTATTCAGCGTACTCTATGATTCTCGGATATCCTATTCTCGGCATATGGTACTGGTGTACAGATCAGACAATAGTACAGAGGGTTCTCGGTGCTAAAACTCAACGCGATGCCCAACTGGGCCCGCTCTTTGCCGGGTTCCTAAAACTTTTACCTGTTTTTTTCATGGTTCTTCCCGGAGTACTCGGTTATGTTCTTTTTAAGGACATTATCGGTGCCGATAATGATCTCACCTTGCCAGTTATGATTCAGCAACTTTTACCAACAGGCCTCATCGGACTTGTAACAGCCGGACTTCTCGCAGCTCTCATGAGCACTATTGCAGGTGCCCTTAACAGCAGTGCGACTCTGGTCTCTTTCGATATTGTTAAAAGGGTTTGGCCAGATACGCGGGATCAAACTCAGATTTTAATCGGACGCATCACCGCCGTCGTTGTTATGCTTCTTGCAATGGCTTGGTCCACACAGGGCGGAAAATTTGGAAGCATTTTCGTAGCTATAAACAAGATTCCCATGATGTTTGCGCCGGCGATTTCCTGCGTGTTTCTTTGGGGCGTTTTCTGGCGGAGAGGGACAAAAGAAGCGAGTTTAGCAACGTTAGCCGCGGGCTCCGTGGTAGGGACAATATATCTTATCGTTGATCTTCCGCTCATTGGCGATGTGAGCATAATTACCCAACGCTGGGGAATCCCGTTTATGCAGGTTGGCATTTATCTATTCATCTTTTGCAGTCTCGTTTACTATACCATCAGTAAAATGACACCTGAACCTGATGTCGAAGACCTGGGGAACCTCTGCTGGGAGAACCCTCTGAGTGCCGTGATGTACGGGAGAATATCAGGTTGGAGTGACCCCCGCGCTTGGGCGATCACTCTCTTTTCCATCGTGATTATTTTCTATCTGATCCTTGGATAAGACACCAGTTAATTCTTCCCTTACCTGATTTAGACCTCATGAGTCACAATTCCATGAGACAGGCGGTCATGACTGGACCCGGCAAGATAGAAATGAGACAAGTACCAACCCCTGAAACGAAAAGTAATGAAGTCCTGCTGAGGATAAAACATATCGGAATATGTGGTTCCGATATTCATGTAAACCATGGTCTACATCCATTTACTTCATATCCTGTAGTTCAGGGACATGAATTCTCTGGTATTATTGAGCAGGTTGGATCTGAGATAAATGAGCTATACCCGGGAATGAATGTTACTGGAAGACCACAAATTGTCTGTGGGGAGTGTAGACCATGTAAGCGAGGCGATTACAACATATGTGACGTACTTAGGGTTGAAGGATTTCAAGCCCCTGGTGTGGCACAGGATTTATTTGCTACTTCACCTCAAAAAATTGTGGCTCTACCCGATTCACTAAGTCTCGAAGAAGGTGCACTTGTAGAACCTGTTTCAGTAGCTGTGCATGCTTCACAAAAGGCTGGTGATGTTAAAGAAAAACGTATTGCTATTTTTGGAGCTGGACCTATTGGAAACTTGATTGGTCAGGTCTGTCAAAGTTTAGGGGCCGAAAAGGTTCTTATTCGGGACGTAAGTGATTTTCGACTCAATATCGCTAGATCGTGTGGCTTAGAAAACACTTCAAACGCTACAAATGAATCTATGTCCGATGCTCAATTGAGAGTTTTCGGCAATGATGGTTACTCTGTAGCTTTTGAGGCTGTGGGCATTGAGTCAACACTGGCTGATGGGATTCATACCATAGAAAAGGGCGGTACTTTAATAATTGTCGGTGTATTTGGGGAAAAACCCAAAATAGATATGGCCCTAGTTGGTGATCGCGAACTTAATCTTATTGGTTCACTTATGTACAAACACCCGGATTTTGAAGAGGCCGTGAGACTGATAGAATTGGGTAAAATTGTTTTAGCTCCCCTCATTACCAAACATTTTCCTCTGGAACAATACGAGGACGCTTATTCATTCATTGAGGAACAGGGCGACAAAAGCTTAAAGGTCATTATTGATCTATGAGCAAATAGGAGGTTTTCATGACTGAATTTAATTATTACCAACCGACCGAAATTCGATTCGGTCCGGGCCGTCTTAATGAAGTTGGAGAAACTGTCGCTGGTTATGGGAAAAATTGCCTGTTAGTTACAGGGTCAAACATTCCATCGCTTGAACCGATGTTTACACAACTCTTGAGCTCACTAAGAGAAGCGGATGTGACCGTTGTTCATTTTGATGGTGTTATCCCTAACCCCACTACCAATACCATTAAGGACGGGGCAATGATGGCTAAAACCAATAACGTTGATGTGGTCCTCGGAGTAGGTGGAGGTTCTAGCATGGATTCAGCTAAAGCAATAGCTGTAGAGGCAAGTCACGATGGCAGTGCTTGGGACTACCTATTTTATAAAAACACGCAACCTACAGAAAAAACTCTACCGATTATTACAGTCTCTACAACTTCAGGTACAGGCTCTCAGGTAACTCAAGTTGCTGTTATCACAAATTCCCAAAAAAGAGACAAGTCAGCCATATATCATCCAAATGTCTACCCTCGGATCTCGATTGTCGACCCAGAATTGATGATTTCCGTACCTCCCAAAATTACAGCCGCTACAGGTTTTGATGTCTTTTGCCATGCCTTTGAAAGCATGCTTCATCCCGCAGCCTCTCTATATACTGATCTTATGGCTAAAGAAGCGATTACACTTGTGTTTTGCCATTTGAAAGTGGCTATGGAGAAACCGACAGATATAGTTTCGCGATCAGCTCTAGCCTGGGCTGACACCTTGGCCGGCTTGTGTATTGCTAATGCAGGTGTCACACTTCCGCATGGTATCGGTATGGCCATCGGAGGTATGTATCCACATGTGATGCACGGAGAGACACTTGCTTTGAATTATCCCGCCTTTACCCGATTTACCTATGAAGATGCCGTTAGCCAGTTCTCATTTCTTGGGCGGATTTTGAACGGTACCCTGGGTAACGATCCGGATGAGAAGGCTGCTGAAAACGCGTGCGATGAATTGGATAACTTTCTCCAAAGGATAGAAATGTGGTACGGCCTTTCTGATTTTGATATTCCGGAAGACGAACTAGATGACTTAGCCGAGCAGTCTCTTGTTCTTCCGGATTATAAAAATAATCCAAAAATTCCGACACTCGACGAAACAAAAGCTTTGTTGCTTAGCTGTGTCAGTAGATAGGACTTCGAGACTGGTGACAGAGTAAAATATCTACTCTACATTCCTAATCGAAAACTCGTTCATTCCAGAGTAGCTCCTTTTTCAACTGGCGGACATTTGTTTCTTCATCAATTACGATGAGTTCTACTCCAGCCATCTCTGCAAAGTCTTCAATATGTGATATATCCAAACTAAGACTGTAGCAGGTGTGATGGGAACCTCCCGATAGAATCCAAGCAGACGCCGCATTTTTTAAATCCGGAAGTGGCTTCCAAAAAACACGGGCAACAGGAAGTTTTGGAAGTTTTTGTTCTATTTCTACTGATTCAACCTTGTTAACCAATAAACGGAATCTTGATCCAAGATCAATAAGAGAAATATTCAATGCATGCCCTGCTTTTGAATCAAATACCAATCTTACTGGATCACTCTTTCCACCTATAGAAAGAGGATGAATCTCACAGAACGGTTTTCCCTTTGACAAAGACGGACAGATTTCAAGCATATGCGATCCCATTACAAGTTCGCTCTTGGGACCAAAATGATATGTATAGTCTTCCATAAAGGAAGTACCACCATCAAGGCCAGCAGACATCACTTTAATTACACGTACAAGAGCAGCGGCCTTCCAATCGCCTTCGGCACCGAAGCCGTACCCCTCATTCATAAGGCGTTGAACGGCAATCCCCGGTAACTGTTTTAAACCTTTGAGATTCTCGAATGTATCCGTAAAAGCGGAAAATTTTCCCTCATTCAAAAAATTCCGCAACCCAACCTCAATGCTTGCCGCATCTCTCAATTCCTGATACCGTTCTCCTTCGGGTCTCAATTCAGATACAATATCGTAGAGGATCAAATACTGTTGAATTAAGCTGTCAATTTCTTTTTCCGTTGCGCTTTTGACGCACGCCACCAAATCCCCCATACCGTATCCATTAACTTCGAAACCGAACCTGATCTGTGCCTCAACTTTGTCTCCTTCGGTGACAGCTACATCTCTCATATTATCCCCAAACCTGGCTATACGCATTGACTGCATTTCGCTCCAGCCACAGGCTGCTCTTGTCCAGACACCTATCTTATACTGAACTTCATCCTCCGACCAGTGGCCAACCACAACTTTTCGACGAATGTCTAATCGACTCCCGATGAAACCAAACTCTCGTCCGCCATGGGCCGACTGATGAAGATTCATATAATCCATATCAATAGATTCCCAAGGGATATCCTGATTGAACTGAGTATGTAGGTGAAGGATCGGCTTGGTTATTCTTTTCAAGCCATTTATCCACATTTTCGCCGGAGAAAAAGTATGCATCCAACAGATGAGACCGACGACGCGGTCATCCGAACTGGCTTCTTTGCAGAGCTTCGTTATTTCACCGGAAGTAGTCAGAATACCCTTAAAACAGATCCTTACCGGGATAGCTGAGGCGTTATCTAGTTCAGAAGTAACTTTGGCGGCGTTCTGTTCAATCTTCCGTAACGCCTCATCGCCATATAACTCTTGACTTCCCACAACGAACCATAATTCCAGCTTCTTCAGGTCAATCACTGTATAAACTCCTAACCGGTGAAATAGAGATATGCAATAACAATGAGCACAAGAACTACCCCTGACATCATTATATCCCCAACTGATCTAGTAGCGCGGTCTACCGCTTTTTCCTCATTGCTCAAAGTGGCAAAAGTGAGTCCCCGAATCTGCTCATAGGATGGTTCGGCGGTGGCATAGCTAACTGCGATCATTGTAAAGGCGGAGACGAGAAAGATTAAAAGGCTGTAATACTGAAAGAATATGTTATTGATGATCCAAAAGAACGAACCTTCTGTGTAACTGAACCCTTCCATAAGTGCAACGGGCGTATCAACGGCAAGTCGGAAAAGACCCATCAGGAATCCAACGGTCAGGGCGGCAAGGCATCCCTGGGCATTCAATCGTTTATTGAAAATACCGAAAAAGAAGACCGTAAAGATAGGTGGTGCCAGATAGCCTTGAACAGACTGAAGATAGTCATACAATCCTCGACCACCTTGGATTACCGGAATCCACAATAGACCGATAAGAACCATGGCAAGGGTGGCCATCCGACCAATTTTAACCAGTTGCGCCTGCGAAGCATGGGGTCTCATCTTGGAATAGAAATCCATGGTAAACAATGTTGATGATGCATTAAAAACCCCAGCGAGGGAACTCATTAGGGCTGCCAGAAGGCCCGCAACAACAATCCCCCGAATCCCGGGAGGAAGCACAGCTGCTACAAGAAGCGGGAATGCCTGCTGTGCATTTTCGTTCACAAGGTTGCCGCTGCTATCCATAAGTGCGCTGGAAATCATCTCAACTCTTCCGGTCGTAGCAAGAGCAAAACAAATCATACCTGGAATAATGAAAATGAATACAGGGAGAAGTTTCAAAAAGGCCGCTGCAATGGTGCCTCTACGGGCTTCCTTTAGATTAGCCGAACCCAGGAGTCGCTGAACAATGTACTGATCAGTACACCAGTACCACAGACCAATGATGGGGGCACAAAAGAGCATCCCAAGCCAGGGATAATTCGAATTGAAATACCACGCCATTCTGGTCTCCGTTGCGACGGGAGCCCATGTCCCGTCAACACCTTCAGGTATAAGCGGTTTCCACAGATTGAACATATCAGAACCGAGTACACTCCTCAACTCGCTCCAACCGCCCAGAGCATCCAGGCCATAGAAAGTCACGAGCAAGGAGCCCAAGATGAGGATAACTGTCTGAATGGCTTCAGTATACGCAACCGCCCTGAGTCCCCCAGAAATGGTATAAACCCCAGTTAAAACAATTACCAAAATCGATCCGATCCAAAAACTATCGAGACCAAAAATGTGCAAATCGGGAAGTAGCACACCGAAAACAATACCCCCTGCAAAAATACCCACAGCAACCTTGGTCAGAACATATGCTACGAGCGAAATCAGAGATAGTACCCACCGTGCAGTCGCTGAGAATCTCTTTTCCAGAAACTCGGGCATAGTAAAAACCTGGGAACGCATATAGAATGGTGCCATCACCCAGCCGAGGACAAGAAGACACCATGCATGCAATTCATAATGAGCCATGGCAACACCGTCGGTAGCACCAGACCCGGCGAGACCCACTAAATGTTCTGAACCGATATTAGATGCAAAAATACTTGCACCTACGATCAGCCAGCTGAGATTCCGGCCAGCCAAAAAGTAGTCATTCGAAGTATCTTTCTGTCGCGTCGATACTCTCCAAGCAACACCAAGAATAAGTGCAAAATATGTGGCAATTATCCACCAGTCCAATGCCGCGAGTGTACTATTCATTTCTTATCCATATCCTATTCATGTTCTTACACAGAAATCGCTAACGGCAAGCAAATCCACAGAATGGAGATGTTATCTTGCTCCATTTAACCCCGTTAGACGGCAACCACCACCAAATATAGTTTGAATTGTCCTATCGATCCATTAAAGTCTTGGCAGTTCCCGATGGTATAGGTCTTCTTCAGTTTTGCTTCCTAAATGTGGAGAGCATGCCTTGAAGAAAGGTTTAGAACTTGATCCAAAAAGTAGGTCTCAAATCATGATCTCAAAATCTATCAAACCAATTTGGGCTTTGATTCTTATCTCACTCTTATGTCACTGCGGTGCCGATGACGATAGAGAATACGAGGAATTCGTAAACAGATTGAAGGCCGATGAGGCATATATCGGATTTTTCGCTACTGAAAGTGCCTGCATTTCCGACATTCATGATGAATACCTAAACTCTCGTAAGAAATTCTTTCTGGCTGTTAACCGCGCACAAGAAGAGCCTGATGGCGCTATTGAAAGATTTATCGAGTACTGCCGCAAGAAATCGATTATCGATGAAACTTGTGAATCTGAATGGGAAAAGGTTTTAACTGTACTGTCGTATGAGCTTTATGCCAATATGCCAATATTTGACTATTCTGCTTCGAACATCACTGAACACCGCAATATCACCTATGCCGAGTATCCCAACAAAAAGCTCGCTCTAGATCTCTTTTTGCCTAAAGAACCGGTGGATCAACCAGTCCCCTGCATTGTTGCAATTCATGGAGGAGGGTGGAGAGTAAACCGGCGTCTTTGGTTTGAACCATTCGCTAAGTACTTTGCTTCGAACGGGTTGGCAGCTCTCACCATTGACTACCGTAAGCTTCCCGGTGTGGAGATTATGAATATCGTGCACGATGCCAAAGCGGCTGTAAGATGGGCCAGGGCAAATGCGGAAAGCTATGGTATCGATCCCGAGCGTATAGGCGCTATTGGCGCATCCGCCGGTGCTCATCTGGTTGCTTTGCTGGGAACGACCGCCAATGTCCCAGAACTTGAAGGCCAGGGAGGAAA
>DLRJ01000087.1:0-2575 GCA_002500485.1 Dehalococcoidia bacterium UBA7891
TCGAGTAATTATTCATAGTTCACGGTATAAAGAACTTAAGGAACTGCTTGTTAATGCTTATCAGCAGGTCATTATTGGTGATCCTTTGGGTGATGGAACATTAATGGGGCCCTTGGTCAATGAAAACGCTGTCCAGGACTTTACCCATGCGATTGAACGGGCTAAAACATCTGGAGGTGAAATTCTGTATGGAGGTGCTGCTATTGATGGTAAAGGATATTATGTAACACCCACAATCATTAAGGCTGAAAACAATTGGGATATAGTTCAGGAAGAAACATTTGCGCCTATATTGTATCTAATGACTTTTGACACACTGGATGAAGCAATTCATATGCATAATGATGTTCCCCAGGGGCTTTCATCAGCCATGTTCACACTGAACGTAAGACATGCGGAACACTTTTTGTCTTCCGTTGGTTCAGACTGTGGCATCGCCAACATTAATATTGGCACATCTGGTGCTGAAATAGGAGGCGCATTTGGAGGTGAAAAAGAAACGGGAGGAGGCCGAGAATCCGGCTCTGACAGCTGGAAGCAATATATGCGACGCCAAACCAATACAATTAACTGGGGAACTGACCTGCCGTTGGCTCAGGGGATAGAATTTGATATTGATGGGTAAATAGAACTCGAATGGCAATCAGTTTTAGAGATACGAGGCGTACCATTGGTCAGTATATGCTGGCTGACGGTATGTCACCTGTTATAGATCTTGAAAAGAGTCATGGATCATGGCTCGTCGATGGGAAAACGGGGAAGGAATATTTGGATCTCTTTTCTATGTTTGCTTCTATGTCCATCGGTTATAACCATCCATACATTCTTGGGCATAAAGATCGATTAGCCAGAGCAGCTGTAAATAAACCAACGAATTCAGATATCTATTCACCTGAGCTCGCGGAATTTGTAGATACTGTCGGACGGGTTGCCCAACCAGATTATTTGCCCTATTCGTTCTTTATTGAAGGCGGAGCGCTAGCTGTAGAGAATAGTCTTAAGGCTGCATTTGACTGGAAAGTACGCAAAAATCTACAGCAGGGTAAACAAGAACGTGGGAATAAGGTTATACATCTAAAAGATTGTTTCCACGGACGGTCTGGGTATACCATGTCCCTAACTGATTCTCCAGACCCCAGAAAAGTACAATATTTCCCAAAATTTGATTGGCCTCGTGTTACAAACCCTCCTATGGTCTTTCCTATGGATGAAGAAAATTTGGCAGCCGTTCAGGCACTAGAAGATAGATCAATCCAGGAAATAAAGAATATTTTAAGTTACGAGTCTGATGATATAGCCTGTATGATATTAGAGCCCATCCAAGGGGAAGGAGGCGACAATCATTTCAGATCTAATTATCTTAAAGCGTTAAGAGAATTATCCTTGGAGAATGACTTTCTATTAATCTTTGATGAAGTTCAAACCGGTGTTGGAATTACAGGAAAAATGTGGGCACATCAGCACTTCTGTGAACCAGAATGTGCAAAAGAATGTACTGTTCACTGCAAACTAATTGAGCCAGATCTTATGAGCTTTGGAAAAAAAACACAGTGCTGCGGGATGTTTGCCGGAAAACGGTTGGATGAAGTTGAAGGTCATGTTTTTAAAGAGTCCAGCAGGATAAACTCAACCTTTGGCGGTAATCTTGTAGATATGGTGCGTTTCACTCTTTATTTGGAAGTCATTGAGCAGGAAAATCTTGTTCAAAAGGCTGCTGAGAATGGTGAATATTTATTAACATCCTTACTGAAACTTCAAGATGACCATGATGGCCTGGTTTCCAATGCTAGGGGCAAAGGATTATTTTGTGCGTATGATCTTCCCACAGGAGCACAACGGGACACCTTAACGAATCTTTTAGAAGAAGAAGGAGCGCTTGTACTTGGCTGTGGGCACAAATCCATTAGGTTCAGGCCTCACCTGAATATCAAAAGAAAAGAGATTGACACTGGCATTTCCATGATGAGAAATGCACTTGCCAGACTGTAATTGTGGCAGAAACTGTCGGTAAACTATTTTTAGTTTCCACACCCATTGGTAATCTCAGTGATATCACTTATAGAGCGGTTGAAGTACTGAAACATGTTCCTCTGGTCGCCGCTGAAGATACACGCCATTCAAAAAAACTCTTTGCCCATTACAGTATACAAACTCCTATGGTTAGCTATTTCGAGCATAATCGTTTTTCACGGATACCAAAAATTGTTGACCATTTGAGAAGTGGAAAGGATTGTGCTGTGATCACTGATGCTGGTACACCAGGGATATCCGACCCTGCTTACCGTCTTGTTCGGGAAGTTTTAATTCATTCCATTACCGTTGAAGCTGTCCCTGGAGCTAGTGCACTCCTGGCAGCCCTCGTTGCATCAGGTTTACCTACGGATCGGTTTATATTTGAGGGATTTCTGCCGCCAAAAAAGGGGCGCCAGAAACGCATATCACGCGTCGCTGGTGAAGCGGCCACTTTGATCTATTATGAATCTCCTAAACGTCTCTTAAAAACATTGAAACAATTAAATAGCATTTGTGGAGACCGTCCCGCTGTAGTAGCCCGTGAAATCACGAAACTCCATGA
>DLRJ01000087.1:2959-3382 GCA_002500485.1 Dehalococcoidia bacterium UBA7891
AAAGGAGAATGTGTTATCCTAGTAGGAAAAAATGACAAAAATGTCTACTTCAAATAAAGGCCTGTTTATTTCATTCGAAGGTATTGATGGGTGTGGAAAATCTACCCAGGTTCAACTGCTTATGGATAAACTTGAAAAAGATGGTGTTATTGCTATGTTGGTCAGGGAACCGGGCGGATCCACGATCTCTGAAGAAATTAGAAATATATTGTTAAAAACTCGTTCTGATACCATGTCTGCACGGGCAGAAGCCCTGCTTATGACAGCAAGTCGTGCGCAGTTAACGAAAGATACGATTCTGCCCGCACTAGAAGAAGGTACCTGTGTGATTGCTGATCGATACCAGGACTCCACCCTGGCCTACCAGGGCGGTGGGAGAGGTTTAGATGTTGATTATTTGATCCAGCTTAATACTTTTGCCAC
>DLRJ01000091.1 GCA_002500485.1 Dehalococcoidia bacterium UBA7891
ATCTAAACTCAAGTCTAGGTTCGGGGCCGAGTGAGTTATCGCTCCTACTGAGATTAGATTTACCCCAGTTTCAGCGATCGATTTGATAGTTTCCAAATTAATACCCCCGGAGGCTTCGGTGACAGCTCTATCCGGGCAGGATTCAACGGCTTTCCTCATCTCTTCAATCGACATATTATCCAACAATATTATGTCAGCTCCGGCAGATGCAGCCTCTACAGCCTGTTCTACCGTTTCGACTTCCACCTCAACTTTTATAGTATGAGATGCATTGGATTTGGCTTTCTGTATTACTCCTGTCAGGTTTAAGCCCTCCAGTTTTAATGTTTTTACATGGTTGTCTTTTATTAGTATTCCATCAGAGAGATTTTGTCGGTGATTATGACCACCACCCATTCTCACAGCGTACTTTTCCAAAGCTCGGAACCCTGGTGTGGTTTTTCTAGTATCGACGATTCGGGAATTCGTATGAGATATTTCATCGACATATTTAGCAGTTTCAGTGGACACCCCACTCAATTTTCTTAGAAAATTAAGTGCAGTTCTTTCAGCTGTCAGAATTGATGATAGGTACCCACTAATTTCAAGTATACGGTCATTTTTAGTCACTTTTGACCCGTCCGGGATCAATACAGTGGTTTCAAGAGATGAATCCATTTTTTGAAATATTCTCACAGCAAGGCTTAAACCCGCTATGGTACCTTCTTCGTCTGCGACTACCGTAGCACTGCCAATAGTTTCATTCGAAATCAGTGCATCAGTGGTAGCGTCACCCATGGAGTAGTCTTCCATGATTGCTAAGTCTATGAGTTTTTCAATATCGGGCGTTAGTTGCACTTTAGTCTCCTAACAAAATGCCCAGCCTGTGTTTGAGGGCGGGGCATTTTGAGTATGTATGGAATAATCGGGAGGTATTTTATTTTATAGATAGCATTCGATCCAGTGCTATCCGTGAATATTTTCTAGTGGTCTCATCTACTGTTATCTGGTTTACCACGACGCCTTCTAGTAGCCCATCCAAGACCCAGGCTAGATAGGCTGGATGAATCCGATACATTGTAGAGCAAGGGCAGACAACTGAATCCAGGCAAAAAATATTTTTATCCGGATTTTCAGTGGCAATTCTGTTCACTAAACTTATTTCAGTGCCTACCGCCCAAGTCGTTTCGGGCTCTCCTTCATCAATTATTTGCCTTATGTATTCTGTGGAGCCTACATAATCTGCTGATTCGACTACATCTAATGTGCATTCTGGATGTACCACGACGGAGACATCGGCATAAGAGTTTCTGGCAGATTTTATTTGATCAACCGTAAATCTGGTGTGAACTGAACAATGGCCTTGCCATAGAATGATTTTAGAATTTTCAATCGACTCAATTGAATTCCCCCCCAAAGGTTTAAAAGGATTCCAAACGATCATTTCATTAAGGTTTACACCTTTCGTTACAGCAGTATTTCTTCCCAAATGTTGATCTGGAAGGAATAGGATTTTCTCCCCTTTTTCAAAAGCCCAATTGAAGGCAGCTGAAGCATTTGCAGATGTACAAACGATCCCACCATTTTTTCCACAGAGTGATTTTATTGCAGCGGTGGAGTTCATATAGGTCATTGGTACAACGGACCCTTCGCCCAGTATTTCTGTGAGATCCTCCCAACAATCCATTACGTCATCAATATGAGCCATGTCAGCCATGGAACACCCAGCGGTGAGGTTGGGTAGGATGACTTGTTGTGTTTGGCTACTTAATATGTCAGCAGTTTCGGCCATGAAATGAACACCACAAAAAATAATATATTCGGGGTCTCTTAATTCCGCAGCATGTTGTGATAATTTGAAAGAGTCACCCCTAACATCCGCAAACTGAATGACCTCATCCCTTTGATAATGGTGACCAAGTATTACGATTTTATTACCAAGCTTCTTTTTTGCTGCAGAAATCTTTTGTTCAAGTTTTTCCGGGCTCGTTCGCATATAACTTACTGGAAGTTTTTGCCAACGAACACCGGAATTAAACTCCTGTTCTAAAGTTTTTGAGGCTAGTTCTTCGTCAGTTTGACAGAAGGCCGATTGTTCTATTTCTGTAATTGGTATGGGGTGTTTATCTATTTTTATAACCATCTTCTATGTATTCCTTGTTACTTTCGGATGTCGTTACTTATAGAGCCTTCCAAATACCATGGGCTCGTCTCTTTTATTTTCACGTCGATCATTTCGCCGGCATTCACATTGTCACTATCAAGAAAAACCAGCTTATCATTCCTGTTTCTTCCAAACCATTTCCCTTTTTTTCGTCCCTCGACAAGGATGTTCTGAGTCTTTCCTTTGAGGTTGGAATTGATGCAGGCCACTATTTTTTCTTGTTCGGCATTAATTATTTTGAGGCGCTCTTTTTTTATGTCTTCTTCTACGTCGTCAATCATTTTCCTTGAAGCTATAGTACCTTCTCGGGTGGAGTACGCCGCCGAATGAACCTTGTCGAATTTTATGTCTTTAATCATCTCAAGAGTGTTTGCAAATTGTTCGTCAGTCTCCCCGCAGAAACCAACTATTAAATCTGTGCTTATACTCACACCGGACACCCTATTCCTAATTTTATCTATTAGGCGCCTATATTCTTCGTTTGTGTAACCGCGTCGCATAGTGCGCAGAATCTCGTCATCCCCGGCCTGAAAAGGTAAATTTATATGCTCGCAAACTTTTTCTAGACCATTCACGGCTTCTATTATGCTGTCTTCCATATCATTGGGATGTGAGGTTAAGAATCTTATTCTTTCCAAGCCAGATACTTCATTTACAGCTACCAACAAGTTTGAAAGGTTAATTGTTCCCCCTAGATCGTGACCAAAGGAATCTACATTTTGGCCTAGCAATGTAACTTCCTTAACTCCCCTTTCTACCAACATTTCGGTTTCATGAACAATCTCTTGTACAGATCTACTTTTCTCCCTTCCACGACGATAAGGAATAATACAAAATGAGCAAAATTTGTCACACCCATGAATTATTGGGATGTAGGTGCTTATTGCGGGAGCAGCGCTTAAAGGACCTATACAGCCTTCCGCATCAATTTTTAACTTTTCTCCGAGATATTTAATCAGTGGGCTGTACTGCTGGGGTGCCATAAATACATCTACGTAAGGGAAACGTTTTTCTAAAGCACTCATGTTGGGCCCAACCATACACCCCATCAGAGCAATAACTTTTTCTGGATCCAGCTCTTTACTCGGCTTTAAGCTGGTCAAAGTTCCTACGGCTTTGTCTTCAGCGTTCTGCCGGACAACGCATGTGTTAAGCACAACTATGTCGGCTGCTTCTTTTGATTCCGTTGACACAAGGCCCATCTGATTTAAAGCACTACTTAGGCGCTCTGAATCTGCCTTGTTCATTTGGCATCCTGTAGTCCAAATGTGATAGCTTCGCATCTATTTATTGCAAGCCCCATAATTTTCAGTTGTGGCGGAGGGAATGGGATTCGAACCCATGAGAGGACTTTCATCCCCTAACCGCTTAGCAGGCGGCCGCACTAGACCTCTATGCGATCCCTCCAATTCATTTATAGAACTTCAATTATAGGTTTGACTATCTAGTCGTGGCAAGACAATTAATTGTGAAATCCGGAACTAATCTATATATATATACGAATACCGTAAAAAAATTAGAAAATACGCGAATTAACACATAGGGTAATTGTATAAATTATACGATAAACGTACTTTAACCTAATGTGTATGCCGAAATCCCCGAAAATGTACTTTCATAGGAAAAGTAATGAATTAGGAATGCTTTTACCTTTCTTTGGTCGCGCCCAGGTAAATATTTTCCTATATTTTCTGCCATTAAATTTAGAGTACGTTTATCCAGTCAGTGGTCTGAATCCTTCTGCATCGCCAATCCAGACTTCTCCGCCATCAAAATGCTCCTTTTTCCAGATAGGAACTATTTGCTTTATTCTATCGACTGAATATTGGCTGGCTTGATAAGCAGATGCTCTGTGTGGGGACCCAACTGTAACTATTAGGCTAGATTCCCCTATATCTACTCTGCCAATTCTGTGGGCTATGACTACCGATACGTCCCATTTGTCACACATTTCCTCGGCGACGTCGTTAAGTTTCGCTTTGGCCATTGGAAGGTAGGCTTCATACTCGAGGAACAAAACTTTTCTTCCATCTGTATGATCTCTGGTTATTCCATTGAAAACCACAACAGCACCGTGGCGATCTGCAATGACATCTGCTGATAATTTTTCAATGTTCAACTCATTATGGGTTATGAATGTTTCGTATCCAATCTTCTTAGACAAACTGGCTCCTGGTTGATTTATCCACCACTCACAGGGGGTATCAGCGCCACAATATCTCCTGCAAGCAGCACCTGGTCGTGTGTTTGATACTCTTCATTCACCGCTGCAACTATTGTGTCAGGGGAGCATCTTATTCCTATATTTGTTTCTAAAACACAAGCAATAAGATCAGCCAACGTACTTTCTTTAGGCAATGTAAATGTTTCTGTATTTTTCCCACATTGTTCTCTGTAGGATGCGAAATAAAGTACTTTAATTTTCAGTTTGAATCTCCGAAATAGTCAGTATTCGTCTCTGCTTAATAAGTAAATGCCCCGCCATTTACATGTATTGTTTGCCCGGTGATGAAGGTGTTTTCAGGGGATACCAAAAAATCTACTGCCGAGGCTATCTCAACTGGATATCCGAGTCGGCCAACAGGTATGTTTGTAACGACCGGTGTCGGATTGCTTCCGGATGCATTGGAAGTGTCAAACGCACCTGGGACTATGTGGTTGACCAATATGTTATTTGCTGCAAGTTCGATTGATAAAGCTCGTGTTAACCCTATCGCTCCCATTTTGGAAGCACAGACGTGTCCCCATCCATCCTTTCCTTTAAATGAATTTAAGCCAGATACATTTATTATCCTTCCCCAATCAGCTTCTATCATTCCTGGTATAGCTGTTCGGCTACAGTAAAATGGGCCATCAAGGTTTACGGATAAAACCCTACGCCATTCCTCGGTTGTCATTTGGGAAGTAAACTGATCTTCTCTGAGCCCTGCGTTATTTACCAGTATGGTGACATTTCCTAATGTTCCTTCAATTTTTTCAAACATTGATTTCACTTCACTCTCTGATCCAACGTTTCCCAACACTGCAACGGACTGCCCACCATTGTCTGTAATTTCTTTCTCCACCGACTTAGCTTCTGATTCATTTGTTCTGGCATTTACTGCCACTGCAGCGCCCAAAGATGCCAGTCGCAATGCGGTTGCCCTTCCTATATTCCGGCCGGAACCGGTTACTAAAGCCACTTTCCCGTTTAAAGATGAATTATTTTGCATAATATGTCCTTACAATGTTTGAAACTCTTTGTATATTATCCATACCCACCTCAAATTCCCCCGATTCAACTCCCTTTAGCACCTGGGTAACTGCATCACTATAGGGGGTTTCTACACCTATTTCTCTACCTTTATCAGACACGAGGCCATTCAGATAATCAATTTCGGTTTTTCTTCCTTTCATTACATCTTGGGCTAAGGATGGTCTTCCTGGCACTTCGGGTGGAGTTCCTTGTAGGACTCTATCTAGTTCTTCATTTCCTTCTGGACCGGCGCCTTTTTCCATATCTTCAAGTGAAAAGTCGCCCATGGGAGGTTTAACATTGTACCCAAGAGTTCGACCGACTTTTACTGTTTCAATAGCTAAATTGAGTATTTGATTTCTGGTTTCTTTATCGGCTCTCACCTCGTGACTCAAAAGCCCAGTTATCCCTGCCGTTGCATTGACCATACAGTTAGTGACCATTTTTGACCAGCGTTGACCCCACAGATCGTCCGTAACCATCGTTTTACCAGCAGAACTGAATAGATCCGCTATTGTCTGGACTCTTTCGGTGATTTCTCCGTTCAATTCTCCTACTGTGAAGCAAATTGGTTCTTTCTGTAGAGATTGAGAAACACTACCAGTGCGGGTTATGTGGCCCGGCTCGTAAAGCCCTGCAGAAATAGTAGTTATGCATCCGATAGTTCTATGAGCTCCTACAAGAGGCGCTATCAAAGTTTCGTTAATGCTATTTTGAGGGCTTACCACATAGGTTTCGTCATTCATGAATGGAAGCATCGCCGTGATAGCATTCTCCGTGTCGTAGGATTTTACGCCTACAATAATCATATCGAATTTATCACTTATGTTTGGGATTTCATCTGTGTGTATAGCCTCGACCTTGACGATATGCTCTCCCACTATGCCGTTCAAGGTAAGTCCTTTTTCATTCATGGAATCCACATGTTCTTTCCATCCATCTATCAGTAACACATCATTGCCTTCCTTAGCCATAAAACCAGCTAAGGTTCCTGCGATTGCTCCTACTCCGATAGCTGCCGTTTTCATACCTAATTCTCCTTACTCAAATCGGCGTCGAACTTTATTCTGTTCTCATAATTTGATATAACCAGCGATTTTTCGATGTTGACCTAAGCTTTTCTGCCTTTGCGGTCTATAAAAGGTTTAAATCCTTCTAAGACTGGTGTGGGTTTAAGTTCATTGGTTTGAGCAGTCAACTCCTTTTGATAGGTACTCTCCCAGCCTTCCCCTATGTCTTCGATCAAAAGTTTCTTGATTCCTTGCACCATGCGATCGTCGTTTCCTACAATCATTTTGGCCAATTCGTTGGCTTTATCTAAGAGGTCCGTAGAGTGGACTAGATGATTTATCAATCCAATTTGGAGACTCTCTTCGGCTTCTACAACACGGGCAGTGAGAAGCAATTCCTTGGCTTTAGGCCAACCTATTTGCATAGGTAAGCTCCACGTTGAATTTACTCTCCCATATGCGGCTGCAAGAAATCTAAATTTTGTTCTTTCGCACCCAATTCTTATATCCAAACTTGAAGCCAAAACAGCACCTCCTCCGTAGGCCAAACCGTTTAGGGCCCCTATGGTTGGTTTTGTGCAGCTTCCAATGTGCCAGGCATAAGTAGGTCTGTTAGGGTCTTGGGCAGGAGGATTGTCACTTTCGGCATTTCTTGTCATCTCGTGGATGTCTGCCCCTGCAGTGAATGCTCTGTCTCCAGCACCAGTGATTATAACTGCCTTGACCTCATCGTCAGATTCGACCGCTGTTATGGCTCGGTCAAGTTCACGATAAAGAGTTGTGCTGAGGGCATTCATTACCTCGGGTCTATTGAGGGTTATAGTAGCTACCCCTTCAAATGTGTCATATAGGATCGTTTGATAGGTCAATACATGCTCCTTCAGTTCAATTGTTAGTGGTGAAGAATTATAGGAAGCTTTTTTCCAAAGGGTCAAGAAATCGGATGTAGGATATTGAGCACTACCATCGATATATTTCCAAGTTGATGCAACCCTTTTTGTTAAATACTACTCCCTCTGATTCCAGCATAGTTTTTTGCAAACTTGGCCCTGCTCCCTCTCTGTAACTTATCGCTCCCTTTCTGTTCACAATTCTGTGCCATGGAATTTCTGTGTTGGCTTGGAGGACAGAAAGGGCGTAACCGACCACCCTGGCATTATTCATCCCTGAAAGTTGCGCGACTTTACCGTATGTGGTCACCATACCAAACGGGACCTGTCTAACTACTTCATATATATTTTCATAGGTATCCATGCGAAATATCTCAAAATATTGGTTGTAAATATTATTTCCACTATCTTCTTTCAGGCCAAAAATAAAAAGTTAGCACTATAAACCATGATCCTGATAATATTCGCATTCTACACAAATGATTCACGAGGTTAGTTTTATGGCAGAGGCAAATTTCAAACCGATAAAGAAAGTTTCAGTGGATAAAATGGAGATTAAGCCGAATCTCGACCTCGAAGAATCTTATAAAGGTTTTGATTGGGAATCCCTTTACAAACAGTTGGATTGGCTGCCCGGAGGAGGCTTGAACAAAGCTCATGAAGCTATTGATCGACATGCTAATGGTGATAAACGAGAGAAAATAGCTATGATTTGGGAAGGTAAAAACGGGGAGCGTGAAGATTATACCTTTGGTGATATGCAGCGCCTGACTAATAAATTTGCAAATGTACTGCAAAGTCTTGGAATTCAAAAAGGTGACCGGGTATTCATATTTATGGATAGGCTGCCTGAGCTCTATATTGCATTTTTCGGGGCTTTGAAGGCAGGTGCTGTTGTAGGGCCTCTTTTCTCTGCTTTTGGTCCGGAACCAGTTAGAGATAGGATGCAAGATAGTGGGGCTAAAGTGTTAGTTACCCAGCCGGACTTGAGAAAAAAAATTGCTGAGATCATCCCAGAATTATTTGACCTTCAGCACATATTAATAGTGAATAAAGATTTTAGAGATGCTGCTCCTATTGACCCTCAGGACCTTTCTTATGATGAGGAAATGGATAAGGCTTCTGAAGATTTCACCACTGTAGTTACAGGTCAATACGATTATTCCATAATGCATTACACCTCCGGAACTACCGGGAAACCCAAAGGTGCAGTTCACAGGCATCAAGCTGTAGTGCAGCAAATGGCCACGGGTCGATGGGCATTGGATCTGCATGACGATGACATTTATTGGTGCACAGCGGACCCAGGGTGGGTGACTGGGACTTCATACGGGATGCTAGCACCTTGGACAAATGGTGTAACTCAGTTGATTTACGAGGGAGGATTCAGTGCTAGTAGATGGTACGAACAGATACAAAAGCATAAAGTCACTGTTTGGTATACGGCTCCAACTGCCATTCGAATGCTTATGAAGGCGGGAGAAAAAGTCCCGGCCAAGTTTGAGCTCTCTTCATTGAGGTACATGTGTAGTGTAGGTGAACCATTAAACCCTGAGGCGGTTGTGTGGGGGGACGATGTTTTCGGAATGCCTTTCCATGACAATTGGTGGCAAACAGAGACTGGGGCAATTATGTGTGCCAATTATCCAAGTATGGAAGTGAGGCCTGGGTCTATGGGTAAACCTATACCAGGTGTTCAGCTTGCCATAGTAGATGAAGATTTCAACGAGGTGCCAGATGGAGAAGACGGGAACTTGGTCGTTAAACCCGGATGGCCGTCAATGTTTCATGGATATTGGAACAATGCTGAAATGTATAATTCCAGATTTAGAAAAGGGTGGTATATAACCGGAGACACCGCTAGGAAAGATTCTGACGGATATTTCTGGTTTGTTGGAAGGGCTGATGATGTAATAAATACCGCTGGCCATCTCGTCGGACCCTTTGAAGTTGAAAGCGCTTTGATTGAGCATCCGGCAGTGGCTGAGGCCGGTGTAATTGGGAAACCAGACGAAATTGCTATGGAGATAGTTAAGGCATTTGTATCTCTTAAAGATGGGTATGAAGAATCCACTAAACTTAGAAATGAGATCATGCGGTTCGCCAGAGAGAAACTATCAACCGCAGTAGCTCCTCGGGAAATAGATTTCATACCGTCATTGCCAAAAACTAGGAGTGGAAAGATCATGCGTCGACTTTTAAAGGCTCGCGAGCTTGGACTACCAGAAGGAGATACTTCAACCCTAGAAGATGATTAATTTTATATCAACTGGTTAATTTAATGAGGAGTGTTGGATTTTGGATCTAGAAAGAATTAAATCTTTGGTTTGCGACGAAATTGAAAGAAATGGGGATAAATTAATTTCCATTGCCAAAGAGATACTGAAAAACCCTGAGCCAGGGTTCAAGGAATTTAAGACTGCGGAAATCGTTTCTCGGGAATTTGAAGCTTTTCAGATACCCCATGAGAAAGGTATAGCAATTACAGGTCTTAAATCTTCCTTAGAAACTGGGACCCCTGGTCCAAACATAGCCGTCATTGGTGAATTAGATTCACTTAAAGTACTGGGACACCCATATGAGGATAAAGAAACTACAGCTGCGCACGCCTGCGGGCATCATTGTCAGATAGCCATGATGTTGGGTGTCGCTGTCGGATTGAAGGCAGCTGGAGTGTTAGATGAATTGGCGGGGAAAGTAACCTTTATGGCAGTGCCAGCCGAAGAGTATATTGAAGTCGAATACAGGGATGGCTTAAGGAAAGGTGGGGAAATAGAATTTTTGGGTGGTAAGCCAGAATTTGTAAGACTCGGACATTTTGACGATGTTGATATGGCGATGATGACTCATACCTCGGTGCCATCAAATAATTGCAAAATATCATTTGGTGGGACAAACAATGGGTTGGTTGCAAAATCGATCAAATTTTCAGGAGTTGCTTCTCATGCCGGGGGAGCACCTCATATGGGAGTCAATGCTCTAAATGCTGCTATGGTTGCTATGTCTGCTATACATGCCCAAAGGGAAACTTATAGGGATCAAGATACGATAAGAATACATCCGATTATCACAAAAGGGGGAGTGGCTGTAAGTTCAGTGCCAGCCGATGTCAGGATGGAAACCTACGTTAGGGGCGCATCAATAGAGGCGTTTTTATCTGCATCCGAAAAAGTTGATAGGGCTTTAAGGGCAGGTGCGATGGCTGTTGGAGGATCAGTGGCTATTACAACTCTGCCGGGATATCTTCCGATTCAAAGTAACGAGACTTTTTTAGATCTTTATCAAGGGAATGCGGCTGAATTAGTTGGTTCTGAAAACCTGGGTCGACTTACCCATCGGACTGGGTCAACTGACATGGGGGATATATCTCAGCTAATGCCAGTGATACATCCATACGTTGAAGCCGCATCTGGTAACGGGCATGGTATTGACTACGTGATAGAGGATTATGAGTTGGCAGTCCTAACTGGAGCAAAGGCAATGGCAATGACCGTTGTAGACCTATTGACAGAAGGAGCTTCTAATGCCTCTAAAATAGTGTCCGAGAATGAGCCTCCACTCACCAAATCTTCATACCTTTCCCTTTTGCGAAGCATGACTAAAGAAGAAACTTTTAAAGAATAATTGTGTATCAGAGAAGATAGGAATGGATTCTAATTCCCTTAAATTGAAGTGTTGGGAGATTATCGATAGTCGCGCTGACTGGTTGGTAAATATATCGAAACATATTCTTCAAAATCCTGAACCAGGCTTCCATGAGTTCGAAACATCCAAATTTGTGAGCCAAAAGCTGCAAGAACTTGGCCTGCCGCACCAAAAAGGAATTGCCCTCACGGGAATCAAGGGAATTATCGATGGTGGACTGCCTGGACCAACTATTGCCATAATCGGAGAATTGGATTCTTTGAGGGTTGCAGGACATTCACATGCCAATCCGGAAACCGACGCTGCCCACGCATGTGGCCATCATTGTCAAATTGGGATGATGCTAGGGGTTGTTGCTGCTTTCCAGGAAATTGCCAAGAGTTCCAAAACCCGGGGTAAGCTGGCATTTATGGCTCTTCCTGCCGAGGAGTTTATTGACGTTGAGTATAGATATGGCCTTCATAAGGAAGGTCAAATTGAATTCATGTCTGGGAAACAAGAATTTTTGAATATAGGAGCATTCAACGATGTGGATATGGCTGTCATGGCACACACCTCCAAAATTGAAGAAGGAAAATTTTCAATCGGAGGTACAAGTAACGGACATGTGGTGAAATACGTCCGATTTATAGGTAAGGCTTCTCACGCCGGAGGCTCACCTCATGAGGGTATTAATGCCTTGCAGGCTTCAATTGTTTCGTTAAACGCTTTAAATACCCAAAGAGAGACCTTCAAAAACGAGGATACCATAAGGCTTCACGGCATTATGACCAAAGGGGGCGTTTCCGTTAGTTCGATACCTGCTGAAATTAAATATGAAGGGAGAGTAAGAGGTGGCACAACTGCAGCAATTGCAGATGCTAATTTGAAAATGGACAGGTGTTTGAGAGCGGGGGCACTTGCCTTAGGCTGTGAGCTGGAGATAATCACATTACCAGGATATATGCCAATCAAAAATAATCCTCATATGTCAGATATTTTTATTAGCAACGCTGCCTCTTTGGTAGGGGATGATCATGTGATCCAAAAATCCCCAACTCACAATTCTGGTGGCAGCACTGATATGGGCGATCTCAGTCAAATCATGCCTGTAATTCATCCATACACAGGAGTCGCTACGGGCACTGGCCACGGGGATGACTATTTAGTGCAAGATTACACTCAAGGTGTGGTGAATCCAGCGAAGGCGCTCGCGGCTACGATAGTTGATTTGCTTTGCCGTGAAGACAATCCGGCAAATAAGATATTGAGTGAATTTCAGCCCGACTACTCAATCAAATCATACCTTAAACTTCAAAGATCGAGACTAACTGAAGAAGTCTATAAACCTAAATAGGGTTCTACCTCAAAAAATCCGATATTTGGCCAGAGTATTTTGAAAGCCAAGCTTGGTTCAATCGTATTCTTTCCATGGCCTGTCTTATAGTCCTCTCGGCCGCTGGAGTTGGATTCTCTTCAAAGAAGAGTTCCACTTCTTTCAATCTTTCGCTGGTTGTAAACCCGGAAACTATTGATACAAGGCGCATCAATGCGAATCCCCCGTCACCGTATCTCCGGTCAATTTCTTTCCAATTGTCTCGTACAAAATCCCAGGCTAATGATCTTCCTAATACTGAGCCTGCTACTGTCACAATTACCCTTATCGAGTCTTGTACGCGGATATCTTCGCTTAGTGATTTTTTCAAAGTTTCCTGCAACAAAGATCTATCCTTAAAATTAGATAAGGCCGAATGGAGTCTAACCTTCTCTTCCTGAAGATTCGAGGCTTTTTCCAAAACCCACATCTGGTCATAAACTACTTTATCGCCTTCTTGGGCCGCTAAGTTGAAAACAACTGTACGTATGTCAGGGTGTATGAGTTGCCGTCCAGATACATGATTGTCATATTTGATGCGAGCTTCTTCAAGGACAGATTTGTCACCATAGTGTCCAGAATTTCCAAGAGACGTGCTTCTTAAAAGTGCGTCTAAATGGCCATCACCTAATCGTTTTTCCCATCCTATTTTTTCGCTTATAGCCGAGAATATGTTCCTACAGAAAATTTGATATTCAGGGTGGCAACTTAATTCGGAAATTAAGTTTTCAATACCCCTAAGCCCAGTTGCAAGGTCAGAAAGTACGGAAGCATCAGACTCATTGGAATACCCTGTGGCTAGATTAAGGAAATGTTCCACTGGTGTATACCCAGCCCTGACAAGAGCGTAACAATCTCCTTGCACCCCTAGTCTATCTCTAGGATTAAGTTCCCCGGCAACGATTGCATTTTCTAAATTTTCTAGATCCGATTCAGTGTATTTAGTTCTATAAAATCCTGTTTGGTTTGGGTTTAATTTAATCCATGAGACATTGCCCTTTTGATTGGTCTCCAATTGTATTTTTATATCACGGGATTCCATTAACAGAGTTTGAAGATTATCGTCCAGGTTGCTGCCGATCTTTATTGGGACAAACCAAGATGTTTTCTCTTTGTTGTCCTGCTTATCTTCTATGTGGTCATATAAAAATCTTGTTTGGGAAAGCTTTATGTTTTTGGAATCTTGGGCTCTGTCGGCTGAAATCATAGGAAATCCTGTTTGTTTAACCCAGGAATCCATTACCTTACCAACTGGTTTACCAGAAGAAACTTCAAGAGCGCTCCATAAATCTTGAGTTTCTGCGTTTCCGTAGGAGTTGTCTGTTAAGTAGGCTCGTATACCCTTTTGGAAATCTGAAGCTCCTATGAAGTCCTCCAGCATCCGTAAAATCGAGCCCCCTTTGCTATAACTGATCGCATCAAACAACTGTCCAATTTCTGCCGGATTATTTACCTCTTGTTCTATCGGATGTGAATTTGAGAGACCGTCTAGAGAAAAAGCTGAGGCAGTGTCTGCAGTTAAAAACTGCGTCCACATATCCCATTCAGGATGGATAGCGTCTACTGCTTTATCTCCCATCCATGAAGCGAAGCTCTCGTTGAGCCATAAATCATTCCACCACTTCATCGTTACCAAATCACCAAACCACATATGGGCCATTTCGTGGGAAATTATTGCAGCCACTATTTGTCTTGTACCCGCTGAACTATTGTCAGGGTCGACCAACAAGGCTACCTCTCGATATGTGATGGCTCCCCAATTCTCCATGGCACCGGCTGCAAAGTCAGGGATGGCCAGATGGTCTAATTTGGGCAGAGGAAACGGAATACCAAAATAGTCATTATAATAGTTAAGCAAATCCACAGAAGTTTGCAATGCAAACCGTCCTTGTTCCTCTTTTCCGGATGTGGTCCAAACTCGCATTAATGTTCCGCTATCGGTCGATTGTTCAATGCATCCTAATTCCCCAATAATGAAAGCAAGTAAATAAGTGGACATAACCGGGGTAGTATCAAAAACTATGGTTTTTTGACCATCTCTTCCTTGAGATTCGGAAGCAATAGGCATATTTGATACGGCCTTCATTTCACCTGGTATGACCAGTAAGACGTCAAAGGTTGCTTTTGTAGAGGGTTCGTCCCAACATGGGAAAGCTCTCCTTGCGTCCGTGGACTCAAATTGAGTGGCTGCCAAGTATTTTTCATTTCCATTAATATCAGTGTATTGGCTTCTGTAAAAACCAAGTAACCTATCATTGAGCTCACCAACAAATGAAATTTGTAACTGTAAGTTGGATTCGCCTTTTTTGATGGTATTGTCGAAAGTGATGGTGAGGGTTTCGTGATCTGGGTCGGTGGAAATAGTGGACACTTCTAAATTGTGACCTTGAGAAACTGCTGATACAGCAGTGATCTCAAGTTCGGCTGAGTTAAGCGTTACCGAATCTGTGTTTTCATTAACGCTAGCTTTGATGATGACTTTTCCATTGAAAGTGAAAGTTTCAAAGTTAGGTTCTAATTCAACTTGGTAATTGTCTGGGGTAACGCTTTGGGGAAGTAGCAATCTGTTTTCTGTTGTCATAGTGAGTGCAAATGCCTTTATTTAATGTTTCCTTAGGCCCCGATCCAATTTGGTTTTCTTTTTTCTGAAAATGCCAATGGTCCTTCCCTTTGATCAGCTGAACCGAGGTAATTATTTTCCTCTGAGTACTTTCTTTGTAGTGCATTATCAAGTGGCCAACCAAGGCCTTCATAAGCCATTTGTTTAGAAGCTCGGACAGAAAGGGGAGCCGCCTCTAAAATCTCATTTGCCCATCTTTCTGCTGTGGAGACAACTTCAGCTAAAGGGACTATTTCGTTAACTAAACCTAATTCGTAGGCTTCTTGTGCACTGATTCGCCTTGCGGTTAGCATCATGCCCAGTGCTCTTTTCAACGGTACATGCCTTGGCAATCGATGGACCCCTCCTGCGCCTGCAATTAACCCAACTCGCGGTTCCGGGAGTCCTACTTCTGCATGGTCTGCGATGATTATTATGTCGCAGGCCATAGCAAGTTCAAGACCGCCTCCTAAAGCGTACCCATTGACCGCAGCTATTATTGGTTTCCAGCATTTGAAATCTGTATCCGTGGTTATTCCTCCGAATGCCGCTCTTGTACGGGCTCCTGTTGTGGCTTCTTTTTCTCGTTCTCCCCAGTTTTCCGCTGTGTATCTAAGGTCATTACCCGCACAAAAAGCTCTTTCACCGGTTCCAGTAACTATTGCTACCCAAGCATCAGGGTCATTCTCAAAAGCCATAAAGGCGGCTTTCATCTCTAGATTAGCCGGGGGATGAAGCGCATTCAGTCTTTCCGGCCGATTTATTGTTATATAGACTATCTTGTCCTTTTTTTCGTAATTTATGAATTCGTACTCCATGGCCTATCTCCTCTTCGATTTTTGATTAGCTATTTGAAAGGATTTCCCCAACTATCTTGATAGGTAATTTGGTCTACGGGCTCCCTTTTGGTGGGACCGTAGTTTACTTTTTCATCCAAATAACCCAGAGGCAACAAAGCTGCAGTTTCAGTATTATCTGGGATGTTTAGCAGTTCCTTCACTTCTTTTTCGTACCTTTTATGTAATGTAGTTATGACGCTTCCTAGTCCAAATTCCATGCAACCCAGTAAAAAATTTTGCACAGCAGGATAGATTGACGCCCCCCTCCCCATGTGGGAATCGCTTCCATCATGGTTCAGGCAGGCCATTACCCAAACTGGAGCTTTAGCAATATTTTCAGCCAAGTATGAGGCAGAAGTCATAACTTTTTGTTCTAGATTCCTTTCTCCATTCGAGCCGCTTCCATAAACCTGATTCCATGATTGCAGATATAGTTCTCCAATTTTGTTTTTCGCATCTTGATTCTTAATTATCAAAAATCTCCATGGTTGGCTATTGCCCCCACTGGGTGCTTTAGTGGCGATTTCTATCAATCTATAGATTATTTCGTTTGGGATATCTTGGTCTTTGAAATATCTTATGGCTCGCTGACTGTAAAGGGCTTCTAGAAGGTCTAAATGGTTTTGCATTTTTCCCCCAATATGTTTTGTTGCTGCATCGCATTATATATGGTGCCACCCAAACAAAAACCAGCTATTAATAAGGAAATGGCCTGGGAAGAACCGAAATTATTGTTAAGGGCCTTAGCATCTGTGTAAAATGCCACCTGTTGTGAAATTAATGCACGGGGGATAAAAGACTATGAAGGTTTCGACCAGCTTTCAAGAATACTCTGTTGACGGCATCGTTGGTGCCGCTAGGAAATCAGAGGAGAGAGGTTACGACATTTTTTCTTCCAGTGAAACCGGACATAATCCATATTTGCCTTTGGTATTAGCGGCCGAGCACACGGAAGAGATTGAGCTGCAAACTTCTATTGCTCTATCTTTTTCTCGAAGCCCTATGGATACCGCATACATTGCGTGGGATATACAAAACCTTTCGAAAGGTAGGTTCACTTTAGGACTTGGAAGCCAAGTTAGAGGGCACATAGTCAGAAGATTTTCCATGCCATGGTCAGCTCCCGCTCCAAGGATGAGAGAGTATGTCATGGCTTTGAAACACATTTGGGATTGTTGGCAGAACGGAACTAAATTAAACTTCGCAGGAGACTATTATTCCTTTAATCTAATGTCACCATTTTTCAATCCAGGACCGATAGAACACCCAGACATTAAAGTTTCAATCGCTGGTGTCAACCCTAATATGCTTAGAGTGGCGGGTGAACTTTGTGATGGTGTGATTCTTCATTCATTCAACACTCCAACGTATACAAGAGATGTGGTTCTACCTAACCTACAGAAAGGTGCGGAAAGACTTGGCAGGTCAGTAGAGGACATATCAATTTCTGGGGGAGGGTTTATTGTTGCAGGTGAAAATGAAGAGGAGCTAGAAAAAAAGAAAAAAGAAACGAAGAGCCGTATCTCCTTTTATGCATCAACCCGTAGTTACGGCGATGTTATGAGGGCTCAAGGCTGGGATGATACGCATGAAAAGCTATACCGGATGTCCATTGATGGAAAATGGAACGAAATGGGTGATGAAATAACCGATGAAATGTTAGATAGTTTTGCAGTAGTAGGTACTTACGACCAAATAGCTACAAAAATAAAATCAACTTATGGGAAGTATGCTGCATCCGTGAGTTTCAGCATGGATACTCAAAATGATGATGAAGAAAATATCTTACGAGACGTTATAAAAAACCTTAAAGATTCCTAAATTTCATTCAGATAATTTCAAAATTCGGCGTTTCCATTTGCTTTAGCCGTGCAATTTTAACCACATTTTGAATTTCTGCGACAGCCAGATCCAATTGGTTCTCATGGTTGATAACGACGTGATCGAACCAACCTGCGGATTTCATTTCCTCGGCGGCAGTTTCGAATCTGATCTTAAGACTATCGGGAGATTCAGTCATCCGTTCTTTCAATCTTTTTTCTAGCTGATCCATACTAGGAGGCGCTAGAAATATATATAAGGCGTTTGGGGCCAAACTTTTAATAGTTTTGGCCCCTTGGACATCTATTTTCACAATGACGTCTTTGCCTTTTTTTAAAGCTGTTTTTACTTGATTACGTGGTACACCATAATAATTACCGTAAACCTCTGCCCATTCTAGAAACCCATCTTGCTCCATTTGTGCTCTGAACTCAGCTTGACTGACGAATATATAGTCTTTCCCATCTGTTTCACCATTTCTTTTGGTTCTTGTAGTGGTTGTAACAGTAAAATGGTATGGCTCCTCTAGGTCTCTCATCCGAGAAAGTACTGCGTCCTTTCCCACGCCTGACGGTCCAGAAAGTATTAGTAGGATGGGAGGTTGTACATCTTTGTGATTCAAAAGATTAGTAACCTCACTTTTGTAATTCTGAAACGACTTCCCAAAAAGAAGGGTAGGAGACACTGGCGTCCTCAGAATTTCCGATAATGGTTTCCCCTGAGGCTAATAAGCCTGCGATTCCGTTGGTCATGGCAATCCTGTGGTCTCCGTGGGTTTCCATTTCAGCACCAGTTAGCGTATGAGTTCCCGTTATTCGCATTCCGTCCGATGTTTCTTCTATTTGTGCACCTAATCTTTGTAGACTGTCAACAGTTGCTGAAATCCGGTCTGATTCTTTAACTCTTAATTCTTCTGCATTAGCTATTACGGTTGTGCCTCTAGCGAAACAGGCGGCGAGAGCTAATATAGGTAATTCATCAACGACCCGAGGTATCAGATCCCCTGATATTTCAGTTGCTACTAAATCACTAGTTGATGCTGTTACATCACCTGCCGGTTCTCCACCTTCTAGGTGTTTATTTTCTATTGTTATATTCGCGTTCATGGATTCAAGTACTTCCAAGACCCCGGTGCGGGTAGGGTTCATACCCATTCCCGGGATCGTTATCCTTGAATCAGAATGGCACACACCGGCGATCAACCAAAAAGCAGATCCACTAGTGTCGCTAGGTACCTTAACGTCAACAGAACTGAGTTCTTTGTTCCCTGTTTTAATTGTGAGGCCATTTATTTCCAAATCCCCGCCCATAGAGTTGAGCATCCTTTCTGTGTGATCCCTTGACTCTGCAGGTTGATGTATGATGCTGGGGCTATTTGAGTATAATCCGGCAATTATGAGACAGGATTTTAATTGGGCACTTGCGACCGGCATCGTATACTCTATTCCTTTTAAAGAACTACCTGTAAAAGAAAGTGGCGCTAGAGAACCATCATCACGACCATTTATATAGGCACCCATTTGAGTTAGCGGTGTGGTTATCCTTTTCATGGGCCGATTCCTAAGAGAAGCGTCTCCTGTTATCACGCTGAAAAAGTCTTGCCCTGCCAACAAACCGGATATTAACCGCATGGTGGTACCGCTGTTACCAGCATTTAAAATATCTTGTGGTTCGGCTAGACCATTAAGTCCAGATCCGATTATCTCAAAGCATTCTTCGGCTCCGGAAATTTTACAATTTGTATGTCTGGTGATGTTGGCTCCTAATCCTTTAAGACAACCTAGCATGGAGGATCTGTCATCACCGACACAAAAATTAGATACATGTGATACACCTTCAGAGATGCTATTCAATAAACCTGCTCGGTGTGATATTGATTTGTCCCCTGGGGGTTTCACTATGCCATGCAATCTATCTGGGGATGTTATTTTACTGATCATATTGCTTTCTATCTGCTCCTAGGATATCTCCAGGACTCTTTTTTATTTGCATCACCCATTTTTGTAACTCTTCTCGCAAGCTTGTCCCCAAGGAAGGCAGAAGCCATAGACTCAGCAGCACTTGGCAGTTCCTCCATATCTGAATTTTGACCCACTACGCCGGCTTCCCATCTGGCTCTTTGTTCCCAAGCGTGTATAAAAGATTCTATGAAGCTTTCACTGTCTTCTTGCAATTCGGTCCTTAGTTTATGTAGCGATAGGATCATTTGATCAACCCAGTAAATCAATGGTTCTGACATAGTCAACGAGTCGGCCTCTGTATCTGTTGGATCATTAGCGCTTAATGTGGACTGCATATCAAATAAACTTCCGGCACTTTTATGCATCTCTCTCCAAGAAGCATTACTGGAAGTGGCATTTACAAAAGCAGTGGAAATCAAATAAGGCAGATGATCCATAGCAGCAGAATAACTATCATGTTCATCAACATCTAAGAAATAGGGTTTTGCTCCTATTGATTCTGCTAATCCGACCACTGTTTTAGTGGCTTGGTCATCTGCGGATTTTGATGGGATTACACAATAATTGACCCCGTCAAACAAATTAGGTGAAGAATCGCCTATCCCTTTAGTTGGGGTTTTAATTATTGGCCGACCTCCGACATAAGAGACGGAGCCCGGTAAAAATTCCTCAGCCCAAGCTGCAGACCTCTTTTTTGATGACCGCATATCTGTCACAACTGCACCATCTGACACAAAAGATCCTATTGATTCAAAAAGATCCCTAGATTCATTTATAGGATAATCAAGAACAATAAGCTGTGCTCCCTCAATAGCTTTTTTGAGATTACCTTCCAGTGCATCAAATGCTTCGATCTTATTAATTTCAGACCCTGCTTTTCGGTCTAGGCAATGGCCTATTACTTCAGTGTTTTTGAGCCTGATATTTTTTAAAGCTAGTCCGAGTGATGCTCCCAGTGCGCCCATTCCAACCACAGTGATACGTTCCAAAGCTACACCTCTTCATGGTGTCCAAGCTTCAATTTGTGTTGAAGCCGGATGTTTTATTTATGATTTATTATAAAGAATTAAAACTTATGAAAATGATACACGACGACATAAATAGGTATTAAAAAATCCAGTTCAATAGTATTTTCACTGGCCCTCCTATTAGGGTTGATAAAATGCTTATACCGGGTACAGTCATATCGATAAAAAACAGAATTATTAGTGCAAATGGCCCATATTTTTCAATACCCGAATACAGTATTGATAGGTTTCTAGGTAATATGCCTAAAATTACCTTGTACCCGTCCAATGGTGGCAGAGGGACAAGGTTAAAAACAGCTAGGATTAGGCTAATTTGTACGAAAGTGAATCCTAATTCAATCCATATTTCACTTAACCCAAATTCTAAAGCCAGTTTTTTTAAACAGAACCCTATTAAAATAGCTGTTACTAAATTAGAGGCTGGGCCAGCGAAAGATACCATCGACATGCCTAATAAAGGAGGCGCTTTTTTGATTCTGTATATGTCAACCGGCACTGGTTTGCCCCATCCAAATCCGACAAATAAAAATAACAAGGAGCCGAGTGGGTCAAGGTGACTTTTAGGATTTAGTGTCAATCTGCCTAATGATTTGGCTGTGGTATCACCTAGTTTGCTCGAGACCAATGCATGTGAAAATTCATGTATTGTGACTGCGACTAAAATGGAAAGTAATACTAGACTCAAAGATACGAGGGTTGAGAAAGGGTCTTTTAAAAATGAATCTAAGTATTGGAGGATCATTTCTTAAGTGAAAAGGGGCGGTCTACACCGCCCCTTTTTAAATTTCTAAATCTTAGTGGCCACCACAACCACAACCACCACCACAACCTCCACCACCGCAACCACCGCCACCGCAATTGCAGCCTCCGCCTCCTGCGCCACAACCTCCTCCTCCGCCTCCACATCCGCATCCACCACCAGAATGCTCAATGTTCGGGTTTGAGATTACAAACCCACTTCTCATTAAACCGTCAACATAATCAATTTCAGCTCCCTCTAGTAGAGGTGCACTCTCTCCATCGATAACAACCTTGATGCCGAATGCCTCGATGACTATATCTTCATCTTTTGGTTCAGACTCCACTCCAAGAACATGCTGGAATCCTCCATTAGGACTAGGAGTAACCATAACTCTGAGCATTCCGTTTTCTTCACCTTGTTCTTTCAGAATCTCAGAAAGCTTATCGGCAGCTAACTTAGATACCTGTATTAGGCTTGTTGTTGCCACTTTTTCAACTCCTTCACTCGCCCGCTTCTTTAAGTTATACCCTTCGCAATTGCAAATAATTATCCAACTACCTACGGTAAGGCTAGCATTTGGGATTGGTACGGTCAAGAATAACCAGTAGGATGTAGAAGGGTTTAGGGACCGTGACGAATACCTGGTATTTCGGATAACTTTTGACATTGTATTGGCTTCCCACATGTATTGTGTTATTTGTGGATTGAATGTACATTTATACTCCTGCCTTTGATGAGGCTTGTTAATATGTTAATTGTCTCCTGGTGGTATAAGCGAGTATGACCCACCCGTTCCCATCCCGAACACGGAAGTGAAACTACTCAGCACTGACGATACTGCGCTGGTAACGGCGTGGGAAAATAGGCCACTGCCAGGGGATTCTTTTTATTCTATCCGTAGGGTCTTAATCAAAAACCCAACCTTAAAACAGCCAATAATTTTGTGTAATTAACCTCAATCTGGAATGCATCCTTTACCTTCGCATGGTGTATTACATATAATTAGGTTGGCTGCACAAGCCAAATTATGACGAATGGAAGTATATGGATGCCACCTGAAACTCAAGATAATTCTCCGCAAGATATGCAACAACTGCTAGAAGAGATGGATTTCAAGATTTTGAGGAGGGGAGAGGTTGTTGAAGGATCCGTGATGCGGGTGGACTCTGATGGAGTCTTTCTTGACATTGGGCACAAGGAAGAAGGATTTGTGCCGCTGGGTGAAATGAAAACCATTAGCAAAGAAGAAATGGTGAAGCTCAGTGAAGGTGATTCTTTAATTGCCTTCGTAATGCGACCTGATTCTAAAGATGGCCCCATACTCTCGGTGGACCGTGCTAGAGGGGAGGAAGGCTGGAGAGATATTCAAAAACTAATGGATCAAGACGAACCTGTTGAGGGCGTCATAGCAGGATTTAATCGGGGCGGGTGTATTCTGGAAGTCGCCAATGTCCAAGGCTTCGTTCCGATGTCTCAACTAATAACTATTTCAAGAGATCTTTTTAAACAGGAATCCTCCGAGCCTGGTGGGGCAAATGTTTCAGAAGATACAATTGGAAAAGATTTGATCGGTAAAACCCTCACAGTTAAAGTGCTTGAGGTTAATAGATCTCGAAACAGGGCTATTTTTTCAGAGAGATCAGCTTTGCAAGAACAAAGGGATGAGCAGAAGGCTGAGCTTATTCAGAAATTAGAAGAGGGGGAAATTCGCAAAGGCATCGTAACTGGCATAAGTAATTTTGGTGCGTTTGTAGATTTGGGCGGTGCGGATGGACTTATCCACATTTCAGAGATGTCCTGGAGCATGGTTGGGTCTCCTGAGGATTTGGTAAAGGTGGGGGAAGAATTGGATGTGTATATCCTCCGGATAGACAGGGAGACAATGAAGATCGCTCTAAGCTTGCGCCGACTGCAACCGGAGCCTTGGGAAACCATATTTGAAAGATATCAGGTTGGCGACGTTGTAGATGCAATTGTGACCAAGATAGCCAATTTTGGAGCCTTCGCCAGGCTGGAGGATTCAATAGAAGGCCTGATTCATATAACAGAACTCAGTGATGCAGTGATAACGAATCCCAATGAGGTTGTTAGTGAAGGGCAAGAAATCAAGGTAAAAATACTAAAGATTGAGATGGAAAGAAAAAGACTTGGATTAAGTCTTAAACAAACCTCAGAAACACTTCCTCCTGAAGGATACATTTCTGAGGCTCCAGTCGAAGATCAGGAAGAAACAAAAGGTGACGATGGAAAAGAGGATAGTACACTTTCTTCTGATGTGACTGAACCTGATGCTG
>DLRJ01000120.1 GCA_002500485.1 Dehalococcoidia bacterium UBA7891
GAATGCCCGTGTAATTCGTTCCCAGATGATGACATTTCGAAGTCGCGATTTTGTATCAGCCGCAATTGTCAGTGGGGAGCATAACATCAGAATTATTGTCCTGGAAATTATGCCGCGCATGCTCTCTCTCCTTGCCTCTTCTTTCATTGGTGCGTCTATTTATGCCATTGGCGCACAAGTGGGATTGGAGTTTTTGGGATTGGGCGATGTAAGCACCGTTACTTGGGGCACCAACCTTTACTGGGCCAGCAACGACATGGCCCTGCTCACAGGATCCTGGTGGAACTTTGTACCTACCGGCCTAAGTATTGCCATTGTGAGTTTTGCTCTAACGCTTATCAATTTTGGCATTGATGAAGTAACCAATCCGCGGTTGATTGCAGAACGGGTATGGCGTGAGAAGATTCCAATTGATACGGTTGTCAACGGGATAACTCCAGTTGTGAAAGATCATGAATAATTCTGTCATCTCCATCCAAAATCTTTGCGTGAACTATATCACGCCCGGTGATCCGGTAAAAGCTGTAAATGATGTTTCTTTTGAAATACAGCAGGGGGAAATTTTTGGCCTAGTAGGAGAATCAGGAAGTGGAAAGAGTACCGTAGTACAGGCAGTGCTGCGTACTCTCCCCCCTCCTGCAGTTATTACAGGTGGTAAGGTTATAATCAATAATAAAGATATTCTTTCTATTTCAAATACTGAAGTGTTACAATACCGCTGGAAACAAATTTCAATCGTTATGCAGAGTGCTCTGAATGCATTAAATCCTGTTCTAACTGTAAGAGAACAGATCGAAGATGTGCTGAAAGAGCATAGTGATCTAAAGGGAAAAGCTGCGGAGGATCGCACAAAAGAATTGCTGTCGTTAATCGATATTGATGTAAGCCGCCTAGACAGTTATCCACATCAATTATCAGGCGGGATGAGACAAAGAGTCGTAATCGCTATCGCCCTGGCTCTAATGCCGCCACTCATTATTATGGATGAACCCACAACTGCCCTTGATGTGATCGTAGAACGTGAGATCCTTGCAAAAATTATTGAATTACGTAAAGAGCTCGGTTTTACAATCCTTTTTATTACTCATGACCTCAACCTATTATTGGAATTTGCTGATCGGGTGGCAATCATGAAAAATGGGAGACTGGTGGAACTGGATAAGGCACAGAAGATCCGCAGTGGCGGCAAACATGACTATACCCAAAAATTAATTCGATCACTTCCATCTGCATCAGGGCCTCGGGAAAAAGGTCTGCTTCCCAAGCCAAAGAGCCTTGTTCTTGGTGATCAACCCATATTAGAAGTTCAAAACCTTAGTAAAAGTTTTTATGATTCTGGGATTTTTAATCCAAGGTCAATCGATGTTGTTAACAATGTCTCATTCCAGGTATTCCCGGGTGAGATCATAGGTTTGGTTGGCGAATCCGGAAGTGGAAAAAGTACCATCGCTAAACTAATAACGCGCTTAATTCGCCCAACTTCGGGAGATATCTTCTTAAAAGGCTCCAATTTAAAAATCTCTGAGGCACGAAGAGTGCCCCTAGAATATAGAAAACAGGTCCAGATGGTATTTCAAGATCCTTTTGGTTCTCTCAACTCGGTCCATACAGTTTATCATCACTTGGCTAGGCCGCTACTAAGGCACCAGTTAATACCTGAACAAAAACTTTTTGACTATATCATTGAAATGCTGGAGACCGTTGGACTAAGACCAGGTACTACATTTGCAGAAAAATTTCCTCACGAAATGTCTGGCGGAGAGCGTCAGCGGGTAGCAATAGCGCGAGCGCTGAGCCTAAGTCCTGATCTGATCATCGCTGATGAACCCACATCTATGTTGGACGTATCTATACGCATGGAAATTCTGGAGATATTTGCCCGTATGCGCATTGAAAAGAACCTTACAATCGTATTTATCACTCATGATTTAGCCTCAGCACGATATCTTGCGGACAGGATAATTGTACTCCAACACGGTTCCATAGTGGAAGAAGGCATTGCAGAAGATCTAATACAATCACCGAAAGAAGAATACACCAAACAATTAATAAAAGCAGCTTCTCCAGGTTGGCTTAAGAGCTTGTCTTTCAATAATACGAAGGAAAAGGATGTTAATCATGTCTGAGCAGAACCCATTCCCTGAAAATTTTATATGGGGGACAGCTACTTCAAGCTATCAGATTGAAGGTGCGCCAACAGCTGGTGGTAAGGGTCCATCCGTATGGGACAATTTTAGTCACACTCCGGGAAAGATAAAAAACAATGATAACGGTGATACTGCCTGCGACCATTACCACCTGTGGCCGCAGGATATAACCTTAATGCAGGAACTGGGAATAAACGCGTACCGCTTTTCAATCAGCTGGCCGCGAATATTTCCAACAGGCAGTGAGAGCAAACCAAATCAATCCGGATTGGGTTTTTACTGCAAATTGGTTGATACTCTCCTTGAAAATCAAATAACACCGTTTATAACCTTAAACCATTGGGATATTCCCCAGGGTCTGGAAGATGCGGGCGGCTGGCCCAATAGAGAGATTGTAGACGAATTTGTAAAATACAGTTATCATGTCAGCCACCATTTAGGCGACAGGGTAAAACATTGGATTACTCATAATGAACCATGGTGCATCAGCTACCTGGGGTATATTGAAG
>DLRJ01000130.1 GCA_002500485.1 Dehalococcoidia bacterium UBA7891
GTGGGGGGCTACATTTACATATTGCGTCTCCGCTGCTGAGGCTATTTTTCTTAACTCTGAGATTCCACCTGCATGGCATATATCAGGCTGAATTATCGAAATCGATTTTTCGTCCAATAATGGCTGAAAATCCCATCGGTTGTACAACTGCTCCCCTGTAGACACAGGGATTCGAGATTTCCTTGCAAATTCTCCCATCAACTTTGGATTATCAAACTGTATAGGTTCCTCAATCCAAGAAACCTTGTATGGAATAAGTTCTTCAGCAACTTGCAGCGCACTCCAAAAATCCAAACGAGCTCTCACATCTATTCCGATCTGAATGTCCGGACCAACAGCATTTCGTACGGCGGCTACTAATTCAACACCAGTTTTGATTCTTTCGGGAGTTGTTACGTATTGACCTTTAAACGGATAAAACTTAAGGCAGGGATATCCCGATTCCACCGTCTTTATTGCCATTTCTGCGTGGTCTTCTGGAGTAACTGCATCCTCAAACCACCCATTTGCGTAGACTGGAACTGCATCCCTTACTTTTCCACCAAGCAATTCATAGACAGGAACCCCGAGAGCCTTACCCTTCAAGTCCCATAGGGCTAGATCTATAGCACTGATAGCACTCATAGTCACAGCTCCACCAGTCCATGTGACCCGTCTGTACAGTGAGGTCCAGATATATTCAATTGCAAAAGGATCTTTCCCAATCAAAAATTTTGAAAAATCTTCTATCTCTGCCATTAGACCGAGATCTTTGTATTGAAGGCTGCCCTCCCCGACACCATAAATTCCTGCGTCGGTATATATTTTTATAAATAACCAATTATTGGTATCTGATTTATGTGGCGTTGCGGACATGCGAAATGTTTTAATTTCTGTAATTTTCAATTACCGTACTCCAATAAAGTAAATATAATATGACTAAAAGCTTTTATACCACTTCGTAGGCTCTAAGTCATATGTGATAGAGAACAAAGTAGCATTTAGATGACAAAAGTTTCAGAAATAAGTGAATTTGATCTTATATCTAGGCTGGAAACCGTCCTAGAAAATAATGTCACGCCCAATCCGGACAGTAAGATAGAACTTTCAATAGGTGATGACGCTGCTGTTATAGGTAACTTAGATAACCTTCAAGTGGTGACAACCGATGCCATGGTGGATAAGGTTCATTTCGTCATTGATGAAGTCGATATGCGAGATCTGGGCTGGAAGTCACTGGCTGTGAATTACAGTGATATAGCCTCCATGGGATGTAAACCGATATATTCTGTCGTCACTTTAGGAATAAGAGCGGACATATTAGTGGAGCAATTAGAAAGTCTTTATTTAGGTTTCTCAGATTTTTTGAATATCTACGGGGGAGAACTGGTCGGAGGAGACATAGTAAAATCGGACACATTTTTCATTTCCGTGACAGTGGTGGGATCCACAGATAAACCCGAGACCATGAAGAGGAAAACAGCGGTTCCCGGGGATGTTATTGCTGTTACCGGGGCCCTTGGTTGCTCCAATGCTGGACTAAGACTTCTTTTAAATGGTGAGCTCAAAAAACCATCGCATTTCTACGATGCGCATTATCTGCCAAAACCACGAATTACCGAAGGTATCAATCTTTTAGATATGGGAATAAAAACAGGAATGGACATTAGCGACGGATTACTTAACGATCTTAAAAAAATATGTGTTGCTAGTAACGTCAATGCGACTATAAATATAGACAATATCCCTGTACACGAAGACCTAAAAGCATCATTTCCTGATAATTTTACAGAAATGGCAGTAAGCGGTGGTGAAGATTACGAATTGCTGGTCACAGGACACGAATCTCTCATCAAATACATTTCTGATTCAACCACAACGAATCTACATATAGTCGGAGAAATAGAAATTGGTTCCGGAAATGTAAATACTGTGGATAATTCTGGCAACAAAATATCAATGACAACAGGCGGATGGGACCATTTTACGGAGAATTAAAAGCATGGAAGAAGTCACTCTTGATATAAGGGGCCAAGGAACTTTAAGGGCCACCGAAATTATTTCGGACCTTCGTATTGTTGCAGAAACATTCTATGGACCTATGAAAATGGTCGGGTTTTGGGATTACCAAAAGGACATGCATTTATGCCCTCACATGGAACGTAGGCAAGATTGTCCTCATACCCTGAAAGAAGATGATCCAAATTTTGTCAGTTACACGAGCACGCTGGAAAGAGAACGTCATTGCAATCTTGCTGTATCATTCCCGCATGCAGAAATAACACTTTATCTTTCATGAATAGAAACCTAAGAGGTGTCATATGCCAGCAAATATCACAAGACCTTCATTAAAACCATATGGTGTTTATCCGGTCCACGATATTCTGACAAAAGCGTCGCTAAAGTTCCCAGATAAAACCGCCATAATTGATGGTAATAGCAGCTACACTTTCTCTGAATTGGAAGAATATAGCTCACAATTTTCAGGTGCTTTGAAAAGATTAGGAGTCTCGAAAGGTGATCGGGTTGGAATTCTTGCCCCCAATTGTGCTGAATTTGTCATAGCATTCCACGGGATAAGCCGCTCAGGAGCAATAGTATCAACGATAAATTCGGGATATCGGGAAAGGGAAATTGCGCACCAGGTGCAAGACAGTGGATGCCAGATTTTAGTGGTTCATGAATCGCTAAATGAAATCCTAGATGAAGCCAAAAAATTGATCAAAAATGATGTCAGATCAATTGCTATAACATCCAATAAAGCTACCCTCGGATCATTTTGGGAATTACTGGGCCAATCTGAAGCATATACAGCAACAAATATAAACCCTGAAAATGATTTGGCAGCCCTTCCGTATTCATCAGGAACGACTGGCCTTAGCAAAGGGGTAATGCTGTCTCATTTCAATGTGGTAAGCAATGTGGAACAGATCCTAGGCCTTACAGGCGGGGCGTCTATGGCGGAGGACGATGTGATTCTCGTACACCTTCCGCTCTTTCATATATACGGTATGAATGTTTTAATGAATCCTTGTATAGCTGCTGGTTCAACCCAAGTGATGATGGGGCGATTTGATATGGAAGAGTTTTTAGACTTAATCGAAACTCATCGGGTGACGAAGCTTTTCACCGTACCGCCAGTGGGATTAGGGTTGAGTCAGTATCCAGGAGTGGCATCGAGGGACTTATCATGCATCAAATTTGCCATGTTCGGAGCAGCACCCCTTTCTTCCGAATTACAGTTAAAAATATCTGAAGTTTTGAATTGCCCTGTTATTCAGGGATATGGAATGACTGAGTCATCTCCTGTAACGAATATAGATTTCACAGAACCGGATCTTCTAAAAGCCGGCTCCATTGGACCGGCCGTATCAGATACTGAAGAAAAAATAGTCGATGTTGAAGACCCTACTAAGGAACTGACCCCCGGGGAGATAGGAGAGTTGGTAATCAGGGGCCCCCAAGTCATGAAGGGGTATTTCAATAACTCTGAAGCTACACAGGAAACTATTACGTCGGATGGATGGCTGCACACGGGTGACATAGGGAAAATGGATGAGGACGGGTATGTTTGGATTCTTGATAGGAAGAAGGAATTAATCAAATATAAAGGGTTCCAAGTACCACCGGCCGAGCTAGAAGGATTGCTAATAGAACATCCAGAAATATCTGACGCAGCCGTGATTGGAAAACCAGATGTGGAGTCCGGAGAGATTCCTAAAGCCTTCGTAGTCAAGACAAAAGGAAGTAATATCTCCGAAGATGCTGTTATGTCATTCGTCTCATCAAAGGTAGCGACCTTTAAGTACGTTAGAGAGGTAGAATTTATCGATGCAATTCCTAAAAATGCATCCGGTAAGATTTTGAGGAGACTCTTAAAGGATCAGCAGGAGTAGAACGATATCTAAAATTTGGTGCCATATGTGTTGCATGTGTCGAATGACACTCCCTCTATAGCAGCACCTGTCAGATCAGCCATGGCCAAATTAGATCGTGAAAGATTAGCTCCCACAAGAGATGCTCCAGAAAGATTGGTTCTCCTTAAATCCCCATCGCTTAAATTGACCCGAGCAAGTATTGATCCTGAAACATTTGCCTCTAGCAATCCAATAGATTGCATGTCGGAATCAGTGAAATCGGAATTTTTCAGAATTGCCCAACGCAAATCCACGTTCTTTAAGTTAGCTCTCTTCAGTGAAGCCAAGGACAAGTCTGCTGCTCCCATATTTGAGTGACTCAAATTAGTTGAATTTAAAACCGCGCCAGTTAAGTCTGTATATCTCATATCACATGAACTCATATCTACAGCGGAAAAATCTATACCTGACAAATTGGTTTCAGATAGATCGGTCCCAGCTAAGGAACTTCCTGACGCAAGAACTATTTCCACCTCAGCCCGATTCAATTTCTGCATAGACAAACACCAACCTATCTCTAAAACGTCTAGTTAACAATAACAAACAAGGTGTATTTTATTCGAACTGAGTCCATATAAGTGTAAACACCCGTGACTAAATCACTCATATGTAATCTAATATTAAGTAAGATTTTATTAAATGTCAGTCAAACTATACTCATATGCAAATTAGAAGAATCGGTCGATACCAGCTTCTTGAGATCGTTGGGAAAGGCGGTCAAGGAACCGTTTATCGTGGACACGACCCTTCCACCGGTCAGATAGTTGCGGTCAAAATTCTCGCCGAAGCACACAGTGATGGTGACTTCCTTGAGAGGTTCCAGCGAGAAGCCTCAATTCTTGCATCCCTTGAACATCCACATGTTATAAAGGTGTTCGATCATGGCGAAGAAGAGGGTCGACATTATATAGTCACCGAATATGTCCCTGAGAACTTAGCTCGAATAATTGAGCAAGGTGACCCGCTTCCGACAAGAAGAGCCTTAACAGTAGCGGCTCAAATCGCCTCGGCTCTTGCAGTAACACATGAAAATGGTGTGACCCATAGGGATGTTAAACCAGCAAACGTTCTAATCTCTGATTCCGGCGACGTGAAATTAACTGATTTTGGGATCGCCACAGCTGATGTGATGAACACAGTCAGCACTCCTGATTCTACGGTTGGAACCCCACTATATATGTCCCCCGAGCAAATTCAAAGCCGTGACATTGATGGCAGATCTGATATTTATTCGCTGGGCTGTCTGCTTTACCAAATTCTTACCGGAAAACCTCCTTTCGAAGGAGAAAGTGCCTACGACATATTCAATGCCCATATGAACGGTGAGTACGAACCACTCTCTAGCGTTATAGAAAGCTGTCCAGAAGAACTAGATAATCTTCTCAGCAAAGCTTTAGCGACAA
>DLRJ01000030.1 GCA_002500485.1 Dehalococcoidia bacterium UBA7891
TTCCTGTAGCATGCGCTTTTCATTTCTGATAATTATTTCAGGTGCTTGCAATTCAATAAGTCTACTGAGCCTGTTATTTCGGTTTATAACTCTTCTGTATAGGTCATTTAGGTCACTTGTAGCAAAGCGTCCTCCGTCAAGTTGGACCATTGGACGTAAATCTGGCGGCAGGACTGGCAGATTGGTGAGTATCATCCATTCTGGTTTATTCGTACTGTTCCTGAATGATTCTACGACCCTAAGCCTTTTTATCGCCTTTTTGCGTCTCTGACCTGAAGTCGACTGCATTTCTTCTTGCAGTTCATCCCTAAGGTCGTCGAGGTCGATGTGGTTTTCAAGCACATACAACACAGATTCCGCTCCCATTCCAGCCTGGAACACCCCAGGGAAATTATCTCTATTGTCCCTGTATTGTGTTTCTGTCAACAATTTCGTTACATGTAGTTCTTCTAGCGAGGAAATCTGATTTTCTATAGCACTTAATAACTCCTCATATTCATCGTTTATTTCGGCTATAAGTTCCTCGATTTTCTGATCTCTTTCCTTTTGTAAACTTTCTATCTGACCTTCAGTTCCTAATTGTTCCTCAGAAGATTTTTTATCCTCATCCCCATTATCAGAATTTTCTTCATGTAATAGGCCTTGTAAAGGTTCTATTTGTGATTGGTACTCTTCTGTGAGGGTATTCTCCGCACTTTCAATCTTGGATTCTTTTTCTAAATTTTCCCCTTCTAAGTTTGAGTGCAGTTGTTCTAACAGCTGACCTTTTAATTCGACATCAAGATCCGTTATCAGATATTGGGCGAAGTAAAGTACGCGGTCTAAATTTCTAGGGGACAAGTCTAAAAGTAATCCCAACCTGCTGGGAGTGCCTTTTGAGAACCAGATATGAGCCACAGGTGCGGCGAGGTCAATATGCCCCATTCTCTCTCTTCTGACCTTGGAACGAGCCACCTCGACACCACACCTATCACAAGTGACGCCTCTAAATCTTATTTTCTTGTATTTACCGCAGTAACATTCCCAGTCTTTGGTTGGGCCGAATATTCTTTCACAGAACAAACCATCTTTTTCAGGCCGTAGGGTCCTGTAGTTGATTGTTTCTGGTTTAGTTACTTCACCCCAAGACCATCGTTGTACATCGTTGGGGGATGCCAATGAAATTGATATTGCGTCGAAATCATTTCCAGGTTGAGCCATTTCATATTCTCCATAGCCGTTAAGAAGTCGGTGTAATTATTTACCTAGTCATCCCCACCAGGTACGGGTTGGTCACCTTCAATCGATTCTGGTTCTTCATTTGTTTCTGAATCTCCCTCTGGTTCACTGCCATTGCTGTTGAGGCTTCCTTCAAGTAGCGCCAAAGGATCAGAGATTGCAGAAGAATCAGAGAAAAGATCATCACTACCTCCAAACCCTTGCTCCTCTATCACGTCGTCATTTTCTAACTCAATAGATAGAACTAGACTTTGCAATTCTTTCATGAGCACGTGGAAGGATTGCGGTATACCTGGCTGGGCAACGTCTTCTCCTTTCACGATTGCTTCATACGTTTTAACTCTTCCTATCTCGTCATCTGATTTAATAGTCAACATTTCTCGCAGGTTGTGGGCTGCACTGTATGCTTCTAAGGCCCATACCTCCATTTCTCCAAATCTTTGCCCACCAAGTTGTGCTTTACCCCCCAGTGGCTGTTGAGTTATCAGGGAATAAGGCCCAGTGGCTCTGGCGTGAATTTTATCTTCCACCAGATGAATTAGTTTCAACATGTATATGTAACCGACAGTCACTGGTTGATCAAATACATCACCGGTCCTACCGTCGTATAGTGTGGACTTACCCAGAACTGGAGCAGCGAGGCTATGATCTCTGTTAAGCACCAAGGCCTCTTCCATGAGATCATCAACCGACATATCAGTCGTATTTTTATTCGCTACTTCATCCATCCATATTTTCAAACAGGCGTATCTGGCAGAGTTTGGCTTGGAGGTTATGAAAATTTCTTCAAAATCGAAACCTCTTTTCTCAAGAAACTCAGATATCATCCCGAGGTCAATTATCTCCGAAGCATTATCTACAATTGCTCTAGCAGGGACTGCTCCTGATTGTTCGATTATCCATGCCTTTGCTAATTCATCTTCTATGGCGGAATCTTCTGCACCGTCAAATACTGGGGTCTTGGCATCGAACCCTAATCTCTTTGCTGCCCAACCCAGATGGGTTTCCAGTACCTGCCCCAAGTTCATTCTTGAGGGAACCCCGATAGGGTTAAGTATTATGTCTACGGGCGTGCCGTCCGGCAAAAAAGGCATGTCTTCTTCAGGTAGGATCTTGGCGATTACCCCTTTGTTACCGTGTCGGCCGGCCATCTTGTCGCCTTCAGTTATTTTCCTAGTATGGGCTATCCATACTCTGACGAGTTTGTTGACACCAGGAGATAAATCGTCACCGTTGTTCCTATCTAGTATTTTGACATCGATCACCTTTCCTCCTTGTCCGTGAGGTACGTACAAGGAAGAATCTTTTACGTCACGGGCCTTTTCTCCGAAAATAGCCCTAAGTAATTTTTCTTCTGCAGAAAGTTCAGTTTCTCCTTTGGGTGTGATCTTGCCAACCAGTATGTCCCGATTTGATACCTCGGCACCTACTCTAATTATCCCTTCCTCATCCAAATTTCTAAGGCTATCTTCACCTATGTTCGGAATATCTCGGGTAATTTCTTCTGGGCCTAATTTGGTATCTCTTGCCTCAATTTCATGTTTTTCGATATGTACGGATGTAAATTTATCTTCTTTTATTAACCTGTTACTGAGAATAATCGCATCTTCAAAGTTATAACCTTCCCAAGTCATGAAAGCTACGAGAACATTTTGTCCCAATGCCAACTCTCCGTTGTCTGTGGATGATCCATCAGCAAGGACATCACCTATTCGCACCGTTGTTCCTTTATCGACAATCGGTCTCTGGTTGATACAGGTACCTTGGTTACTTCGGTGGAATTTTATAAGTGAGTGTTCGAATTTCTTACCATTTGCATCTGTTACAACTATCTCGTTTCCAGTAACACTAGTAATCTCCCCTTCAGCCTTAGACATCAACACCTGTCCACTATCCCTTGCCACCCTCATTTCCATACCAGTTCCTACAAGAGGTTTTTCTGGTTTTAATAGCGGCACAGCCTGTCTTTGCATATTAGAACCCATAAGAGCACGGTTAGCATCGTCATGTTCCAAAAACGGGATCAGGGATGTAGATACACTTACTAACTGTAATGGAGACACATCCATGAATCGGACGGAGTCGGTTTGTTCCATGCCAACTTCTTCCCCCCTCCTAGTCTCAACCCTATCGTTAAGAAATTCCCCTGCCTCGTTGATGGCTGAATTCGCCTGGGCGATGTAATAATCTTCCTCGTCGTCGGCAGCCAAATGAACTATGTCCGCGATATCGTTGGAAACGTATGGCCTAACCTCGATAATTTTATTCTTCTGTGCCGAAATTCTTCCTGCCGTCCTAACAGATATTCGTGTTCCAGCCTTGACGATAGTTCTACCGTCCTCAGCCTTTATATCTTCAGTCGGAGTATGGCCTATTAATTCATCCGGGTCGCCATTATCAACCTCTGTAAGTATCCTTCTATAGGGTGTTTCAATAAAACCAAACTCGTTGGTTCTGGCGTAAGTTGCCAATGAAACTAAGAGTCCGATGTTAGGTCCTTCTGGGGTTTCAATAGGGCAGATCCTTCCATAATGGGAGTGATGAACATCTCTGACATCAAACCCGGCTCTTTCTCTTGATAATCCACCAGGGCCCAATGCGGACAAACGTCTTTTGTGGGTCAACTCAGCTAGAGGGTTGGCTTGGTCCATGAATTGCGATAATTGAGATCCCCCAAAGAATTCTCTAATCGCTGCAACTACTGGACGAACATTAATCAAGGCTGCAGGGGTAGTGCTCTCGGGATCAGGTTGTATCGTCATCCTTTCTTTGATTACCCGCTCCATCCGCAGTAGCCCTACGCGTACCTGATTTTGAATTAATTCACCTACGGCCCGGACCCTTCTATTACCCAAATGGTCAATGTCATTTGCTCGACGTTCTGAGTTGTTAACTTGTATAAGTCGCTTTAAAAGGTTGACGATGTCTTCCTTTGCTAGAATACGATCTTCCAAATTACCATCTTTATCTGCGTTTTCGGCTCCTTTTAGATTCCGGTCTAATTTGTATCTACCAACTTTACCTAGATCGTAACGTCTACTGTCAAAGAAAAGGGAATTAATTAGAGCTTTCGCGTTTTCTGAATTAGGTGGTTCGCCTGGTCTCAAGCGCCTGTAAAATTCCACAAGGGCTTCCTCTTGGTTGGTAACACTCGCGTCTTTTTCAATGGTGGTCTGCAAAAATGGATGATCTGGGTTGTTGTCAACATCCTTAAATATTTCCAGGATTTCTTCATTGGTTTCATAGCCTAATGATCTGAGGAAGGTTGTGACAGGGGTTTTTCTCTTCCTATCAATTTTGACGTAAATTACGTCTCTATTACTTGTTTCAAATTCGATCCATGCTCCTCGGTACGGGATCATTTTTGCAGATGCAAGAGGGCGTCCAGTTGCGGCATCCCTATCCGCCGTAAAATACACCCCAGGTGACCGCACCAGCTGGCTCACTACGATTCTTTCGGCTCCATTTATGATGAAGGTACCGCCTGTTGTCATGATGGGAATATTTCCTACATACAGACGCTGCTCTTTGATTTCGCCCATACCTGGTCCGGCTGCGTTGATTTGGAGACTTACAGTTACATATAAAGCAGCCTCGAATGTTTTTTCTTGGCTCCGGCAATATTCTTCAGAGAGCTTTGGCTCTTCAAATTCAAAATCTACGAATCTGAGGGAAAAACGTGGATTCTGTCCTTGGTTATCCTCGATGGGTGATATTTCCGTAAATAGCTCACTTAACCCGGTCGTTGTAAACCATTTGAATGATTCCATTTGAACATCAATAAGGTCAGGGACGTCCAAAGTCGTCTTAATTTTGGAGAAAGATTTTGTTTTTGGGAAAACAACACTGTTATCCTGCAATGCAGAAGAGGTCATTAGACTTACACTCCTTGAGGGAAAGAAATATTTCCAGTTGTTACGGGAGAAAACACTCTTCTAAGATAGAAGAGTGGTAATTTAAAAACGCCAAGATAGGTGGCTTTGTTAAAACGTTTGTGCAAACCAGCGCATGTGTAATCATACAGTCTTTTATTTTAGCTACGGCATACCACGCTTGTCAATACTAATGAGGCATGGACCAAAGTATAGACGATAGCTAGAATAATTTTAAAATGCGAGCCCAGTTGAGGTCTATCGAAGAAATTGTCAAATCGGAATCACAACAGAGGCATATTGCATGCAGATTTCGATGCTTTTTATGCTGCTGTGGAACAGCGAGATTTTCCTGAGTTGCGAGATAGGCCGGTAGTGGTCGGAGGCAGTCCGAGTAAAAGAGGGGTTGTCGCATCTGCTTCTTATGAATCCAGAAAATTTGGGATTAAATCTGCCATGCCTACAAGCATTGCCTTAAGAAAATGCTCAGAAGCTGTGGTTGTTTCACCAAGATTTGCAGTGTATCGAGAGGTATCAAGACAAGTAATGGAAGTATTTAGAGATATTACCCCTTTAGTCGAACCACTCTCGTTGGACGAAGCATACTTGGATGTCAGCCATTTAATTGCTGGTACTATTACCCCTCCACAAATTGCAAAAAAATTAAAACAAAAAGTTTTGTCAAAATTAGGTCTGACGATTTCTGTTGGGGTTGCGAGTTCCAAATCGGTAGCCAAAATCGCTTCTAGCATTAATAAACCTGACGGACTCACCATCGTACGACCTGGGGGCGAGATACCCTTTCTTTATCCGTTGCCCGTCGAGGTTTTATGGGGAATTGGTCCGAAAACTTCGGCTAAATTACATCTGCTATCGATCTATACTGTGGAAGATTTAGCCTCTCAACCAATGAAAATACTTTCTGGTATTTTTGGAAATAACGCTACTCATATTAAGGAAATATCTAATGGGATTGATACTACACCCGTGATAACGCAACGGGAACGTAAATCAATTAGTTCTGAGACCACTTTATTGGTAGATACCTCTGATGCGGAAGATCTTAGTGAGATAGTTATGAGATTGAGTGGCTATGTAGCGGAATCACTACTAAAAAAGAATATGAGAGGCCGGACCATAAAATTAAAACTCAAAAGATCGGATTTTACTGTTGTGACTAGACAGAAAACGATTCCAGAAAAGGTGCAAATCTCATCTGAAATAGCGGAATCTGCCCTAGAGCTTTTGAATTTCGAGTTAGAAAATTCAGATGAGAAATACCGTTTGATCGGAGTTGGTGTATCAGGATTTGCTACCTCTGAAAATCTTCAAGATGAGATGCAACTGAGGTTCGAAGGTCTGTAAAAGTTATTTATTATCGATTTCAACTGGTTCTATTGGATCAAAAGGTTTGAAGCCGAATACGTGTGAGTAAAAGTAAAATTCAGCTTCCAAGGCACGCTGGATATTTTCTGACTTCCTGAATCCGTGCTGCTCTCCTTCGAATTCAAGATAAGATACTGGGACCCCTTTTGCCTTCAATGACGCATACATTTTTTGAGATTGATTAGGAAGTACGATTTCATCGTCCAATCCCTGGAACAGAATTACGGGGCAGGACAAATTTTCTGTATGATTAATGGGGGAACGATCGAGGTATTTCTGCCTCTCTTCAGGGTATTTTCCAATCATAGAATCAAGATATCTTGATTCAAACTTATGTGTTTCTTCAGCTAAGGTAGTAAGATCACTGACACCATAGTAACTTGCTCCTGCTGCAAAAAAATCTGTGAATGTCAGACAAGCCAATGTTGTAAATCCTCCTGCACTTCCACCTCGTATAGCGATTTTTTCGGGGTGGACCAAGTTTTCTGAAACAAGATAATTGCCACCATTAACACAATCATCCACATCATTTATTCCCCAATTACCGACAAGGGCCTTTCTGTATCTGGTGCCATATCCAGTACTTCCCCTGTAATTGACATCCAAGATTGCAAACCCCCTACTTGTCCAGTATTGAATGGCTAAGTTGAGGGTATTTGAAGTTGCTCCTGTAGGGCCGCCGTGGCTGAGTATTACAAGTGGCGGCTTGGTGGCTTGAGGTGCTTCATAGTTTGCATTATTTGGTGGGTAATAAAAAGCATGGCATTCTTCGGCATTTGTTGTCACATATTTGACTGGCTGTGGTTTTGAAAAATGAATGGCTTCAATCGTGTTTTCTACTGATTCCTGCACCATCTGGAGCTTTCCCTGAGACCTCATATCATAAATAAACAAGGTAAACGATATGTCTGGTGAACCACCAACGAAAAGCGCTCTGCCATTACAGGCCTTGAGACCGGAAAACTTGTTTATTTCCGTGATATTAACGTTGAGCTTTAGGTCAGAAAATTGTGAGGAAAGTGAGTCCAATAGCCCTATCTTCCAAAACCCTAGACTGTTGTATGAGCATATTATTTGGTTGCCGTCTATAAAACCATAAAATCTAGTGCCCAAACCCCATTGAGCAACAGTAAATTCAGCGTCTATGGGGGTTAAATTATATGATTCCCCATTGGTGTATTTGTAAATGTTCCACCAACCGGAAAGATCCGAAACGAAATGCAAAATACCATTGGGAGACCATAGCGGCTGACAAATAGACTCCCCGTTCCCGGCGATTTTCTGGATATTGTGAAGTTTTGAATGGGATAAATCAGCCGTATAAAGTTCTGTAGAGTCCCAAGGCATATTAGGGTGATTCCACTGAACCCAAACAAGTTTGCGACCATCAGGGCTGATCACCGGAGAAGCGTAGAAATCAGCGCCGGAGGCCAGAATTGTTACCTCTCCATTATTTTGTAGATCAACTGAAACTATGCAATTGACAGGTTCATCAATGCTGTCATGGTTTTCACCAACATAAATAATTTGTTGCCTTTCTGCATCTACTGCTCCATCAGCGAATCTTAGAAGCGGTTCATTTGTGATTTGAGTAGGATTACCACCAGTCAGGTTAACTTTATGTATTTGTTGGTCTGAGAAATTGGAGAAATATACTCCATCGTCATGTACTAGGAAAGACCCTCCGCCATATTCGTGAACTCGTGTTCTCGCATTGTACGATTTAGGAATAATTTCACGTTTACAACCATCGGAAGTCTGGCACATTATCGTCGACCGGCCTCCTTCTATCGGTCTCATTTCTTGCCAAAATTTCCCCTCATTAGATATGAATAAATCTCCGATATTTATTGAGTGAGAGACAATTGACCCAGTTGTAATCGGAGATTCCCATGAGCCATAAGGAGCAATTTTTTTTCCAGGCATGATATTTCCTATCGGGAAGTAACGGCAGCTAGGTAATTGAAATAACTTTTCTTGCGATCTGTGTTGATGGCCCAGTTAATAGGTATCAATTGGTAACCGTTTCGGTAATCGCCAAAGGCCGCGTTTCCGCCTGCTCCGTCACCAGGATCAAAGTATCCCCAGCCTGCAGAAGATCTAATTGCGCAATAGAAGTTATTTAATTCATGATTGAAGTCAAAATGATCGTCTTCATTAAATAATATGGGCATTTCGTGCCACTCTGTTAGTGCTCTGGTTTCTTCTATCATTTCCGAAATTCTTTTGGGATCAACAACACCGTTCCCATGCATAAGGACAAAATCAGATGACTTAACCACATTGTTCTCAGGGATAGTATTACCGCCGTAGCTGGTGCCAACTAAAAGTCTTTTTGACTCAGATTTGATGGATTTAACTAATTCTATGAGTTCATGAACTCTATGTGGTTGGAGTATGTCGTGTTCATATTTTGGGACACTGCATTCGTTATTAATTTCTATCACAACGTTATCATATCCACTAGTTAGGAGCCACTCACAGGTATTTCGAACCGCTGATATCACTGACGCTTCGTCTCTGACTCTTTCATCTTGTCCGAAATAAAATAAACCTAGTATAAGCACCATCGATAATCTATCAGTTTCTTCAATTATTTTGCGGAGCCTACGGATGTAATCAGATTTTAAGCTGCCGTCAGGATTGAAGCCGGAACTATTCCACGGTTGAGATTCAGGAGATGGTAGGCCTTTCCATATTTCTGAATCTTTTCCGGATATCCCTCTCTGTTTCATAAATTCTCTGAATTGATTCAGCCGATAATATCCAGAAGGTGCTCCTCCTTGTAAATTAACTGTGATGGCGGTCAATCCATATTTTTTGTAATCAGGTAACATACGGATAAGTTCATTGGTGTTCCTGTCTGGGTCCCATTCGGTTGTGTCAGGGTATTTCCAAATATGGCGTGTATAGGGATTGTCATCGTCGAAGATTGCGTTCACCATCCGCGCATTTAGCAATAACCCTTCTATGTTAATACCTTGGTAGGTAATACCTTTATATGTGGGTATGCCATCGATCAACCATTTTTCACCATGGATAGACACCCGAGTCATATCTTGCTTAATCCTTGCTGTTCTCTTCTTTTTGCTTTGCTACCCTGCGGGACCCGCCCATATCTGAGCCAGGCAATGGCACAGTTCCAATAATTTCGTCGGTTTTAAATTTATTTATAGTTTCTCTGCTGTACCCAAGTAATTCTTCTAATATAGATTCGTTATCTTGACCAAGACAAGGTGCTGGGTTGTGGGTTACCCGTCCATGGTCGCTTTCAAACTTAAATATTGGCCCAGTCATGGGGTAGAGACCAGCAGCTGGATGATCAACTATTTGAAAAAAATCCCTTTCGTTTAAATGCGGGTCTGCATAGGAATCTGCACCGCAGTCTATAACAACCCCAGATGTTATACCTGCGGCTTGCAAAAGGGTCAGCGCATCATATCTATCCCGAGTCGAAGCCCATTTATTTATCACATTATCAAGGTGGTCATGGTTTTTAAGCCGACCTTCCAACGAATCTAAGCCTGTTTCTCCTAGGGAGTCATCCCCAACAATTGTTTTAAGTTCACACCACTCTTTCTCTGTTTTGATACTTATCGCTATCCAATTATCATCTCCAGAACATTTATATACCCCCTGTGGGGCGAAATCTGGGTGACGATTACCTCTTCGTTTTCTAATTGACGATGTCATTTGGTTCTCAAGATATATTTCACCGAGATGGGTCATAAATGACTCGGCCTGTGATAGATCTATAAATTGGCCTTTGCCTGTCTTTGCTCTATATACCAAAGCTGAGGTGAGGGCCATTACACCGTTTGTAGCTGCCACAGCATCTGGGTGATGAACCAGTGAATTCGAAGAGTGGTTCAGATCAGGATACCCTCTCAAAAAAGAGTGTCCTGTAATTGCGTCTATTGCCATTCCCATACTGCGGTAGTTGGCGTAAGGCCCGTCATTTCCATAACCCGGCATTAGCATGTAGATGATATCGGGTTTTATCTTTCTGACCTGTTCGTAACTGAGTCCAAAGTTTTCCATCACTGTACGTGCATAATTACAGAAAACAACATCACTTTGTGAAACTAGATCTTTGAAAGAAGTTAATCCTTGTGGGGTTTTCAAGTCCAAAGTCAGGCTTTTTTTGTTCCGATTTATGGCGTTGAAATTTGACTGTCGGTTCCATGGTTCTTTCCCAGGGTCATCATCTGGATACCCTCCCGCGTTGGGGGGAGGGGTTATTGGGCCTCTTCCGATTCTCTGAATGGATTCAATCTTGATTACCTCGGCCCCCATATCACCAAGTAGGCAGCCACAGAACGGTCCAGCCCATATTTCAGACAGCTCGAGAGCTCTTATGGAAGATAATGGCTGACTCACCTCTGATTTCATATGATTTTTTCCATGGCCAGGATTTCTATTTGATCATCAGATAATTCCAATAACTTTGTAAGCACTTCATTTGTATTTTGGCCGAGTTTAGGGGCCGCTTTAATCGATGAAGTCGGCGCATTCGAAAACCGGAAAGGATCACCTGTCATGCGTAGGGTTTGGCCGTTTGGATGACCCACATTTTGAAAGAATCCTCTTTCCTGGAATTGTTCATTTTTGTGAACTTCTTCAGGCTGGAGGATTGGTGATCCAGGGACACCAGCAGCTTGGACGGCTTGAAAAATTTCTTCCCTAGTTTTATCGTCCACCCAAGCTTGAAAAATAGCTTCTAATTCTTCCCTATTTTGTGATCTTTTGACGGTGTCATCATATTTCGGATCTACTAACAGATCTTCTCTGTCAATCATTTTGGCTATATTTGGCCACATCCTTGGGCCTAAAGGAAGAAAACTAAAATACCCATCTTTACATTGGAAAGTTCCCACTGCATATGGCTCACGGGCACCAGATGCTGAGGTTCTCGGTTGCGATCTCGGGTCCGGTTCACCGGCATATATAAATGGTGCTCTTCTTCCAATTTGGTGAGGGTGACCCGCCATGCACTCTTGGATGGAAATATCTAACCAGTCTCCCTGACCGGTAAGGGTTCTCTTGAATAGAGCCGCTGTAGTTGCGGCGGCAGCAGCGTTACCTGCGAAATATTGGGCTATTTCCCCTGAATATCGGAGAGGTTCTCTCTCAGGTAAACCTTCTCGGTACATAGCTCCTGTCATAGCAAACAAAGTTAATTCATCATAGTGAAAATCCTTGTACGGTCCGGTTTGACCGTAAGGTGTAATCGAAGTGAAAATAACCGAGGGGTTAGATTTCTTAATTTGATTGTATGCCAGCCCAATTTTATCTAGATGCCCCGGGCGTTGGGTTTCGACTACGACATCGCAAACTTTCATCAAAGCGGCCAAAATATTTTGGCCCTTTGCCTCATCTAAATTTAGGGTGATACTTTTTTTCCCTGCATTCAAATGGAGAAACAAGGGGCTGTCACCACTCTGATTATCTGGATTACTGTTGGTCCACCTTCGGAGAGGGTCCCCACTAAGTGGCTCCACTTTAATCACCTCACATCCGTACAATCCGAGTGTTTTTGCACAGAAAGAGGCAGCCAACCTGTCTGACAGGTCCAAAACTATGATTTCTTCGAGGGCACCATAAGGCATATTTTAGATATAAACTCTAGCTAAATAGTAAGTGCCATTGTCCATATGTATGTAAGGGGTGTCAAACTTCAGGGTCTAGTTCAAAAAGTGGTGGCACGAAACCCAAATTTGTTATAAATCCCGCACCTTCATAATAATAACCCCATCGGCTTCATATATTTTCTCGAGTTTCCCATTTAAGCCTTCATATATTTTTCTTAATCCACTGTTAGGGTAATACAGTTTTTCGACCTCTCCTATCACTATATATTTGACTCCATATTTGGCTATGAGATTTTCTGCTAACTCAAAGCCAGGTGTGGTGTAAATAGCATTTACATCGGCCATTCGGGAGTTTATTTCATTGCGATATCCCCACCTTTGTTGTTGTTGATGCCATTCCCATCCAACGACTGTTGGAAGGCCAGTATGGATTGAGATTCTGCTTCCCCACCGATAAGTCGGGGTTACACCTTCCAAAATTACTGGGGATCCTTGAATGTTGTCTCTAATCCAACGGATTGCTGCCATATCGGCGGATAAATTTACGTCACCATTTTCATCCCTATAAATGCCATCTCTGACGAATTCATACCCATCAAGAGTAAATGTTGTTACCGATTTGTAGAAACGATCTTGTAATCGGTCAATCGTTCCAAAAATTGTATAAATCAGGCTGCTTGATATAAGTAGAAAGATAAAAACGACCCAGCAGTATGAGAGAGTCGATTTAAGTGAAAAAGACATTTGTGTAATTAATTGGTATAAGAAGTAGGCTGCTGGTATACCTAGAATAATCCAAACATGCAGATAAAACTTAAATACGGTATTCATCCTGTCGATATCACCTTCAATTCTCCAGATATCTACACCTATCACGACTGAGAAAGCCCCGATGGCCAGCAGGCAAGGAAAAAACGAATCAGAGTAGGAAGATTTGGAGTTCTTAAATTCCAAGAAACAACAAACAACTAATACGAATATCATCAGCATAGATAGAGGAATAGCGCCTCCCAACATTCCGGATGACAATGCGACTATGAGATATCCGAAAAGCAAGACAGTAATCAAGATCAAAGAAAGAAACTTGGGATGGGATCTGTATATCCTTTCTGGTAGATGTTTAGCCGAAAGTCGAATCACGTTTTGGTGAGGTAGGAATGGAAACACGGAATAAAGGCACCAAGAGAAGGCTATGACCAAAAATAAACCATTTATTGATATAAATTGGGAAAATGTCGTGGTATTTGTTGTTTTCTCTATCCAATTGAAAAAAGTTATCGAATTAAGGTGATAAGGAAGGAAGGAAAAGTAAGCTATGGTTAATACATATGCCGATTTCCAAATCACCCTAAAAAATACTAAAGAATTTAATCCTCCTATTTGTCTGAGTTCAGCTATCAATAAAGACCCCATAGCTATAACTGTATAAATAGGTACGTCCCACGTGTTTATGGCCGCCAAGCATCCTACAGACAGGCCTAATACCGATAAGGTTGGCAAGGATTTCCACCATAAATTACCGAGATCATTGCGCGTTATTTGTAGTGCTAATCCCATTACTAGAAGGGTAAATGGTATGGAAATTAAGTGGGCATGAAGGTCTGAAAAAAGGAATGTAAAGAAAGGGAACTCTGTAATTTCATGGCCAGGTGGGTCGGGCAGCATCATGCGACTGCTTCTCCAGTAGTCAAAGTCTGTAAAAATATTAGATCCATATTTTATAGAATCCCAAACTTGGTAAAGTCCATCAAGATTACCCAAAACACATACGAAAAGAATAGAAAATAATCCGGCTATCACAGGGTTAATTTTGTTCGGATTTTTCTTTCTGGAAAGAATGTTCCTTCCTATTGAATACACAGAACAGGTGGTTAAAGCGAAGAAAGTCGCGATCGCTAGGTTATAAGCTACTTCTGTCGTAATTCCGGTCAGATGGACCAAAGAGGCTACGATAAACTGACCCCAGTAGTAGTAATTCAAGTATCCTCCTGAAAACCACGGGTCATATGGGGGCATATAGGTAGATTTAACCACCGCATTGAGGTAGGCCATATCCATTGGTTTTTCCCCGCCCCTGTAAGGGTGCCAGAGGTCAGGGTTCATCATTCGGATAAGAGTAAATGCTAAAAAAGAGCCGAGGAATAGGATTTCCAGACTTATTATTTTTGACCAATTCGCTGAGATATATTTGAAAATTTCCCGATATTTCTTAATTGTTATACATATCGAAATCGTAGATACCAATGCTATGCCGATCCAGAGAGACAATTGACCAAATTTCATTATGTGCAGACTAGATAAAATCCAGGATGTAAAGCACACCATTAGTAAGCCTAATGTTTTCGAAAATAAGAATCCTTTGTCGTCAAATGTGGAAAACATAAGATAACCAATAGGAAATGAAATTAATGAAATAAGTGTCAAACAGGCTATCCAAAAAAAGATGGGGTACCGGTTTGATGTAGAATCAGTGTGAATGATATTAGACCAGGTGCCACCTTTCTCTTGACTTGCTTTAGTCGATTCCGACATCATCAACCGGGCTGTATTTTCTTCGTAGGGGGGACCGCCTTTCTCTTGATTAACAGATATAAAATCCATCGATTTTTGTTCTATGATGGTTTTTAATCTAGTAGATTCTAGTTTTTCAGCATTAAAAAAAATGATTACTTTAGGGTGGTCATATACTGAAAAACTTTCGTCTGCAAAACCACCATTGATACTTATCTTGTCGTCGGGAAAAAATGGTTTATCCACAGATGGTAAATTAGGCCTGGAAAAAGAATCTTCATAAATTTCGATGTTCGCAAAAGACATATAAGAATTTTCTAAATGAACAGGTAGAAATCCTAAATCTCCCGAGAATAAAGCGTTGTAGTATCCGCTCATAAGAGGGTAACGTTCTGGAATTCGGGTGACTGTTCCGTAGAGGCGATTACTGAAAATTATCAAATAATCCGTTTCTGATAGGGATTCCGACATTTTATTTAATTTAGGGGGGGTATCTGGGTCGTATATCGGAAGCTCACGCACCTTGTATTTTTCCAAATTGGGAAGGCTTTCTTCCCAATGTTCTTTTAGTAAGGAAGAGTTGAGTGGTACATTTTGGTTTATCCAATCTGAGGCTGCGACCCCAGGATGTGGTGTGGCATAGATATTTTGGAAGGCTAACCCAAATGTAATTGTGGCAAATATGACTAAAATAGACCCGAGGTAGCCTAACTTTTTGATGTAATTTTGGGGGCTACGTGTTAGCTGTACTAAGAAAGCGCTCCCAAGTATTACCAACAATGGGATTATTGGGAGTAAATATCTTGTGAATTTAACTTCGAAGCTGCCAACGATGAGAGCATAAGGAATTACCCAAGAAAGAATTAGCGTGGTCTCTAACGACTTGGATCCCCTTAATAAAAAGTTGATTATTAGGATGAAAAATGCAAGGCCAGAGGCAACCAAAATCATCAGGATTGAATTCGATAAGGTTAGTAAAAGGCCGAAGGCGAAGATTGTTGCCACTGTGAACGTTCCTAAGGCCCAGTGTCTTTTACATACCAGGGCCGAAATCACTCCTATCAGACCTATTATCGTAAGCGGCCATCCTAGCCCCCATCGACCTAATTGAGTGATTTGGTACAAGTAAGGAGTGGTGTCTATGTATTGCCTTGTATATGGATAATCCCTGATTCTCCGTACCATTTCTGATTGTTCTGTAGTGTCAGAAATAAATTGGTTCCAATCAAGAATTGCATAGGGCTCGGCCAATACGAAAGCAATTAAGCCTAGTAGCAGGCCTAAACCCAGGTTTTTAATTGCAATGGATATCGGGAATAGAATCTTTTTCGGTTCGAAATAATAGGAAATGGAACCTATCACGTGGGAGAACAAGAACACACCTAGAATTGGAAAAAAACTTATCTTTGATGCTAAACCTAACCCAATCAATATCCCGGCTATCACAGAGTCTTGAAGCCTACCTTTTTGGGCAACCCGATAAAGGAAAAATAGAGTCCATACAGCAAAGAGAGATACAAAAGTGTCAAAAGCAAAAAAATTCGCTAACTGAATGTGTATAACAGAAAATGACACCAATAAAGATGCCATAAGGCTAACTCGATTACCGAAACATACCTTTGCTAAAAGTGCGGTTCCAGCTATGGTCCCAAGGTCAGCCAAGGTAGAAAGAGACCTGGCCATACTTCTAGGATCAAATATCTCAGATCCGGTAAGTGCTGCCCAAATTGATTGAAGGATCTCTAACAAATAAATAGGTAAGCTTCCGTAAGGGAACCAATGGGGGTTCCAGGTGCTTGCTGAGCGGTCAAATAATACTGAAAGGTTCGAAAGTGAAGGGAACTCAATTTCCCAAACTTTCATTAAAATGGCCCGTTCATCAGGGTGGGGAGTAAAACCAAAGCCTTGGTCCCAATTGATGCCATTAAAGCGTAAAAGGGAGGCGATGGATAGTATTAGTATCAAAGCCAACCAATATGTTTTTTCGGGACCCTTAGTCAATAAAGGTTTTAGGTATTTTCTACTCATTATTTCACTGGTTCATTCTATAATTCTTTACCAACTCGCCACCTTATATCAGATGATTGACTGAGTTGACCATTGAGGTAAAATCCTTTGACTTGCGATGTGATGGATTGCGTCCTTTTCTGAATTTGGGAGGAGTAAAAATATGGGAGTGGACAGAGATTATAGATGTCAGGTTATCAAACCAGAAGATTTTAACGAATTTTGGGGATTGGTCCTAGATGAACTTTCATCAATAGAACTTAATGTTAAGTGTGAAAAAGATGAACTCAGGTCCGATAGTGAAATTACTGTATATCAAGTCTTTTATGATAGTTTAGATCATGTGCGAATATCCGGTTGGTACTCTGTCCCTAATACTCCAGTTAATGGATTACCGGCCATTTTGCTGGTTCCAGGTTACCAAAGCGACCCACCAATTCCTAAGGATTGGTCTGCCAAAGGATATGCTTGTTTATCAGTTAATCCCAGAGGGAAAGTCAGGAGTAGAAGTCAATTTGATCCTGGGTATCCCGGGTTGCTAACTCATCGGATAGTAGATAAGAATACATATTCTTATCGAGGTTTTTATGCCGATGCTTGGCGAGGAATTGATTTTTTGTTGAGTAGAGGAGAAGTGGACAGTGAGAGGATTGGTGTGGCTGGTAGTAGCCAAGGCGGTGGCCTAACCATTACCACATCAGCTATGAGAAAAGAAATCAAAGCTGCTTCCGCAGGTGCTCCATATTTGTGTGGATTTATGGACGCAATCAAGTTAACAGACACTTATCCCTACCAAGAGATTAATGACTATCTTCGTACTTACCCTGACAGATTAGAAGAAGTTGAGGGCACCCTGGCTTATTTTGATGGTATATCGTTTGCCGATCAAATTGACTGTCCAATTATCATGAACTTAGGATTGCAAGATAACGTGTGCCCTCCTGAGACAGGGTATGCACTTTTTGAGATTATAGGCAGTAAAGATAAAAAACTTTTTGAATATGAAGGCCATGGGCACGAGGCAGGAAGATACGTACATTCAGGCATCATGGATCAGTTTTTTGATAAGCATTTGAAAGGGTAGTGAAGAAATGAGTGACAACAGACCGTTAGATTTTGGCCAATTTTGGTACTCCTTAGGAAAAGAATTGAGTGAGGTGCCGATAGCTGCAGAGACGGAAACCCTTCCCATGCGTTCAACAGATTTTGCAGATCTATACGGGATTCATATTTCAAGCATAGGGCCATACACGATATATGGCTACCTGAGTATTCCGAAAGGGGACGGCCCTTTTCCGGTTATTTATTATGTGCCTAAAAATGCCAGTGTTTTGGAAATAATCCCACAGGGAACTTCCAATCAAATAAGAAGTAGATATATTACTTTTTCACTAGCCTGCCGTGGAATGAGAACTGCAGATAGCCCATATGCGGCTATGTATCCAGGACAGCTTACTGAAGGAATAGAATCTCTCTCTTCGTACATTTACAGGGGAATAGTCGCGGATACTCTTAGAGGACTAGATTTTTTGTTGACATGCCCAATGATTGATAGGTCGGCAATTGTCGCCTGGGGAAATGACAACGCTTTGCTGGCAGGAGCACTACATGGCGCAGTAACACACATAGTTTCAACTCCCTCATTTCTATATGACACAATTAACCAGGCCTCCAGAACTTCCTCATACCCTCTTGAGGAGTTTAATGATTATCTCCGGCACAACCCAGAAAGAAAAGGCCAAATATCGGAAATTCTTAGTTATTATGATTTGAGATTTCATAGTTCGGCTGTAACCGCTGAATCCCTCATTATGGCCGATTATGACGGAGGTCTTTTTGACAAAAAAACTTTACGGAACCTCACAGAAAATATGAATGGTGCGGTTACAGTTCACTCCTCTGAACGATCCAGTTATAAAGATGGTATGTTCTGTGAGAAATGGATCACAGATAAATTATTTGGTAAAGACGCAACACCCATAGTTCCTAACCATTGGCAGCTAGAATAAATTTCTTGGAGTTTGAAATGGGGCTTAAAGATCAATTGGTACCAAGTGGTATTTCCGTTCCTCAGTCCTTTATTGATGGTCCTGTGGATATGGGTCTCATAAAGGAATTTGTGATCGCAGCGGAAGACCTGGAATATCAAGGGCTATGGGTACAGGAAAAAATTATAGGAGGGATATCTTCCCTAGAGCCTATTAACCTACTTAGCTATATATCTGGGTTGACATCAGTAGCAGCACTAGGAGTTGCTGTACTTATAGGGTCCACTAGAAATCCGATCTTATTGGCCAAAGAATTGGCTACATTAGACCAGATGTCGAATGGGAGGTTGATCTTAGGATATGCCCTTGGAGGTAACCTGAAAAATTACCGATTGATGGATGGTCCGGATTCCAAGAGGGTGCGCCATTTTATAGAATCATTACATGTAATAAAGGCTTTATGGACGGAAGATTCTCCGAATATTCAAGGTGACTTTTGGACTTTTGATGATCTCCCAATGTATCCCAAACCAGTACAAAAACCTCATCCCCCGATATGGTTTGGTGGTCGTCATCCTGCTGCCTTGAAAAGATCTGCTAGGTATGCAGATGGTTGGATGGGGGCGGGTTCAACGACATCTGGCCAATTTATAGAACATGTAAAAATTATTAGGACTGAGTTGAATCGTCTTAATAGATCAAGTGACGATTTCAAAATCTCTAAAAGAGTTTATGTCGCCATAGATGATAATAAATCCAGAGCTGAAGATAGGCTGAGGACCTGGTTTAAAGCAAACTATGGGAACTCAGACTTAGGGTCACAAGTATCTGTCTGGGGACCTAGTGATGAAATTGTCCCTGAACTACAGCACCTAATTGATTCAGGTGCAGGTATGTTGATGTTTAATCCTGTATTTGACCATATGTTTCATGTGGAAATCCTAAAAAAAGAGGTAATACCTTTTTTGACCGTTGCTTCCTAGTCGTTTATCTTATGATGGTTCGGGTAATACGGCCCGTGTTTTAATGCTCAAATTAATGGAGGGGTGTATTGGCTACTGAAAGTTTCGCAAATTCCGGAATACTTGTTAATACTGAATGGTTAAATAGCCACATAGATGATCCGGATATCCGGATCGTTGACTGTGATATGTTCGATTCTTATGCGAGAGCACACATAAAAGGGGCGGTTGGTATAAAAGTGCACCATTACATCAAGCACCCTTCGTATTCCCAAGATTCCAAGTCATACCCACTGGTCGCGGAACCGGATGTTGTTAAAGAACTTTTTGAAAGTATGGGCATCGGGGATGATACTACTGTAGTGAGTTATGACAGTGGTGGAAGTCTATGGGCTAGTAGGTTTTGGTGGGTATTGAACTATTACGGGCATAAAAATGCCAAAGTGTTAGATGGTGGATGGAAAAAATGGTTCGATGAAGGTAGGCCAGTGTCAATAGAACCTCCTTCCCCAAAGGAAGTTTCCTTTACCCCGTCTGCTGATGAAACAATAATATGCACTTTAGATCAAGCTGTTTCCAAGATCGATGATTCCGATGTTGTTTTTCTTGATGTAAGGTCGGATGGGGAATGGGATGGGACAAATTCAAGAGGTAATTCGAGGTCGGGCCGGGTTCCTGGGTCTGTTCATTTGGAATGGTTGAATTTCATAACAGATGACAAATACCACACTATAAAGAGTCCTTCTGAGCTTCGAGATATGCTAAAAGCTGTCGGGGTTACCCCAGAAAAAGAAGTAATAACTTATTGACAGGGTGGAATCCGTGCGGCGCACGGAGTGTTTGTACTTACACTTTTAGGGTATGAGAACAAAAGAAATTACGATGGTTCAATGGGTGAATGGGCTAATCGGGCCGATACACCTTTAACAACGTAATTTTTAGGGTTACCAGATTCTCTAGATTTCAAAAAGGGAGATTCCATGGGTAGATCGATTCATCATCCTGTTGGGCTTATACATAATTCACCTTCTAGTACCTTCAATGGGTATACGTTATTCAGTACCAATGGTGGTAACCATGCCACCATGATTGATAATCTTGGGCGAGTCGTCCACAGATGGAATTATGATGGGGGAATAGTCTATGCCTATCTTCTACCAAACGGAAACTTATTGGCTAGAACCAAACCTCCCAGAGATGTAGAAATTGTGAAAGACTTGGGCGGATCTTCAGCCTCGCTTATAGAGATGGATTGGGATTCAGAGATTGTGTGGGAATACAAAAATCCTATGTTGCATCATGATTATGCGAGGTTACCTAACGGTAATACAAGTGTTCTTTTATTTAAAGAACTGGATGAGGAGATTTCTCAACAAGTAAAAGGAGGCCATCCTAAAGAAGATGACCCTAAAAGAATATTAGGGGATGTTATAAGAGAGATTACTGAAGATGGCAAGACAGTAAATGAATGGGAAATCTACCAGGAATTGGATTTTGAGGAAGATGTGATATGCCCTTTAGAGCATCGGAGGGAGTGGACCCATGCCAACTGCTTGAATTTGATGCCTAATGGAGATTTTTTAATAAGCTTTCGAAATATTAGCACCGTGGGGATAATTAGTAGAGAAACTGGAGAATTTCTTTGGAAATGGGGCCCTGGAAATGTGTTTCACCAACACCATCCTACCGTTTTGGAAAATGGGAACATATTAATATTCGATAACGGTAGTCACTCCCAGGGTGCGGATAGATCTCGTGTAATTGAGGTAAATCCAATAACAAATGAAATTGAATGGGAATACACTGAGACTCCAGCTATGGCGTTTTATAGTTTTCATATAAGCAGCGCCGAAAGACTGGCCAATGGGAACACTTTAATTTGTGAGGGTGCTTTCGGAAGAATTTTTGAGGTCACCAAAAACGGTAACGTTGTTTGGGAATACATAAACCCTTTCTACTCTCCTGATTTAAGATCGGGAGACCCAACAAATATGGTATTCCGGGCCCATAGATACTCGCCAGAAGACCCCACTCTTGATGGAAGAGATTTGAATCCTGACATTTATAGCAATATAAATCGACTATATGCGGGTAGTGATGATAACAAAAATCGTTTGATCGTAAATTAAGTTCAGAAAAACGAAAATTGTAAGGAGGATTTCATGAATTTGTTATTAATGAGCGGTGGTAGGCATCCATATGAGGAATCAACTCCAGTGCTTAAAGGTTTTTTGGAGTCGGCGGGCCATACTGTTATCGTAAGAGAAGATGCAGAGGCATTGACTGACGGTACTTTAAATAAGTCTGATGTTTTGATTTTTAATACCCTCCGAGAGGGTGATATGGCTTTAGATACTGCACAACAGAACGCATTACAAGGTTATATTAGTTCCGGGAATGGTTTCGTGTGCATCCACATTTCAGGTTGTGTTCCTGATACATGGAACGAATATGGAGAAATCACCGGTGGCGGCTGGGTAATGGGTCAAAGTTTTCATCCACCCTATAGCAATTTTTCCGTCGATGTTGTGAATGGGTCACATCCGTGTGCTTCAAGTATTTCAGCATTCAACACCGATGATGAGCTGTATATGAACATTGATTATAGAGATGGCAATGACGTGTTTATCACGGCTGACTTTCAAGGTGGTGTATATGGGAAAAATAGGGCAGGGGCAGAAGATATGGAAATGGAAGGAGGTACCTTCCCATTAGCGTGGACCAGGTCTTATGGGGCAGGCAAAGTATTTGTGACATTACTAGGACATGACGGTAAAAGCCATCAAAACGAAGGCTTTCAAAAGTTGGTGTTAAATGGCGTTGATTGGGCCACTTCCTAGTTGAAACCAACTAGATAGTTGCTCAAGTCTGGGCGGGGAGATTTTTGAGAACTGATTCCGCCCAGACCGTGAGGTTTTCATCAAGATCTTCCCCACAATGAGGGCACTCGTAATCCCCTGTGCTCCATCGCATCCCGCAGCCGCCACATGGGGATATCTGATCTAGGCTGTTAATAAGAAATTGTACATTTTCCTGTACATTCATATTTGTGTATCTCCGCTATCTTAAATTTCTAACCTTGTCATATACTTCTTTTCGGTAGGGCATTGGATTAAGTGCCCCTCTTCCAGTGATGGTTATGCCTGCACAGACGTTGCCTATCAGAGCTGACTCGGCGATCGATTTTCCTTCAAGGAAGCCATGAATAAATCCACCTTTGAAGGAATCCCCCGCTCCAGTCGTATCGATGACAGGCCCTGCTGGCATAGGATCCAGTTGCATTACCTCATTTTCAGCTCCTATCAATGCCCCATCTTCCCCAAGAGTCACCACAACAGTTTCAACTCCTCTACGATTTGCTTCCTGAATGACCTTCTCAGGGTCCTCAGTCTCGAACAGTACCTTAGAATCAGCAGGTGCGCTTGGCAAAAATATGTCGACGTAGGGCATTAGCTCTTCCATAGCTTCTTTTGCTTCAGAAGGATTCCAAAGTTGATGCCTGTAGTTTGGGTCGTAGGAGACGGGTACACCATTCAATTGGGCAATTTGTGCGGCAGCGAGTACTGTCGCCCGGGAGCTTGGTGAAATAGCTTGAGCAATTCCACTGCAATGCATAATTTTTGCGCCAGATATATATTCAGGATTTAGTTCTTCTGGTTTTATAGTTGATGGGGCACTTCCAGCTCTGTAGTAAACGAACTCCCTGTCTCCGTCGGGCATGACAGTAACAAAATGGACCGCATTAAATCCGTCACTAGACAAAACGTGGGTTGTATCTATTCCTTCCGAAGAAAAAATATCGAGCAGATAACCTTCAAAAGGATCATCGCCCAGCTTGGTTATGTATCCGGTGTTAGTTCCTAACCTGCTGGCGGCAACAATAATATTAAGGCTGTCACCTGCCACAGATCGCCTGAAAGTTTCGGCTGTATCCATAGGCTCTTCGGAGAAAAGCTCTATCATGGATTCTCCAATGCTCAACATGTCTGGCATTATTTTAGATGTTTCCTCACTTCGACAGGAGAGCAGGCATTCATCACATCCAGAGTTCCCTCCACTGTTCCTGGTCTTGACGATACAACTCGCACTATAGCGTTATCGAGACCCTCAGAAAGCCTGGCAAACTCAGAGGCAGCATTCTCCGCTTTTCCAAAATAGGCTACAGACCGTAATATATTTTCAGGGAATGCCTCTGCTACCTCGTCATTTGAGGCTCCCTTTTTCCTCATTTCGTCGAGTGCAGCGAGTTCTGACGTAAAGCCCATTCTTTCAAAGTGAGCTCTGTAACCAAAAGTTCTTTCTCGATCGCTTGGAACGACAGCTCCCAGAGCATAATTCATAGTAGCTTTTGCAAGGGCAACTCGCGCTTTTTCCTCGTCTTCGTCAACGCAGATGCGTATGTATTCTGCAACTTTCACGGAGCCTTTCTTTCGACCCGACTTGTTTTCACCAATCTCTATTTTCTTCCGACTCCACGCTATTTGCTCGGGGGCACACCAGTTCAAAGATGCGCCATCGGCGAGTTCACCAGCCAATTCCAACATTTTGGGACCAAGAGCTCCTAGATACACTGGGGTTTTTGGAGCGGGTCTGATTCCAAGCCTTGAGTTTATAAGGGTTTCGACAGATCCTTCATAATCAACTTTCTCTCCCCGAACCAGTTGAGTGATTATTTCAAGGTAATCCCTCATCATACCCAGTGCCGAGACGTTGGGCATATTTATGGATTTCCTGACGTCAGGACGATAAGCACCACCCGCCCCAATGCCCATTATGAATTTACCATCGGTCATCTTGCTCACGGTTCCCCCTGCCATCGCGAAAGCCATGGGAGTTCTCCACATAACTGGGGATACAGCAATACCTGTTTCAAGCCCGCCTTCTATCACATCGCACGAAGCCGCCCATCTCATCAGACACATATGATATGAATCTTCCCCTGTTCCCTCTGGTGTCCATATACTTTGAAATCCGAGTCTTGCAGATTCTCTTGAAAGTTCGAATTGCTGTTGTAAGTCAAGGCCCAGAGTTGGATCTAATCCCACACCAATATTCATATTATTCTCCTGTAACAAGTTGGTTTAAATTACATATTTTCTATCTGTAGTTTTAAGGAAACGATGACTTCAAATAATTCCGATTCACAAATTTAATTCAACTATTTTCCTCTAATAGGGCCATTTCCGTCGAAAACCATATGGCCATAGATCCACCTCTGTCATCATACCCATATTCTGCCTTCCTGTAGATATAGTCACTTCTTTTCTGTTGGAACCCGGTTCCTGAGCAGACATCAACGAGATCCCCATTATCGGAAATTCTTCTTTTTGCTGCTGACCAAGTTTTTTCAAGTGCAGGCATAAAGGAACTGTCCAACCATCCTTTTCTTATTCCACGCGCTAGTGCATATCCCACCATGCAAGTGACGGATAATTCTTGGTAAGTTCCTGGTAAATCTATTAGTTGTGACCATGTTCCATTTGGCAATTGATTATTGATCATACCGGCCAGATGCCTCGTATGAATGTCCAAAATTTGTTTTCGTCGAGGATAATTGTTTGGCATGTATGTGAGAGCCTCTGAATAGGCCAATGCAGAGAATCCATTTCCCCTTCCCCAAAAATATGGAGTGGTCCTGCTATGCCAAAAAAGACCGTCATCTTGTTGGACCTCTGCTTCCAGTAGAAAGTCGACATATGCGTTTACGTAACTAACATCATCAGTGACTTTAAATGCCCTTCCCAATATCGCCGAAATAAAGAACATGTCCTCACACCCAAAATCAGGGTGACACGGCTTAGGTGAAATCCCTTTAGGAACTTTCTCGTAGGTATCTGCTGCCTTAATTAATAGCTCTTTCCATTTTGTGTCGTTTGAAGATTCATACAGTTCTTCCGCCCAGCACATAGCGGCCAGATTTGGTCCAGAGTTATTGTTTTTGTTAAATTCTTCATTTTTAGTGAGGAAATCAACTAGAGTGGTGATATCTCCAACAGGGTCTGGATAATCATCGTCTATAGCTCTCAACCGAAGTCTGCCACTTACTGCCACACCCTGTACGTAGTTGATAGGTTGGTTCAGCTTAAACCCATACACCTGTGCCAATTTATTGCTCACTTCCTTTGCATTCCGCCTATTCTGAGTCTGCAGCTGCAGGGAAGCCTCCGATGGGGTGGGCTTTGTACTTGAAATTTTTTCTATGATTTGCGTCAGAATTTCATTAACATTGTCGTTTTGTGCTGTAATTCTTATTCCAGGAATTGCCCCTGGAGTTGGTCCTAAACCTGAGGCCAGAGCGGCTAGAAGAGAGCTGTCTGCTTCACAGCTTGAAGCTGCAAATTGGAATTTATTTGCTTCAGGTAATCCGATGGATTCAATGAAGGTATCCCTTCCTGTTGTTTCCACCAATTCAATTACGAGGTCAGGGGCATCCAAGGTAATCCATCTCCATATGTAAAGCTCCTCTGGATTTTCAAGCTCATGGAATGATTCAGGCCCAGGAGGGAACACATATGATGGATCACTTATGCTGTTTAATTTGATATCTGAAGCTATAAACCCTATGTTAGTCGATATTTTGTCAATATTTCTGGTTGCATTTGAAAAAAACGATTCGTTGAGGCGAACGCCTGATAAGCCCGTGATTATTGCAACTCGGTGTATATCTGCGGGTGAGTGATATCGAGAATCTGTAATACCTGTGATAGGAGCTTCAGATTTTCCAATTCCGACGTTATATGGGATGTTCACTTTATCGCCATAGTTCATTATCTCAGAGTTGTTGCTAGTACTATGTTGGCAGCCGAATACCCTGCTCCAAAGCCGTTATCTATGTTTACCACTGTAATGCCAGGGGAGCAGCTATTCAACATAGCGAGGAGAGCGGCTATACCCCCCAAGCTAGCTCCATATCCAATGCTAGTTGGCACAGCGATTATGGGACAATTGACTAAACCTCCAATGACTGAGGGTAATGCTCCCTCCATTCCGGCGACAGCTACTATTGCTTTAGACTTTTGAATATCCTCCAATTTGTCGAAAAGTCTGTGTATACCAGCAACACCCACGTCAAAAATTTTATTTACCTCGCAGCCCATAGTCTCAGCTGTGATAGCCGCTTCCATCGCGACGGGCAGATCTGAAGTTCCTGCACAAACTACGGTTAGACCACTGACCAGATTTTGATTTGGTTCTAACATTGCTGTGATCACTCTAGCCATTGGGTCATATTTGGCATTAGGCACTGACTTTACTACGGCCTCGTAGGCCTCTGGTTCAGCCCTGGTGACAACTACCTTCCCAGAAGTGTCCAAGATAGCCTTGGTAATTTTCTGTATCTGTTCTGGAGTTTTACCTTGACCAAAAACCACTTCTGGGAACCCCTGTCTGATGGCTCTATGATGGTCTACACGTGCAAACTCAAGATTCTCAAAAGGTAAATTCTTAAAAACTTCTACGCCTTGTTCGATGGATGTATTGCCTGATTGAATCTCCGACAATATTCCTCTTAATTTTTCTTCTTCGATGTTTTGCCTCCACTTAATTAAATGTGCCGCTTCAAACCCTTACGAATTTAGATACTCTTTCTCCATTACCGATTTCGGTAACATAAATTGAACCTTCCAAATCGACAGTAATTCCGTGTCCGTCGGTTATCGAACCTTTTCCAGGCTCCTCGTCGATTTTCCATCTTGAGACAACTTCACCGTCTAGTGTCCATATACTGACACCGCCGTGGGGGCCTTGTTCTATGCAGTATATGTGGTCTTCATGTATCCAAACATCCCCAGGACTGGATAAATCTGTCCATTCCTCCAGAAAATCTCCACCGCTGTTAAATAGTTGAATTCGGTCATTTTCGCGATCACAAATTAGTATTCTCTCTCTTTCGTCTACCCATATGTTGTGCAGTAGGGCAAATTCTCCGGGGCCAGTACCTTGTTTTCCCCAGGATAATAAAAGTTCGCCGTCGGCACTAAATTTGTGAACCCGATGTCCGCCGTAACCATCTGATACGTACAGTTCACCGGAGGGAGATATAGCCAAGCCGGAAGGCATATTAAAAGGCAGGCCTTGGAAAGAGGGTGAGGGAGCTAGTTTTTCTCCCAGAGTTCTAAGAGTTTGCCCACTAGGGGTATATTCGGTTGCTATGTGAAAATCACGGTCAACGAGCCAAACATTATCGTTTGGAGCTATATAAATTCCGTGTGGATTAGCAGAGAATGTCCCTTCTCCCCAGGAGGATATGAAGTCGCCTTCTTTAGTCCAAATAGTGAGAGGATGTTTTCCTCTGCTAAAGATGTAAATTTCACCTTTAGAGTTCACTGCACCATCTGACGCAGCTCCGAATTCCCAGTATTTCGGCATTTTTGGCCATTCCGGCACCTTTTCGTATTTAAAATTCCCGCTGCCGAGTACAACCATTTGGCCACCTCCGGTTTACGACTTTAAGGGTCTCTGATTGTTGCTTATTAGTGATCTTAATTGTCTGATTCTACATGCTGGACATTAAGCATTTCAAAATGAAATTCGATATTTTCTTTACCTTCAAAGAAATAGGATGTAATCTGTTTAGGCTATTTTTTCGGGGTGTGGCGCAGCGGTAGCGCGCCTGTTTTGGGAACAGGAGGCCCTCGGTTCGATCCCGAGCACCCCGACCATCTCCTCATTGTCTAGGTAATCAAAGCAGGCTAAATTGGGCTGTTAAATCCCAGAGATCAACCCCGTTTAATTTAAGCTCACACTCATCCCCTGGGTTATATTCTTGAGGAATCAAGCATCTTCCTCTAAGGGGATATTCTGTGAGCTCTATTAGGGCGCTTCGGAGTGGGCCATTTTCCAATACTGTCGCTGACAACCTATTGGAAACGGTTCCATTTAGAGTTTCTTGTTCAAGAAACCTCAGGAGCCAATATTTTTTCCTCCTTGATTCAAGCCGATGGATTTCTTTAATTCGTACTTCTGACTTAAACCCTATGGTTGATAATTCTTTTGGCCCATACGTATTTGTACCACTGCTGATGTATTCAATTGCTTGTCTTTGAAGACATAGATCTGAAAAACGTCTAAGAGGTGAAGTTACTTGGCAATATAAATCTAAACCTAAGCCAGAGTGCCTACTAGGGCTTACTGATACTTTAGCGGGTTTCATAGATCTTGCGGCTAAATACCAATCTAAAGGCTGGTTACCTGCCATAGCGTGAGAGTTTGTGGAATCGTCCTGTGATCTGTATAAGGCAGGTATTTGGTTGGTCATAAAAAAAGCAGATATTTTTGCGTTATAAACAATCATCAGTTCAGCTATCAAATCTTTGGAGCGTGACTGAACTGCCGACATTGAAACCTTTATCTTGCCATCTTTGGAGATTTTAATCGTCATGCCAGGCTTGTTGAATGAGTGAGCACCTTGTCGTTCCCTTTCCGACCTACTTTTAGTCGTGAATTCTTCCAATTTTGATAACACATCATGCAATTCTTCTGTGGAATCATTGAAGATATTATCTGCAACGGTATAAGTTAGAGACTCATTTGTTTCTATGACAGTTTTGACAAAAGAATGTCTGATTAAATTCGAATTTTCGTCCAAATCTAATCTGAGAGATAAACACAATCGTCGGGACCCGTGTAGGAGTGTTGATATGTTTTCAGATATAGGTGTCGGTAACATAGGGATCGTCATTTCTGGCAAATATACCGAACACATTCTATTGTCTGCTTCCAAATCAAAAATGGACCCGGAATCTATAATGCTGGCTGCGGCTGTTATATGTACCCATATGTGACGGTTATATTCGTCTATAGAGAAAGCGTCATCTCGATCTAGCGTATCGTCATCATCGATGGTGTAAGTTGGTAAATGGGTTAAATCTTCCCAATCGTAATCCAATGGTATTAAAGTTTCTGACTTGGTGATTAAATCCTCTGAAAATTCAATTGGAATTCCGAGTTTTTCTAATTCATAGGGTATGTCTAAATTAATAACGCCCGTTGGTTCAAGTAGCTTGAAACCCGTTTTCTGAAGGTTTCCTTGCGAATTACTAGAAATACGGTTGATTAGGTCAGTCGCCTTAGCACTTCTGTTATAGGATTCGCCTAATATGATAAATTTTTTCAGATGTTGTATGAGTTGTGATTGATGATCTGAGGGATTGGGCGGGATCGATTGGTTTTTTATAGCGTCAATCAAGGTTAGTTCGTCTTCATTCTCCCTATTTGACCTGATCCTGGTCGCTTTTATTGATTCAACGTTTTGAGGAGAATGTATCAATAATCTATTTTCGGATATTGAAAAAAATAATGAATCTTTGTGAATATGAAGATAAATAGCTGCGATTAAGTAGGGGTCTTTCTCAAAATCCAGTAAATCAGCTATTTCGCAAACATGAATTTCCTGGGTTTCTTTTTCAATCAAATGTTGAGTTAGCAGTTCCCAGGCGAGGTGTAAATCTAAAGTTTCAGATATCTCGGTTACCACTAAGGAAAATTTTTGTGGGTCAACAGTATCGCTTACATGTATGCCAGATCTGTATACCAAATTTTTGTTTGGTATTTTAGATCGTTTATTCCTGCCCACTTTTACTTCAAGGCGGGTGCTATTAGAGGATTCC
>DLRJ01000101.1 GCA_002500485.1 Dehalococcoidia bacterium UBA7891
AGCGGATGTGCCGAAGGTGAGTTTGTCGAAGGCGGTGTATGAGGAGGGAGAGGAGATAGCGGTAACTTTTAGTGGAGGACCAGGGAATGCCAAGGACTGGGCTGGCATTTACAAGGAGGGTCAATCGCCTGGTGCCGTTCCTTCAACGAGTTGGCTTTATGTCGATGGAACTCGAGTTGGTGTTGAAGGCAAAGCTTCTGGACAACTTGCTTTCCCCTCTTTGCCGCTTGGGAATTATCAGGCTTATTTATTGAAGAATAATCAATACACTATACTTGCGACAGTCAGCTTTAGCGTAATTGAGGCTGCAGTAAAGAATAGGGCCCCTATCGTGCTAGATCAGTCAGTAGACGTAAATGAGGATGAAACCGTATCAATCACGCTTGCAGGCAGTGATCAGGACGCTGATAAGCTCAAATTCAAATTATTAATTAAGCCAATGCATGGTACGTTAAGCGGAACATTACCTAATATAACATACACCCCAGATGCAGACTTTTCAGGAACCGACAACTTCACGTTCAAAGCCAATGATGGTCAACTGGATTCGAACATATCAAATGTAGCAATCAATATTGCGAGCGTGAATGACAAACCTGTAGTGGCGGAGCAGAACGTGGATGTGGAGAAGAATGGGGCGCTTTTGATTACTCTTAAAGGCAGTGACAGGGATGGGGACAATCTGTCTTTCACGGTATTGAGTCATCCCAAGAACGGGACATTAAGTGGTACTGCCCCGAATCTGACCTATTCACCAAAGGCAGGTTATGCAGGGAGTGATAGCTTCTCGTACAAGGCAAATGACGGAAGTGCCGACTCAAATCCGGGCACAATAACAATCAAAACACTATCATCCACTGACACATGGACAATACTTATATATGGTCATGGAGATCACAATTTAAGCGATAGCTTGATTAAGGATATAATGGAAATGGAGCAGGTGGGAAGCAATGAAAACTTCAAAATAGTTTTGCAGGCGGATTTTAATCCCAAATGCTGGGAACCCGGATATAAATACTTTAAGAGAGATCTTTACAGTAATCACAATCAAATTTCGCATGATATTCGCAACAATGTATCGCGATACTTGATTGCAAAGAATGAATCTGAAATACAAGGCCAATTATATACTAAGCCTCTGCAAATTCTTCCAGAAAAAGACACCAATATGGATGATCCGGAGGTGCTTCAGGCTTTTATAGATTGGGGGATAGAGACATTTCCATCGGATAGATATGCGTTGATCTTATGGAATCATGGAAACCAGTATGATGGGTACGGTGGGGATTGGGCAAACGGGACAATGAGCAAAGTGCTTGGATTCGAACCGGATAAAGCCATTATGAAAACGGCTGCAATAAGAAAGTCAATTGAATCAGCCTTGAACGAGACAAGCGTAGATCGATTTGATTTTATATCCTTCGATACCTGTCTTATGGGAGGAACTGAAATTCTGGTGGATTTTCGGGGATTGTGCGATGTATTCATCGCCTGTTCCGAAATAGATTATGGAAATGGTTGGGATTATAATTCAACTTTGAATTACTTGAAGAAATTCCCAAATTTAAGTCCAGTCGAGTTCGCCAGAAAGGAGGTTGAATTTTGGGATGCGCACCATTCATCGAAAAAGGCTGACATTAATTTTAAAACGCATGCGGCATATGATATGAGCAAGTATCAAGAGTTTAATAATAATTTTATATTGTTTGCTGCTGCAGTGTTAGAACAATCTAAATCAGATGTAAATTTTTTGAATAATGCCACTTTTGCAGGAATGAGGAGAGAAGCTATTCATTATGACAACGCGCAATCACGTGCAAACAAAGGAACCGTGGTTCCAACAAATTATATAGACATTGGCCTTTTCGCTCAAGAAATAGCCGAAGTTGCTGATGGCAATCTAAAAGCTGCATCTGAACAACTTTCCCTTGCAGTTGACAATATGATCGTTGCCAAGGCAACCGGAAACTATAAGAAGAACGTTTCAGGGTTGTCCATTTTTTATCCCTACAATGGTCGACACCCCAATTGGAAATACGAGGATATTAATTTTAATGACTCAAAATATGGCGGAGACGCGTGGGTTGAGTTTCTCTATCAAGTGGAAGCTGCTTGGTCCAAAGATCAACAAGCTCCAGTCCTGTCATCCTCCGATGATTCATCAAAATCTGGAAGAGAATCGGATTTCCATCCAGAAGCCTCCATTGAAGAATTTGTTGCCACCTTTGATGAGCCTGCTATAATGCAATTTACGGTTAGCAATGGGGAGGATGCTTATGAGGCATATGCATTCCTTGTTACCAACGAGTTCACTGATAATCCGAATGAATATATATATCTCGGGGAGATTGTCAGCGGGAAGCTAGATGGTAACGGAGTATATGAATTTGAATGGGATGCCACGATGCCAGTCATCTCATTAGTCAACTCGCAATCGAAATCCCCCTCTATTGTTGGAGAGGGAGGTTTAGACAAAAAGGAGCTTGTTGGATCGCTCCCGCTATACCTTGGAGGATGGGCAATGGAAAGCGGGTCGAACATGTTTATCAGTTTTGCTGACTATCAGTCCCCTGAGTCTACAGAAACGGTGCCATTAATACTTATCACCGAGTTTGACAAGAATGGCGTTGGCAAAATAGATACAATCCTAGAGGATAAAGAAGACACTTGGATTGATGAGGGGGAGCAGGAATCACCCGGTCTTCTGTCATCAACATCTTCGGACATAGAGTTTGAGCCCGGGGGTAAACTTTGGCCTGTTTACTACATGGAAGAATGGATGGAAGAAGACGAAGAGTATGAACCATGGTTGGTTGTGTTTGAAGACGAGTACATCGAAATTCCTGAAGAAGGCAAAGAGGGCTTGGAGATCAATTTTCAGGAAGTTGAAGCTGGCGATTATTCTGTTGAAATTGTGACAGTAGATCATTTCAACAACTACAGCGATGTTTTGGAATATTTTGTCCGGGTCCCATCTCCTGATGAATTTGTTACAGAGTTGCCGAAATTGACGGTAACACTAGAGCAATACGGAGGGGGTACGAGAGTAGTGTTGAGTTGGCCGATGGAAGCAGGGGCTATCCTGCAGTGGACAGAAGGACTGGGAGGAGAATGGACAGATGTGCCATTTGGAGAGATAGACGGTCAGTTGTACAAAGAAAGAGTGACAGAAGATGAAAGGTTCTATCGACTCATCAAGAGATAGGGACATTGTTAGTATCTGTTTG
>DLRJ01000157.1 GCA_002500485.1 Dehalococcoidia bacterium UBA7891
CCCAAAGTTTTGCCCAAATTTTTAACACGGTCCAATGGCGTTGGTAATTTTGCCAATTCAAGCCGAGGTAGCAATAATAGAGCCTTATTCATTTGAAAAATAATCTATTAAAAAACGTTTATCGCCTGCCCGTGATTTACGGCTCAAATTCACTACTTTGTCTACAAACTCAGGACAAAGTCCCAACTGGTTTTTATAATCAAAGATAACCTCGATATCATCTATGGTGAGATGTTTCATTACCTTCTCATTATTTACTAAACAGGATTTTAATGAACGGTTCTCCTTATTGGCAGTCTTGGAAATTTTGTACACAAGATCATGCGCAGTTTGCTTGCCTATTTTTCGTGCCAAAGCAAGCATGATACCTTCGGAATAAATATGGCCTTTAGTTGACTTAAGATTCATCATCATATTTTCACTGTTCACCTGAAGCGTTGAACACAATACATAGCCCAATTGAAGCTGGGCGCCTATCATAACACAAATGGGTCCAATTAGACCCCACTCTGATTTCCAAGAACGACCATCACGTTCGTGTTCGTGAACTAGGTTTTCATTTAGACAATTTGTATTGTGACGAATCAATCGAGCCAAGGTACCTAAATGTTCAGACAATTCAGGGTTGCGTTTATGTGGCATCGTGATGCTGCCTATAGCATCCTTTTTAAAAATTTCATTCAATTCATTTATCTCAGGACGTTGCAATGTATACACTTCGTGTCCAATCTTATCCAAAGTAGAAGAAATCATGGACAGTAACTGTATAAACTCTGCCTGACTATCTCGGGAAGAAATCCAGGATATATCCGGAATACGTAAACCCAGTTTTTTAAAAAATATCGACTGCAGCTGTATTCCTCTTTCTGCGAAAGCGGACAGAGAACCAACTCCCCCAGCTAATTGACCAACTCCCATTCTTTTATGTATATCCTTCAACCGTTCTATGTGACGATGAATCTCACGGACCCATATTGCAACCTTGAACCCAAAAGTTATCGGTGAACCTGGCTGACCATGCGTTCTACCAAGCATGGGTGTGGTACGATGTTTTTTCGCTAACACTAAAAGTTCGTATTCAATTTTTCGTAAATCTCGGAATACAATCCCCCAAACTTTCAAAAGCGCAATTGATATCCAAGTATCTGTGATATCCTGTACGGTGGCTCCATAATAGATCCATTCCCCGGAGGAGCCTTTACACATTTTTTTCAATTCCTGGATCAATCCATGCATGGAATGCCCGGACTGATTAAATCTTTTACGGAGTAAATCCATATCCAATTTATTTATATTGCAGACTCTCCTGATCTCTTCTACAGCTTCATGCGGGATAATATCTACTTCTGACTGTGCTTCTGCTAAAGAACAAATAATCTCTAGCCATCCTTGTGTACGGGGAACCTCATCAAAAATAGAATGCATTTCCTCCGTACCCCAAACACTTCCATATATCTCAGAATCAATCACGTGCACTGGCATATTGATTGTACCCTTTCAACCAGGTTTTTTTCTGATTTCTTCAGCCAAGATTTTTCTAACGTTCTCCAATGATTCGAATCATTGATTATATTCCGAAAATCAGTAATCATTTTATGAATGGATTTTGATGATGCGCCTCCAGGGCCAGTCCTTGTTTCTATAATGGCTTCCGGATCCATGATTTGCAAAATAAGATCATCAGATATATTTAGAGAATAATTTATTATATCCTTCGCCGCATCGTTTATCAGATCAGCTTTGAGTCTTTTTCCTTCCTGAGTTGAAAACCTTATTGCCTGAGCAACGATAGAATGAGCTGCTTGCGCATTAATACCATGCCTCATCATTATCTCTTCTGCAAGATCTGTGGCCCCACCTAAACTCTCTACAGCAGCAAGGAGCATTTTATCTTTATTGACTTTCAAACCGGAAATTGTTACTGAAAATAACTTTAAGGCTTCTTTTGTTTGCATCAACCCTCTTGGCACCATACCATAGGTAAAAATTCGATTGTCAACTTGTCCTGATGGTGTAAACTGCAGGGCGGCTGTGCCAGACAGCCGACCTATCATCTCTCTTGCGACTCCTCGTATATACGCAAGGCTATACGGATTTTTCTTCTGTGGCATGATGACACTTATCCGCGAATGACTTTCAGATAAATCTATAAAATTAAATTCAGAAGTAGCCCAAATTTGCAAATCTTCCGCCAAACGATCTATATTGCACAATATTGCTAAGGTTACTGACATCAATTCTATTGGACCGTCGGACTGCCACGTAGCATCCCGCGTATGAAGTACTAAACCCTTAAAACCAAGTAACTCTGCCACAAGTTCTCTATCTAATGGTAATCGCGAACCATTCGTACTACCTGCACATGCAGGACTTTTGTTTGTCCGTTTATAAGCAGATTGCATACGATCAAGGTCACGAGCCATATGTTGGACAAAAGTCAACATATAATGTGCGAGTGTGGTTGGATGTGCTCTTTGTAAATATGTATAATCTGGAAGCAAAGTCGAGTGATGGTCTTCACAAAATTCAAGCAATGTTTCCATAAGTTTTAAAACATATTTTACGACTTCTAGTAATTCAGCACGAGTTACAATTAGATAGGCTAATGTAGAAACCTCCCGTCGCGGACGTCCAGCTTGCAACCATCCTGCTGTTTCTGGGGTTCTTTGGTATAACATTTGGGTCCGATTGGTATAAACATCAACCAAATCAATTTTAAAATCAATATCCTCTGCAGGAAGACTATGCATTTCAAGCAAGGCGCTCAGTAATGCC
>DLRJ01000051.1 GCA_002500485.1 Dehalococcoidia bacterium UBA7891
AATTACGTAAATACTTGGACTGCCCGTGAAAGTTTGGGTGTAAACCCCGGCTGGGCCACCATGGATCATCAGAACTAAGGGATATTTTTCTCCTTTTTTATAATCTGATGGATAAGTTAACAGGCCTTCAACTTGCGTTCCATCTTTTGACTTCCAACTCAATAGTTCTGTTTTCGATACTGCTGGCCATTTCTTTGTTGAATTGAAGGATGATATAGCTTTGGGTCTAAATTTTTTAAGTTCACTAACATATACCTCGTCCGGTATGTCCATTGATTCCCCAATAAAAGCCATCTGCTTTTCATCTGGGCTTATTACTGGTGCCGAGATAACACCATCATAAGATGTTATTTCTGAAATTTTTCGTCCTGTTACAGAAAGTTTATAAACCTGGGTTTTTGTTTCTTCAAAGTCTGCCACATAAACATGTTTCCCATCGCGGGACCACCCCATAACACCCGGAACACCATAAATACCAACATCTCTATTAGGCGTTTCGGCGAGTTTCTTGGGTTTGCCTCCTTTAGACGAAACAACAAAACAATCCGCTAAGCCAATTCTCTCAATTTTTCCCCCATCGGATGCAAAGGCAACCCACTTTCCATCTGGTGAAAAAACAGGATCAGCATCTACTCCTGGCCATTCCACAAGGATTGTCGTCGATTTATCAGACAAGTTAACCACAGAAATATCACCGGAGATTGATCTGCTGTTAAACGTCGGCTCAAGATTATGGGCGAAAACAATCCATCGACTATCAGGGCTCCAGTTGAAGGAATTGACAGAAAAATTACCCTCCGTGATTCTGTCTGCTCCATTCGTGTCAACCTCTGTCGAAAATTGTTTTACATAAATATGGTTGTACTTGAAGTTCTCATCCACAATAATAACGTCGCGCTTTTCTTTCTCTTGTTCTTCTTCCTCTTCTGTTTTCGAATCTTTCATGAGAAACGCAATTTGTGTTCCGTTTGGTGACCACTCAAAATTACTCACACTCTCTTTTTCATATGAAAACTGCCGTGCTTCACCACCGTCTGTTCGCATTACCCAAACTTGAGACTCTTCAGTTCTTTCACTAATAAACGCGAGGTATTTACTATCAGGAGAAAATCGGGGGCGGGATGCAGACTTGTCTCCATAAGTAAATTGATGTGGGGAGTGACTCTCCAAACGAGACATCCAAATCTGGTTGAGATATTCTGATTTTTCTCCCTCTATAAGGGCTTTTCTCACAACCATAGCTAGTTGGTTACCTGAGGGTGAAAACTGTAGTTGGGAAATGCTCTTCAGCTCAATACTTACATCAGGTGTCCATTTATCAGAAGATTGACCAGTTAGAATTATAGACAGTAAGACTGCTGTCGCAATGATTCGTTTTAACCGAGACATTAGTATTTCTCCTTCTTCATTAATTGAACAAAAAAATAACTGTGTGCTGTCCTAGTAACATAGGCAACATCCTTTTCGGGCGGCTTTTTCTCGTGTTGCAGCATCTCATAAAATAAGAAACCCCGAATGTTCAGGAGTTGAAGTTTCTTTCTCCATATTTTTTTATATAAACGACTCCCTTAATTATTGTACTTGTTGATCCATCCCATTATGTGTTTCATTTTACTCAAATGATGACTGGGCCTCACGGAAATACCATGGGGCTCATCAGGTACTCTTACCAGTACAGACTCTACACCCAATAGTTGGAGAGCTGCATAATACTGCTCTGAATCCGGCATGGGCGTGCGGTAATCAGCTTCTCCAGTTAATACCATTGTTGGTGTCTTTACATTTTTTACCACAGATAATAGCGACTTACTCTCATATTTTTCCACATTATCCCACGGCATCCCCGGAAACCAATAGTTAGCTGTCCATGGTATATCTGAATAGAGCACAAAGCTGTACCAGTTAATTACGGGGTAGACTGTTACTGCCGCTTTGAAGCGCGTGGTTCGGCCGATCATCCAGCAAGTGAGTACGCCACCCCCGCTACCACCGGTTACAAACAGGTTCTCTTTATCGATATAACCTCTCTTTATGGCTGCGTCAACGCCCGAGTTAAGATCATAAAAGTCATCTCCGGGATAATCGTGGTGGATCAACTGGGCGAACTTTTCACCATAGCTTGTGCTACCTCTAGGATTGACGTAAAGCACAACATAGCCTTCAGCTGCCATGAGTTGTTTTTCCAAATAAAACCGGTCACCATAGTTGGAAAAAGGACCTCCATGTATCTTAATGATCAAAGGATATTTTTTCGAAGGATCGAATCCCGGTGGTTTAATAATCCACCCCTGGATGTCCAGGCCATCGTGGGAAGACTTGTACCAGATCTCTTCCACTTTGCCTAGTTCCTTATGGGTTAGTAGATCACTGTTAACTGAGGTAATGGTTTTCGTTTGGCCACCATCGATTTTGCCTACTGCCAAGTCTGAGGGAAGATCGGGTCTCGTTGTAATAAACACAAACCTTCCATTCTCAGCTAGGGAATAACCGCGGCCCAGATTATTGGTCAGAATACTGTTCTTGCCTTTAAGTGTTGTTTGGGCAAGTTTCGTATTTCCTTTATCCGCATAGGAAAATATGATTTTTTTGTTATCTCCTGACCAACTGAGATTAGACACCCCCCTGTCCAATTTAGTTTTG
>DLRJ01000054.1 GCA_002500485.1 Dehalococcoidia bacterium UBA7891
CAAAACTAAATTGGACAGGGGGGTATCCAATCTCAGCTGGTCTGAAGATAACAAAAAAATCATTTTTTCCTATGCGGATAAAGGAAATACAAAACTTGCCCAAACAACACTTAAAGGCAAGAACAGTATTCTGACCAATAATCTGGGCCGCGGTTATTCCCTGGCTGAGAATGGAAGGTTTGTGTTTATTACAACGAGACCCGAGCTTCCCTCAGACTTGGCAGTAGGCAAAACCGATGGTGGACAGACGAAAACCATTACCTCAATTAACAGTGACCTACTAACCCATAAGGAGCTAGGCAAAGTGGAAGAGATGTGGTACAAGTCTTCCCATGATGGCCTGGACATCCAGGGGTGGATTATTAAACCACCGGGATTCGATCCTTCGAAGAAATATCCTTTGATCATTAAGATACATGGAGGTCCTTTTGCCAACTATGGTGACCGGTTTTATTTGGAGAAACAACTCATGGCAGCTGAAGGTTATGTTGTGCTTTACGTCAATCCTAGAGGTAGCACCAGCTATGGTGAAAAGTTCGCCCAGTTGATCCACCACGATTATCCTGGGGATGACTTTTATGATCTAAACTCGGGCGTTGACGCAGCCATAAAGAGAGGTTATATCGATAAAGAGAACCTGTTCGTAACCGGTGGTAGCGGCGGCGGCGTACTCACCTGCTGGATGATCGGCCGGACCACGCGCTTCAAAGCGGCAGTAACAGTCTACCCGGTGATTAACTGGTACAGCTTTGTGCTCTATTCAGATATACCATGGACAGCTAAATATTGGTTTCCTGGGATGCCGTGGGATAATGTAGAAAAATATGAGAGTAAGTCGCTATTATCTGTGGTAAAAAATGTAAAGACACCAACAATGGTATTAACTGGAGAAGCTGACTACCGTACGCCCATGCCTGATTCAGAGCAGTATTATGCAGCTCTCCAACTATTGGGTGTAGAGTCTGTACTGGTAAGAGTACCAGATGAGCCTCATGGTATTTCCGTGAGGCCCAGCCATCATTTGAGTAAAATGAAACACATAATGGGATGGATCAACAAGTACAATAATTAAGGGAGTCGTTTAAATAAGAAAATATGGAAAAAGAAAAATTTAATTCCTGAACATTTGGAGCTTCTTAATTTATGAGATGTTGCAACACGAGAGAAAGCCGCCTGAAAAGGATGTTGTCCATGAACTTTTTTACAAAACAGCAACCATCGGCACAACCACCAACGTTGAAGATATCATAGAGCTGCTTCAGAACAAGGAACATGTAGTGGTGGTTACTCATGTTAAAAATTCGGAACTGGAAATTCCAGAAAAAGAAAAGGTGATTGCCCATGTTGCTAGGGTAGCACATGATTATTTTTTGTTCAATTAATGAAGAAGGAGAAACACTAATGTCTCGGTTACAACAAATCATTGCGACAGCAGTCTTACTATCTATAATTCTAAGTGGTCAATCTTCTGATAAATGGACACCTGATGTAAGTATTGAGTTGAAAAGTATTTCCCAACTGCAGTTTTCACCCTCAGGCAACCAACTAGCTATGGTTGTAAGAAAAGCCCTTATAGAGGGAGAAAAATCAGAATATCTCAACCAGATTTGGATGTCTCGTTTGGAAAGTAATTCCCCACATCAATTTACTTATGGAGACAAATCTGCTTCCCGCCCCCGGTTTTCTCCCGATGGTAAACACCTCGCGTTTATTAGTGAAAGAACTGAAGAGTCTCAAGTCTGGGTAATGCGAACAGACGGTGGTGAAGCACGGCAGTTTTCATATGAAAAAGAGAGTGTGAGTAATTTTGAGTGGTCACCTGATGGAACACAGATCGCTTTTCTCATGAAAGATTCGAAAACAGAAGAGGAAGAAGAACAAGAGAAAGAAAAGCGCGACGTTATTATTGTGGATGAGAACTTCAAGTACAGCCATATTTACGTAAAGCAATTTGCGACAGAGGTTGACACGAACGGAGCAAACAGAATCACAGAGGGTAGTTTTTCTGTCAATTCCTTTAACTGGAGCCCTGATAGTCGACGGATTGTTTTTGCCCATAGTCTTGAGCCGACGTTTAACAGCAGATCAATCTCCGGTGATATTTCTGTGGTTAGCTTATCTGATAAATCGATGACAATCCTTGTGGAATGGCCAGGTGTAGATGCTGATCCTGTTTTTTCACCAGACGGAAAGTGGGTTGCCTTTGCATCCGATGGGGGAAAAATTGAGAGAATTGGCTTAGCGGATTGTTTTGTTGTTTCGTCCAAAGGAGGCAAACCCAAGAAACTCGCCGAAACGCCTAATAGAGATGTTGGTATTTATGGGGTTCCTGGTGTTATGAGGTGGTCCCGCGATGGGAAACATGTTTATGTGGCAGACTTTGAAAAAACAAAAACCCAGATTTATAAGCTTTCTGTAACAGGACGAAAAATTTCAGAAATAACATCTTATGATGGTGTTATCTCGGCACCAGTAATAAGTCCTGATGAAAAGCAGATGGCTTTTATTGGGGAATCAATGGACATGCCTGACGAGGTATATGTTAGTGAACTTAAAAAGTTTAGACCCAAAGCCATATCATCCTTCAATTCAACAAAGAAATGGCCAGCAGTATCAAAAACAGAACTATTGAGTTGGAAGTCAAAAGATGGAACACTAGTTGAAGGCCTGTTAACCTATCCATCAGGTTATAAAAAAGGAGAAAAACATCCCTTAATTCTGATGATCCATGGTGGCCCAGCCGGGGTTTACACCCAAACGTTCACTGGCAGTCCAAGTATTTACGTAATT
>DLRJ01000105.1 GCA_002500485.1 Dehalococcoidia bacterium UBA7891
CCAGATCATCTGACGACTTACAATAATGGACATTCCATCAATTGTGAAAAATTCCCAAACGGGGAGATTTAGATAAGAATTCGAAGTATTTTGCTGTTCACAATTGCTGGTTCAGTTTGTATGCCTCTGATCACCTCTGATGTGTATGCTGCTGATTCAGGTGTTGTAATTCCCTTTATAGATGGTGTTCCTAGCCTAGCGGACTTCTCAGGAATGAGCCCCGCAAGCGAGCTGGCTCGCTCCATGGCGAGAATACAAAATTTTGTTCAACGTGAGCCTGATGACGGCGCTCCCGCGTCTCAACGAACTGAAGTCTATCTGGGCTATGACGAAGAAAATTTATATTCGATTTTTCTGGCTTTTGACGACGAGCCTGAACAAATTCGATCTAGTCTTACCTCGCGTGAGAATTTTGATGGAGACGATACTGTCCAGCTAACGATCGATACTTTTAATAATCAAATCAGTGCCTATGTTTTTCGAGTTAATCCAAATGGAATTCAGTGGGATGCACGATGGACCGAGTCATCTTCGTTTCGTCGATCATCATTTGATACAAGCCTTGAGGCTGTCTGGGAAAGTGAAGGGCAAATTACTGATCAAGGTTATATGGTAAGGATGACGATTCCTATCAGAAGCTTACGGTTCGCTGATACAGACGAACAGGTCTGGAGAGTACAAGTTACAAGAATGGTTGAACGCCTTGGAGAGGAGTCACACTGGCCTGCATATTCCATCGATATTGATGGCCGCCTTAATCAGGCGGCCTTGTTGACTGGTATTAAGAATGTTTCCCCTGGTAATAACTCCCAGATCGTTCCATTCGTTTTTGCAAGAGAGAGGGAAGCTATAAACAAGCGGGCTTTAGGTGGACCACAATTCCAGACATCGACAGATTATGATGTTGGCATAGATGCAAAGTTTGTTTTCAACGACAGCATGATTCTAGACATGACACTTAACCCAGATTTTAGCCAGGTCGAATCAGACGAACCACAAGTGACGATTAATGAAAGATTTGAAGTGGAATTCCCAGAACGCCGCCCTTATTTTATGGAAAATGCCAATTTTTTCGCGACTGACACACCTCTTGTTTTTACGCGCAGAATAATCGATCCTGAAGCAGGTATTCGTTTTACGGGTCGAAGTGGTAATATTGGTTTCGGCGCAATTATTACTAACGATGTTGCGCCGGGACTAAACCGTTCTGTCGGTGACCCTTTAAAAAGCAAGAAGGCAAATATAGGAATCTTAAGAGGGTTTGTTGATGTCCGTGAGCAAGACCGTATCGGTTTTCTTGTCTCCGACCGAGAACTAGCCGATGGCTATAATCGCGTAGCAAGTTTTGACACGAATTTTAGACCGCATGCAAACTGGAGCGGCCAAGCTCAAGTTACAACCACCGAAACCTTATCTTATAACGGAGATCGCTCAACGTCAGGGCATCAAGAGAATGTAGCCATCAATCATACTTCAAGAAACATTAGCACACATACACACTATGTATGCACTACTGAAAATTTCTATCTATCACTGGGTTTCTTAAACAGATACAGAAGTCCAGACACTTGCGGCATTCACAATCGATTGGGATTTAATTTTTTCCCAGAGTCTTCTAATTTGAATCGAATTTCAACAACCACATTTCATATTTATCTTAACGACTTGGATGGGAATAATATATATAACGAGCTTCAATCAGGCCTGGATTTTGCCTTTGATACCACCACCCTAGGCGGCAGATACTACACCTTTACTGAAACACTCAAACCCAAAGATTTCCCTGGACTAGTTTCTAATCGTCAATTTGACTACGAGTACTTCAGTGTAAATATCGAAAATAATACGCTTGATAGGCTGGAGGCAGATCTCACATTTCGTTCTGGTACTGCTCTAAACATGGTCCCCCCGGTGGGATATATGCCATCCGTAGCTGATACTAGCCGAATTGAGGCTGACTTATTATGGAGGCCCTTAAATCAACTTCGAGTGGCCAATACATATTTTCATACAGATCTTAGAACTAAGGAAGGCTCAAAAATATTTAGTAATGAAATCATTAGGTCTAACTGGAACTATCAATTTAACAAGGAGTGGTCTTTGCGCTTTATAGCCCAATATGAAGAAACTAAGGCAGGTCAGATGACTAGGTTATCCAATAAAAAGAGCCTAAACTTTGATATATTGCTTCGTTACGTAATCAATCCTTGGTCTGCTTTTTATGCTGGCTACAATACAAACGAGAGCAACTTCGAGATCATAGAAGACGAAGGGCAAAGGGAATTAGTGGCAACAGACTATCTTAAGGGTGATGGTGATCAAATCTTTGTGAAATTTTCCTACCTATTCCAGCGCTGAAGAATTCCTTTTCCTAGCTATCCTTCCAATGCTTTTAGGTCAAAATAAAATACTACATGGACTGGTATACAGATTCACATTTATAGATCTTGTCTGTGACGTACGCTGATCTTGAAGCTGCCACCTTAGAAAAAGCTTCCTGAGCCCAGCTAGTAGAGTAAAGAGCGTCAAACATGGCGCCTAACCTTGCTAAATCAGGAGCTACTGCAACGACTTGATAGTCACTGGGATCACTTCCAGCACCAATCGGTTGATATACATCTAATGAAATGTCCTCATAGCCATTAGCATGGTAGGCTTCTTTTAAATTAGCCACGGCCTCTAGATATGTTTGGGGGCTATCAGTATCAATGGAAAGAGTGCGAGTCGCAAAGGTATCGAGGAGTTCTCCTTCATACGCCATAATAACTCGACTGGTTTCCCAGCCTTTAAGAACCCTAAAATCATTGAGGTCGGAGATAAAGTCTTGCATTTCTGCATTACTTAGTTGAATTTCGTAGCCACCAAAAGCTGCCTCCATCGATGGGTAGAAGTTAAAAACCTGCATCTCGCCAGGCATTTCATTTCCTGAAACAGCGATGCAAGCTCCCGCAAGTAAAGTCCCTGAAGCAGACATCATATCTGTATTACTTTTTAATTGAGCAATATAGGCGGAGGGATTTTTCGCTATAAGGTTGATGGTAGTCATAGCACCACTTAAATCAATTGATTCTTCATGATTGTCAGCTGATGATAATGAGCTGCAAGACATAAAAAATAAAAGTAATAAAATTTTCTTCATAATAATTTGCTCTGTAGTTATTGCCTAAGGTTAGTCACGGGAGTAAACGGTACCTTCCCACATTAATGTGGAGAGTTCAATCTCGCTTTCAGTACGCACTTTCCCTACGCTTGAATCTTCACCCTCCATAACAAGCCTCCATTTGTGATTGCCAGATTTCTCCCAGGTACCTTCCTGAAATCCAATCACTTTGGAGCCATCTGGCAGAAAGCCTTCGCCAGCCCAGCTAACTGTGCCACCATCAGCATTGGCATCAGCTATATCTTGTAAAAATGTGAGCGAGCCCCAGACGGTGCCATAAACATCCATGTCACCCTCAGTCTCCCAGTTCACAACACTAACTAACTGACCTTGCGCATTTCTGGAATATGAATTGCCTTTGTGCTTTAAGGAAAAATCTGCAATTTTTTCAGACATTGAATTACCTTTTTACTGTATTAAGTTAATTTTCATTAAAGAGGACATTAGCCCATAAAAGTTTATGCCTTGATTCTTATAACAATTACTTTTAGTGCTAGTCACTGAGCGGTCCAGGATTTCATCCTGAGAACCATAGTACGATTTTCTATAGTGCGAATATTGCCGACCCTGTCTATAAATCTACTCCAGCCTGGAAGTTGTTGTGGTGGTGTAGCCAGCAAGGATGACATATTGTTAGCACTTTGAATTATTGCATGAGTTACACCACCTGCACCATCTGCAATAATTTCTAACAAGCTGTTAGTGCCTTGGAGGTTATTATTAGAATTTCCAAGATCTTGCCATGCATCTATATAAGTAACTGGGTCCTGGACATTCATAAAAATCCAATTTCCCGCAGAAGTTGGTGACGTTACCGATGAAGGGTCTCCATTAGTGTTCCCAGTTGAACGAAACATCAACGAGCCAACTTGCTCAGATACAGCAGCCAGTTCTGTTAAAAATGTGGCCCAATCCTGGGACATAGCATTTCTAGCAAAGGTAGCATCCATGGCCTCTAGATTAGGATAATTCACTACAAAATTATGAGTAGCTAAGCTTTCACCATTAACTATGTATTGATACAAAGTGACGGTGCCCGGACCTGCTTGTCCAGTTGGGCTTGCCGCAAATTTATCCATTGCAGCAATAACAGCGGCTGGATTGGCAGCGGTTATGTCATATTTAATACCTACGGACTGAGCGAAACCTGATTGAGCAAGGCTAAAGCCACAAAAAAAAATGGTTGAAATGATAAATTTATTCATAATTGATATCTCCCTAATATAAACCCAATTACTGTGCGTCCTCGAGGTTCGATTGACGGTTTCATCAACATAAACTGATAGTGTTAGGAAGGTCAAGTGTAGCTTTCTTTACCGATCTTGTTCTGAGACAGGGAGAGTGAAATAGAGACTACTGTGAGGGAATTTGATGTTGCGATGCTTAAAACTAGCATCTAGATATCCTCTGTTAAATCTCTTTTCCCTTCAGAACTGGCTAAAGATGCGTGATTTAGGATATTCCTAGCCATAGAGGAGGGTTGTTGTTTCGAATATTTTTTGTAAATAATAGATCTAATTTTATGGATTTCACGATTTTCGGGTTCAGAGTACATGGCTGTCTCTACCAAGTGACAGGCTAGGCTATGCTTGCCTTCTTCAGAAAGTTCTAGGGCTCTATCACACACATTTTTAGCCCCTCCAGCCAGTATTATCCATTCTTGAGATTCTTGTTCCCTGGTCTCAGGTAGAAGGCGATCATACTCACCATCCCACCATCCCCCATAACGCCTCCAAATCATTCGCACTAAAAATTTGGGGTCATCGTAAACCGGCTTAAGCCAAGGTTTCCCCATTAATTTCTTGGAAAATTTGACTCTCTTAAGGATGGCGTTTAATGAAAGACCTTTATTCATCAACGAAAGTGTTTGTCGCTCTACATCACAGAGAAATTCAGCTGTTGTTGATAATGCTTCTTTTATACGCTTCTTGCCAAAAATGGGGAAACCATGGCCTGGTAACATGGTTTCGGCTTCACAACTAATCATTTTTTCTAGCGCATTAGCCCAATCTGACACATAACGTTGCACCTTCTGAGGATTGCCTGCATTGGGAACAGCCCAAATAAACAAGTCGCCTGTAACCAATATTTTTCTTTCAGGAATGAACACCCAGGTATGGTCATCAGTTTCTCCTCTTGCATGATGTAATTCAAATGAAAGGTTTCCTTTCTTAAAGTTCATTTCTTCACTATAGGTTTTATCAGGATATCTATAGTGTTCAGGCCATCTAAATTTAGGGGCGTTAATAGCAAATTGCCGTCTGTTAATTGCTGTATTCCAGCCGAGCGTATTCAGATATCTATCAAAATGGCCCGGCATCAATGAATGGCCGTATACCTGGGGTTTTGCCCAGCCTCTGTCCAGTGCTTCTTTTTCAAAAAGCTCAGTTGAAAATATGTGGTCAACATGATGATGAGTAAATATGGCAGCCACTAAAGGGGTTTTGGGACGCCAATTTCTTACCTCAACAAAAGCCCTTTCTACGTCCAAGACGCTTCCAGCATCTAACATAACAAGACCATCTTCTGTGTCTATAATGTAAAAGCCCGCAATTCCTTTAATTCCGAGTAGATCTTTATCAAGTTCTGTCGAACCCTTATAAAAAGAATGGACAGGATGGTGCTCAAACATAATATCTAATTCGCCATTCCAGGCTTTTTCTGCTAATTCGAGTAGATCTGTCATTTGGACTCCTTGCGTCTCTTCAAATCGAATCAAAGCTTTAAAGGATGATCTTTCCATATTAATCTGGTGGGATACAGTCAATTTTATGTGCTATAACTAAACCTTGCCAATTAAGGAGAATTCCATTATGAAAACTTGGTTAACATGCTTGTTCTGCCTTACTTTAATCGCGACACCAGCTTTTCCAGCTGATAATGAACAAACGACTTCCATGCAATCAACCCCAGAAGATTTCGAAGAATTTAGCCAGGTAATGCAGGGTCGATGGATATCTGAAATCATATGGATAAACGACTGGCCTGGATTCGGTGAGAGAGGTGACTCTGTAACTGGCTATGTAGAATACCAAATAAGTGAGGGCGGCAAAGTGATAATCGGGCGGTATTATGCAGGCCCAGGTTCAGCAACAGATCTCATATACTACGATGTAGGGAAAAAACAAATTCTTGAACATCAGGTTTCTTCCGGTGGAAATGTTTGGGTTAATGTTATCTACAAAGAAAACGGCGAGTGGAATTATAAAATCACGGGTAGCACAGGTGGTGGAAAGGCGATCACAGGATCAGCAATTAGATACATTTCAGACCAAGGACAAACCCATAGATGGATTGGAGAAATGTTTATTGATGGCGAGGAACTTGATCCTTTACGCGACTCATTTCGCAGAATAGGTGACTGAACAAACCAACAAGCAGAAGGGAGACGGCTTCGCGGAGACCAGATCATGTGGATATTCCGCGTAGCGTCTAAGCAACATAGCAGTATATTTTTACAAAGAGTTCAAAATCAATAACTAAAAAGTGGAGTTTAGAATGAAGAAAATCTTAGTTTTAATAATCACAAGCTTTTTTTTAGCAAATGCTTACAGCGCGGAAAGCCCTGATGCGTTGAATGGGGCTGTCAATATTACTGGGCTAATCAGTGATAGTCCGAATGAATATA
>DLRJ01000140.1:0-41741 GCA_002500485.1 Dehalococcoidia bacterium UBA7891
CATTTTTTGACCCTTACTGGCTAAGGTGTTACCACTTTGAAAATGCCAATTCATATCGGAAATATCTTCTCCAACAATATTTATTTTAGATATTTGGCCACAGCCTAATCCTTGTTCATCGGCTATCCTGATAAAATCAATGGACATAGGGTCAAATCCCATCATTTTCGCAGCTACCGCATCCACAGCTACTTGATCAGCCCCTGCTAATAAAACATTTTTCTCATGCCATTGCATAGCTCGGGGCCCTGGTCCGGAACCGGCAAAAGTGCCGTCCATCACAGCAAAAATACCAGGGTGAATTTTTTTTTGTATCCTCAATAAATCAACTAGAGTTTCGTGTATTACAGAGTGCGTCCAATGTCTTTGAAAATTCAGTAATCCTCCAAATGCATTCTTCATCGCTCCCGTAATAGTAGTAAAAACATGAGTCTTCATAGTTGGAAGATGAATCACATTCTTATCGATCAGAAATTTAGGTATTTTTATGCCATCGGGATAAATTTGATCCAAAACAAGGAAGTCGCCCGAAAAAGGTAGCGGCACCCACTCGAGGTCCTCAAGATGTACACTCTCCAGCCCATGCCGCCTCGCAACCACATCATGTTTGTTATTAACTTCACCTTCCCGAGCATCCACTACAACTGTTCCATTGTGAGTAGGAATTAAATCGTCAAATCCATCTTCCTTTAGAGTTTTAATAACCCCATCTAATTGCCAGGGGGACGTGGAACAAGCGGGGTAATAATGCTGCCAGGATATGTTGATCTTTAAAAGGGTGGCAACATCGGGGGCCAACTGTAAATTGTACCCTGCAAGACGCATAGCAGACCCAACATCATCAGCCACAGTCGCTGGATCTGTCTTTATCACCGCAACAGTCGGAGTACCATCAGAGTTGGGTACCACTTCAGGTTGGGTACCAGTATTAGTCTTAGTCGTCCCCAGCGACATTTAGTTCTCTAGGAAGTCTCTCAATTTTTTTGATCTGTTAGGATGGCGTAGCTTACGAAGTGCTTTCGCTTCTATCTGCCGAATTCTCTCCCTAGTTACACCAAAATCCTTGCCAACCTCTTCAAGAGTTCTACTTCTACCATCTTCCAATCCAAACCTGAGCTCCAGAACTCTTGCTTCTCTGTCATTAAGAGTATCCAACACATCAATAACCTGCTCTCGAAGAAGTTGATAGGAGGCCGCCTCAACCGGGGCTAATGCTGCCGTGTCAGGAATAAAATCACCCAAATGGCTATCCTCTTCCTCCCCAATTGGTGTTTCCAACGAAACAGGTTCCTGAGATATTTTTAAAATCTCTCTAACCTTATCTGGAGCAATCTCCATTTCACGACCAATCTCTTCACTAGTCGGTTCTCTCCCATACTCTTGGACTAATCTTCTGGTAACCCTGAGCAATTTATTGATAGTCTCAACCATATGTACAGGAATACGTATAGTTCTAGCTTGATCAGCAATCGCACGCGTGATGGCTTGCCTGATCCACCAAGTAGCATATGTGCTAAATTTGTAACCTTTTCTGTAATCGAATTTCTCTACAGCTCTAATCAGTCCTATATTACCTTCCTGTATAAGATCAAGAAGGGACATCCCTCGACCGATATATTTTTTTGCCACACTTACTACTAAACGCAAATTGGCTTCCGAAAGGTGCTGTTGGGCATCGTCACCTCTTTGTTTTATACGTTCCATATGTTGCCTAAAGAGAAGTTCATATGGCTGCATCTTATCCACAATGGAATCGTCCGCGACTATTTCCTTCAATTGATCCATTGTAGGTCTACCATCAATTGCTTTAAATATGTCATCAGGAAGTAGTCTAGTGTTTATCGAAGCCTGCTTAATCATCTCCTTCAATTGATCCGTCTCAGGCGGATCCTCATCTCTCAATTCCGACAGAATCGCAGAAATTTGTTCGAGTAACTCATCCTGGAAAATGCCGTCGATGGCTTCTCTAACCTCTGGGTTAGCCATTAAATCAGGCAATGTTCCATCATATGCAACCTCTTTAGAAGTAAGAATTGCTTTTATGATATCTTCGCTATCCACAACAGTCCGAAGCATATCTGCAACAATTTCTCTTGCTCTTGGTGGGGTGTCCTGTTCAGGTGACAAATCTTCTTCTTTGTTTTCTACAAATCGTTTGCCTTCAAATTTTCGAGCCAAATCCCTTTCCTGGGGAGCTTTTAAGAGATCAACCCGGCCTATTTCTCTGAGGTACATGCGAACAGGATCATCAATTATATCTGTACTTCCAATTTCTTTTTCCCATTCGCGAGCAGCTTTAGCTTTCAAATCTTCAAGAGATGGAGGGGCGTCATCATCTTCTTCCGCCTCTCGCCTCGTAGAACGTCCATCCATGCCCAACTCAAGAACTGTTGAATCTTCATCATCATCGTCATCATCGTCATCATCATCTATTAATTCATCCTGTTCTTCTTGCTCTTCCTCATCAGCTCTATATCCATCCTCTTTTGATCGACTTCCTCTCAAAGCACCATCTATAAGATCTGCCTCTCCTCCTACATGCTGAATTCCATCAGTAGTCATTCCCTTCTCCTTTCCAAATATTGGTGCAGGTTAAAAACTTTCAAACTATCGCAATACATTTTAACAAAGATACCACTTAATTCCCCTCTTTATCCCCTTTATAAGTCTCCAATATTTTTTTATCCAAGCCACTTAGCTCATTTTGAAGGTCACTTGAAGGAGGGGAATCGGTATTTTGTGATTGAATTAGGTCTGATCTATAAAGCTGCAATCTCCTTCTTTCCAATCTCTTGATGCACGCCTCAAAATCTATCAGTGTATCGGTATTACTTGAGGGAATCATAGTGTAACTTTGTATACTGGAGAATCTCTCCTCAAGAACGGGATCTAATAATTTAATTAAAGATTCACTTGGGTCAAGGTTTAACCACCTAACATAAATTTCCCTATCCTCGGTTCTGGCAAAACATTCCGGGTTTAGTTCAACCGCGACCTCTTTCAATTCTGGTCGGTTGATTATTAGTGACAACGTATACTCATCAAGTTTGTAATTTTTATCTCCTGACTTTTGATCTTCAAATTCTTTATATCCTTTTCCCTCTGCATTGCGATCCCTTTGATTGAATCCTCTTCGAAACTGTTTTAAGGCAGTTTCTACCGTACCCACTGATGCAGATAATTGTTCCGCTAGCATACCAATATATTTTTCACGATCAAAAGGATCTAATAATCTAAGAATCGGAGCAAGAGATTCCACTACCCGACCCTTCCCGCCTGGAGCATCTAAATCAAATCGCCCTGACACCACCGGAATTAGATATTCCATAAGTGGTAAAGCGTCACTTACGACCAGTTCCCAATCAGACCCTTCTGAACGAATAAATTCGTCTGGGTCTTTCCCTTCTGGCAATGACACCACATTAATTTTTGTGGGGTTTCCCGCAAACAAAGGGTCGCTTGACCTTTTGCTAGAATCTCCAAAAATTTGCCAGGCGGATTCCAAACTTCGTAAAGTGGCTTCTTGACCGGCCATATCTTGGTCCAGGGCCAACACAAAGGTAGAAGCCAAGTTTTTAAGCTGTCTGACTTGCTCTACAGTCAAAGCTGTTCCCATACTTGCTACCACATTTTTATAACCATATTCGTGAGCTGCAATTACATCCATGTAACCTTCAACAATTACACCCAGATCACTATCTCTAATGGCCTCTCTAGCCATATGGAACCCATATAAAGTGCTCCTTTTATCAAATACCGGGGTAGCTGCGGTGTTTATGTACTTCGGCATTGAGTCGTCCATAGAGCGAGCCCCAAATCCAGCTGGTCTTCCCAACCTATCGAATATTGGAAACATCAACCGTCCCCAGAAAAAGTCTCTCGTGGTTCCATCCTCAAATTTATTTAATAAACCACATTCGACGGCAGTTTCCAGATCCACATCATGGAACAATAGGTGAGACTTTAGTGAATCTCGGCCTCGTGGGCTATAGCCAAGCCCAAAATCTTCAATCGAACCTTCATCAACGCCTCTTGAGGTGAGGTAGATACGCGCGGAATGAGCTTCATCCGTCAAGAGTGCGTCTTTATAAAAATCCAAAGCTATCTTATTGATCTCAAAATAGGAGTCCCTTGATTCGTTCTTTTTATAGCCACGTAATTCAACGCCGGTGCGTTGAGCAAGCATCCTTAAAGCGTCGGGAAATTCCATATTTTCAGTTTTCATAACAAAACTAAAAACGTCCCCACCAACACCACAAGATCCAAAACATCTCCAAGATTGTCTTCCAGGGTCAACTATAAAAGACGGAGTTTTCTCACTATGAAAAGGGCAGTTAGCTTTGTAATTCCTGCCTGCACGCTGTAAACGAACCTTCTCAGACACAATGTCAACAACATCTAATTTTGATTTTATTTCGTCTATTTCACTCATAATAAGTATTATTCGGTATTTTTTGATTGGGAATATGAATATTGGGCGAGTATTTCCAACGGCTTTTTTAAGCTATCAATATGCCACGAGATGTGTTCTACGTCGGACAACATATCAGCAAAATCGTCTCCAATGGAATCCCAATTATCCGATTCTTCCAAGAATCTATTAAGTATTTCAAGAAATACCAACTGAGAACTCCACAAATCTCCTATGTCGGTACACAATATAGCGAGTGAATCATCATGATCGTCAGATAAACCCATGGTTTTCAGTTTGACCAAGACCCTATGCGCTAACCCAGACCGCCTTCTTGCTTGCTCCATATTGGGGTTAAAACTCAAAGACATTCCTATACACTCCTTACTGGCTTAGCCTTCAACGGCACCGTAATGAGTAATGTAACTAACCCATACATCCCTCATTGCATCCAAAACCGTCTTCTGCGACTCCTCTGACATTTCGTTGATGTCCGCAAATATTTTTTTCCATATATTGTCCACCTCAAGTTTCCAAGGCCGATACTCCAAACCATGCGGGTCCCTTTGCATGGCCTCTAAATGTTCTTGTATATGATCGATGTTCTTAAAAACCAACCTGGTTTTTAATCTATCAACGGGATTAGTTGATTCAGTCATTTCGGGATTATAACAATAGTTATTAATTTAACTGGCGAAAACCTGTCCGGCACCAGGGGATAGGGATTCAGCGGTCCTAATTGCAAAGCCATCAGTCATCCCAGAAATATAATCTGCAATCGAATGATCAACGGTCTCCCCTATTTCCAAAAATTCATTTGGTATTAGATTATGATTACTATCTAATGCCTCGTATAGAACATTAATAATTAATCTCGCAGCTTTACCTTCTGGGCCCGAATCTACAGGTATATATACTCTTTCAAACATAAAGTCACGAAGAACATTTATAGCATCTCGCATTGATATACTCATGGAAATTGTAGGGCGGGACGTTAATGAGGTATCTTCCAATAACCTACTGGAAGTACAAACTATGTCCATAACCATACGATCCACCCGCTCTGAGTGTCTTCTCCCTAAAAACTCCTTGGTCTCATGAGGCAAGTCTACTTCCTTTAAAACACCCGCCCTAAAAGCATCCCCTAAATCATGGTTGAGGTATGCGATAGCATCAGAAATCCTTATAACTTGGGCCTCAAGGCCAATACCTTCAACCAAGTTTGAGGACATAAAATCCCCCTTTGGTTTCGAATGATGAAGCATTCCTTCCCTTACCTCCTCTGTAAGATTTAATCCCTTCCCATTCTTTTCTAATTCCTCCACAAGCCTGACACTCTGGACATTATGCCTAAATCCTAAAGGACTTAATTTACCTAATTCATCTTCACCTATGTGGCCAAAGGGAGTGTGACCCATATCATGACCCAAACCTATTGCCTCAGTTAGGTCTTCATTTAAATTCAAAGCCCTTGCTATAGTTCGAGCAATCTGAGAAACCTCCAGTGTATGAGTAAGTCTAGTAACAAAATGATCTCCTACAGGCGATATGAAAACTTGTGTCTTGTGCTTCATTCTTCGAAATGCTTTGGAATGAAGTATCCGATCACGGTCCCTTTGAAATTCTGTCCTTATAGGGCTAGGGTCTTCAATCTGCCTCCTACCACGAGAATAGGCTGACCGGCAGGCATAAAGATTTAAATTTTCCTCGTTCTTTTCGAGTCGAAGTCTGACACCCTGTCCCATCATTTTATCCTCTAGCCGAGTTGGTTCAGCTGGAATCGAAATTTCTAACCACTGCCTGTGGGGCCTCTCCCTGCCTTACCCTTTCCATGTTTTCAAAACCAAAATTGGCCCTTCTAGCCCAAGTATCCCAAGTGGTCCCTGCCATATGCGGAGTAGCTACAACATTGTCCATTCCTAATAAGGGATTGTCCGGATCCACAGGTTCCTTTTCAAAAACGTCCAACCCTGCTGCAGCGATGAGCCCCTCTTCTAAGGCACTAATCAAAGCGGTCTCGTCCACTACCGGTCCCCGGGAAGTGTTTATCAAAATAGCAGTAGGTTTCATCATAGCGAGCGTGTTCGAGTTAACTATATGTTTTGTTTCTTTTGTCAAAGGGGTGTGGCATGTGATTATGTCAGAAGTCCTGAAAAGTTCTTCTAACGACACATACTTGACATTCAATTCCTCTGCCACTTTCTCGTCAAGGGGGTATAAGTCAAAGTACTGTACCTCAGCATCAAACCCTTGAACACGTTTAGCTACCTGCCTTCCAATATTACCGATACCTAAAATTCCCACTTTTTTATCAGCCATCTCAAATGTATTTTGACCGGTTATTGGTTCAGACCAACGCCCTCCCTTGGTCGCATTGTCACTTGCCAAAAGCTGTTTATATATCGCGAGCATTAAAAGCAGCGCCTGGTCAGCAACGGCCCATGAGTTGGCACCTCCATTATTGGCACAAGGTATTTCAAGCTCTGAAAGAAGTTCTAAATTCATACGATCGTATCCTGCGGCTAGTAGCTGTACAAGGCGACATTTTTCTAACGATCTGATGACTGCGTTTGAAGGATCTTGTCCATAACACAATAAGAAATCCGCATCACGAACCTCGTCTATTTGTTGTTGTTCTGTGGAGGATTTATCTAGTACTACAATTTGGTAATCGGTGGGACTATAGGAAATAACCTCATCTATTAATTCCTCTTTTAGTCCAGTCAAAAACACTACTTTCGGTGAAGCCATCTGTTTTCCTTAAATTAATTAACCGCCGTATCTTTGGCGAAGTATATCTTTGAGTTTCTCTGGAGAAAAATTTTGGGCTTTGCAGACGTCTATAATCTCTCTTTCACCTGCCTCCACTTTAGCAATAGCATCGGGCAAATCCTTAGCAATCTCTTTCGGAATACTAATCACCCCATGTTTATCTCCAAGAAGTAAATCTCCCGGATTCACTGTGACACCACCGACAGTGACTGGAATGTTTGCTTCTACCAGGTGAACATTGGCCCTAGAAACCAAAGCTGTACTTGCGAAGGCATTAAACCCCCATTCTTGCATTTCATCCAGATCCCGAACCCCTCCATCAGTAACAACTCCGACACAATCCAGAGAACTGTGAATGGCACTTTGAACCTCACCCCAGAAAGATCCGATTACAAATGGATGATCCAAATCTTTCATTACAATAACTCTTGGGCCTGGAATCTTTAGTATCTCATCAACCCATTCCACTCGAGAATAATTCATGTTGTCTGAAGGTGGAGTAGAGGCTTTGATAACCGCGGTAACTGCAAACCCAGCCATAGATCCCATATCTGGAAACATACTTTTTATATCAGGAGTCATGAATCCTTCGGTTCTCGATCTGATATTTAAACTTTCAATAGCATTGGAAACGGCGCAAGTTTGCATAGTAGCAACAGAATCAATTTCATTTTGGGTTAATTCAGACACCTTCTACCTCCCATTTTTATTAATCAATCAATGAATAAAATTACATCGGAATAATAACAGACAACCATTAATTGAAGTTAAGTAACACGGGCATATACTGGGAACATTATTCCTTATCCAACCTAATGTTGACCGAGTGGCATCTAAGTCTATAATTGGGGTGTCCGTGAAAGGAAAAGGGCAGTTAAATTAAAGACATGTATTGGTCTCCGGTTTTACGGGAATCAACTAGAAGAAGGAGTCGTCAAAATGGCACGAGGTGAAATAGGTTTTGTTGGATTAGGAATCATGGGAAGGCCCATGGTGAGGAACTTAATAAAAGCAGACTACGCTGTGACTGTTTATGACATAGTCGCAGAAGCAGTTGAAGAAATGGCCACTGAAGGTGCTACCCCAGCGTCTTCCGCAGCAGAAGTAGCATCTAAAACCCCCATAATTATAACAATGGTCCCGGACTCTCCCCAATCAGAAGCTGCAATCCTCGGGCCAGGGGGTGTATTAGAAGGGGCTTCAAAAGGCGATACTGTGATCGATATGAGTTCGATTGCCCCTGCATCCTCAAAAAAGATAGGAGGAGCCTGCGACGCTGCCGGTGTAAATTTCTTAGATGCCCCAGTGAGTGGAGGGGAAACAGGAGCTATTGAGGGAACCCTTGCGGTTATGGTGGGAGGCGAAAAAGAGGTTTTTGAAAAGAATTATGACATGCTAACTGCAATGTCCGGCAGCATAGTTCTTTGTGGAGGGTACGGCGCAGGAAACACTACAAAATTAGCAAACCAAATTATAGTGGCTGGAAATATCGCTGCTTTAGGGGAAGCACTTGTATTAGCGAAAAAATCTGGGATTGATCCTAAAGTAGTATTTGAAGCTATCAAAGGGGGATTGGCTGGTAGCACTGTAATGAATACAAAAGGACCAATGATGCTAGAGGGAAATTTCGATCCTGGCTTCAGGATAGTTCTCCATCAGAAAGATCTACACAATGCCATACTAACAGGAAAAGATGTCGGAGTTCCTTTAATGGTAACCGCCATGGTGCAGCAAATACTTGGGTCCCTTATTAACGATGGCAAGGGCAACTCTGATCACTCTGCTATAGCTAATTTTATGGAGGATATGGCTGGTGTAACCATAGCGGACTAATCATATTTCAGTTGCATCATGTAAATTGATAAAGGAGTCACGCAGTAATGGCAGGCAGAAATATACCTTCTAAATCAGAAGTTGATTCTTATCTGGAAGATACTAACTGGGGCAGGTGGGGCGATAAAAGTTCCGCTGGGGCAATGAACTTGATAACAGACGAGAAACGCTTAGAGGCAGTGTCACTAGCTAAAATTGGAAGAACAGTATCTTTAAGTAGGCCCTTACCAGTAACCCCCGCAGGAGATAATCCCAGGCCGGCCCAGCATTATATGCACAAAGAGGAAAGACCATTTGAGGGTGGGGCCGCTATGGATTACTACGGTGTTTTTTACCATGGTACTGCTACGACTCATATAGATGCTCTATGCCACGTCTGGGATAAAAATGGAATGTGGGAAGGTAAAACGCCTGATGATGTCATTAAATTTGGCGGTGCGAATTTTGGTACCGTTGAAGAATGGAAAGATGGAATCTTAACCCGCGGCATATTACTAGACGTACCTAAACATAGAAACAAGCCATATGTAACCCTAAGCGAACCGGTTCATGGATGGGAATTGCAAGATATCGCCACAGAACAGAATGTGGAAATAAAATCCGGTGATGCCGTCTTCGTATACAGTGGCCGCGACAAATATGCTGCTGACAATAATGGTAGATGGGGTACCCAAGATGGTAGACCAGGCCTCCATGCTTCATGTCTCCCGTTCGTAAAAAGCAATAATATATCTATCTTGGGTTGGGATATGATGGACGCCTCACCCAATGAATACGAAATCCCTTGGACCGTCCACGGCGTGATATTTGCCTACGGGGTAGCACTTGTCGACAACGCGTATCTTGAGCCACTTTCAAACGTTTGTGCCGAAGAAGGAAGGTACGAATTTATGCTAAGTCTGAATCCACTTTATGTTCAAGGCGGAACAGGTTCACCTGCAAACCCAATAGCAATTTTCTAATTATTGCCATCTTTCAGGTTTGGCTCGTAACTAAGGCAGTTGAATGCTGCCGATACAAAGAAATTCCCATCGCCCCGCTACGACCATCACATGGGTATCTGACTGCATTCCCTATTTTTTATTTTTGGAATTTTTACCGTTTTTCGATGCCTTTGCGTCAGTCTGTTTTGGATCCTCATCCTCATCAAGTTCAAAGTCACCGACGCATGCGATTGAAGAAACTGAATCACCTGCTCTAGGCTTAAATATCGTTACACCTTGAGTGATTCTTCCAGTCAGACTCCTTATTTCACTCAAATCAGTCCTCATAACCTGGGCATTCTCAGAAACTAGGTACACCTCATTGGTTTCATCCACTATTTGGGCATCTGCTATTAACCCTGTGTTTTTAGTGAGTTTGAAGGCTCGTAATCCTAATCCACCACGGCCTTGCCTTCTATATTCACTAAGAGGGTTCACTTTACCTCGTCCTAATTTGCTGACGACGAGCAATTTACTGTCATCGTTACCCACATCCATTGAAACCACCCTATCACCTGTTCTTAATGACATTCCTTTGACACCCCCCGCAGTACGACGACGTATTGGAAGATCATTCACCGAAAACCTTATTCCCATGCCCTGCTCTGATATGAAAATTATGTCGTCATTTGTCTTAGCCAATTTGACAGATACTAACTCATCATCACCCTTAAGGTTCATAATAATCAATCCAGATGGGCGGATGTGTTCAACATCATCAAGATTAATTCTTTTAACTCGACCTTGTCGTGTTCCTAACACAAGATATTCATATTCTTCATATTGTTTTTTTCCAACATTTATCAGCGCACTTATACTTTCGGTGTCCCATACATTTATTATGTTGGCCACTGGCACGCCTCGAGTATTTCTACTTTGATCGGCCCTTAATTCATAGCCTATCTTTGATAGAACACGCCCTTTATTTGTGAAAAACATTAGTTTGTCGTGAGTATCCACCACCATCAATTCCTTCACGGGATCATCATCTCTGGTGTTCATACCAGAAACACCTCTTCCACCTCTGTGCTGGCGCCTGAAGGTATTCGATTGAATTCTTTTTAAATATCCACCCTGGCTGAGAGTAATGACAATTTGCTCGTGGGCTTCCAGCTCTTCACGGCTGAGATCATAAGCATCATGACTTATTGTGGTTCTCCTCTTATCCCCATGCTTGCTCTTTACTTCCTCTGTTTCATCTTTAATGACACCCAAGATTTTACTTTCATCTCCAAGAAGCTCTTGAAGTCCCTTGATCGTCTCTTGTAGCTGCTGGTATTCCTGTTCTAATTTTTCCCTTTCAAGCGCTGCCAAGCGTCTTAATTGCATATCCAAAATAGCCTGTGCCTGCGGCTGATCCAGATCGAAAGTAGCCATCAGTCCGGTTCTGGCATTTTCGACATCCTGTGAATTACGAATCAGCTTGATAACCTCATCAAGATTGCTAATGGCAATCCTAAGGCCTGCCAATATATGCGCTCTTTCTTCGGCCTTTCTTAATTCGAATTCAGATCTACGTCTGACGACTTGCTGCCTAAATTTTATGTATTGCTGTAAGGCTATTTTGAGTGTTATTACTCTCGGTATATCATCGATGAGAGCTAACATATTGGCCGAGAATGAAGATTGAAGTGGGGTTTGTTTGTACAAGTTATTCAACACAACCTGAGGTTGAACACCTCCTCTCAGTTCAATAACTACGCGCATTCCATCCCTGTCGGATTCGTCACGAACCTCCGACACCCCCTCAATTCTGCGATTTTTTGCTAAGGTAGCTATTTTTTCCACTAACCCAGCTTTGTTGACCTGGTAAGGCAGTTCAGTTACTACTATCTGCATCCTGTTGGCATTTCGAGGCATCTCTTCCACCTCTGCGACAGCTCGTACAACAATCTGCCCTTTCCCTGTCGTGTAGGCCTCTCTCGCACCACTAGTGCCCATTATGGTACCCCCAGTGGGAAAGTCCGGGGCTCTAACGTATTTCATTAAATCTTCCGAAGTGGCTTCGGGATTATCTATAAGAGCATTCACAGCATTACAAACCTCCCTCAAATTATGAGGGGGTATATTTGTTGCCATACCCACCGCAATTCCCGATGCACCATTCACTAAAAGATTGGGAAGCCTTGCTGGTAAAACAACAGGCTCTCTAAGAGTGTCGTCGAAATTTAGTGACCAATCAACGGTTTCCTGATCCAAGTTGGCTAACATAACTTCCGACACAGGGCTCAAGCGAGCCTCAGTGTATCTCATTGCAGCAGGTGGATCGTTATCAATACTTCCAAAGTTACCCTGTCCATCAACCAACGGCATCCTAACTGTAAAATCTTGAGCCAGTCTAACCATCGCTTCATAGACAGCCAGATCTCCATGAGGGTGCCATTTTCCTAAAACTTCCCCAACTAGCCTCGCGCTTTTTTTATACCCGGTGCCTGGTCTCATGCCAAGATCCTGCATCGCATACAAAATACGTCTTTGAACTGGTTTCAACCCATCTCTCGCATCAGGTAGTGCTCTTGAGACAATTACACTCATAGCATAGTCCAGATAAGAGGTTCTCATCTCATCTACTATGGAGGTGGTTTTTATAAATCCAAATTCTGACTTGCTAGATGTCATAAATTAATACTCCGACAGAAACCCAAATTTTCGACTATGCCAATCATCAATGAAATAGGTTCTGGTTAATAATATGAAGGCAACAATTTCACTATTTTGCTGACCTTGATTATAGCACAAAAAGTAGTGGTTTTATGACTATAAAACCCCTCTATATAGTGGATGAAGCCTTAAAAACTAGAGTTTCAAACAATTTGTCGAAATGTGGGGGGATTTCCCCTCTTCTTTCAGGGTGGAATTGAACACCTAAAACCCAGCGATGATTCGGGCTTTCAAGGCCTTCTACCAAGCCATCTTCCATCGACCAGGCAGAGGCCATAAGATCGTCGGCTTTTTGCGCCTCTGCAATCCCCTGATGGTGTCGATGATTGACCCTAACAAACCCACCAGAACCAACCGTAGCGGATAATTTACAGCCAGGAGACAGAAAAATTCGATGGTAGCTAGAAAGGCGGTCATTTCCTTCTACCTGTTCGCTATTATGACCTTCGATGTGTTGAATCAAGGACCCGCCCATCGAAACGTTCAAAACCTGCATACCTCTACATATGGCTAAAATCGGCAAATCTGTTTCAAGTGCGGATTCCAATATAGGTATTTCCATATCATCCAGATCTTCGTTATACCAGGAACCGGAGCCGGGATCAGAATTTTCACCGTAGTGTTTAGGGTGTACATCTGCCCCACCAGCTAACATTAGTCCATCTATATCGTTCATAGCTTCAGAGACACTATTGAAATTTGATGGGGTAATAAGTTTCACCACACCCCCAAATTTTTCTACCATGGATGCGTAAGGGAGTGATCTATCAACATCTGAACATGTCAGACCTATGATTGGCCCTTTAGCTCCTTTCATATAGACACCCCTTCAGGATAAATTATGATAATCAGGAGATCTCTTCTCCCGAAAAGAGGTAAGAAATTCTTTGTGGGCTGCTGTTCGTTGTGACTGACTAAAGAATCTACTTTCTATCTCCATTACCTCATCAAGATCATCGTTATATTGATGATCTCTCATCATTCTTTTAATTTGACTGAGCTGCCACTCGGGATTGAAAGCTATAGCAGTAGCCAACTCCAGAGCTTTAGTAAGTAATTGGTCATCCGGGTAGACGTGATTAACCAATCCAGATTCTAAAGCCTCATCGGCCTCAATAAAACGACCTGTAAGCATAAATTCCATAGCTTTGGACATGCCAACTGTCTGAGTTAAAAGATTGGTGCTGCCGAATTCTGGGGTCAATCCAATGTATGCGAATCGAAACGAGAGTTTTGCACTTTCTGACATAAGGCGAATATCGCAACCCAATGGCAGTGTTATACCCATACCGATAGCATACCCGTTAATGGCGCAAATAGTAGGTTTGGATTCTTTCATAAAAATGGGCCATTTGGGAAAGTGAGTTGTCTCGTTGTCAGATTTTCTTGATTCCCCCCTGACAGTTGCTTCAAAATTGCTTACATCTGCTCCTGCAGAAAAGGCTCTCCCTGCTCCTGTAATGACTACAGAGCCGACTGTAGGATCATTATTAAAATCTCTGATTTGTAGCCGCAATTCTCTGTTGAGATCATCATTAAAAGCGTTTAAAAAATCAGGTCTGTTCAAAGTTATGATACCTACCCTTCCGATTTGTTCTACTAAGATAGTTTCAAATCCCATTACAACTCCCCTCTTAATGTTTACATAGAGTCAAGTTACCATAGCCGTAACTACCTAACAACATAAAACCTATACTAATTCAGAATGGTAGGATGAAGTTAATGAAAATTACTGAAGTGAAAGCAGTGTATCCCAACTATAAAAACGTAGTCCCCTCTTGGCGGACACACTTTTGGCAAATAGTTGTGGTGATTAAAACAGATCAAGGGATTGTAGGAGTAGGATATGGAGGGGGAGGTGTAGCCGGTGTGGAAGTTGTGAATAAGCATTTCAGGGAACTTCTTTTAGGCAAGGAAATAGGCAACACCCAAGATATAAAAGAGGTCTGGGACCAGCTTTATTCAGCTTCTCTACCCTATGGCAGAAAGGGTATTGCAATAATGGCCTTAAGCGGAGTGGACTTAGCATTGTGGGATCTGCTCGGAAAGGCGGAAAATTGTCCGGTATATGAATTGATAGGAGACCGAAAAAAGGATTCTGTTCGATCTTATGCTACTGGAACCGACGTTGAATGGTATGCAGAATTAGGTTTCACTGCCCATAAATTTCCGCATAGGTGGGTCTCTGACGAAGGTATTGCAACCGCAGTATTCGCTGCAGATAAAGCAAGAAAATTATTAGGCTCAAAAGCATTAATTATGATCGATACATACATGTCATGGAGCTTTGACGTTACCTTAGAGATGTCAAAATCTTTGAAAGAATTCGATATTTATTGGTTTGAAGATGTAACTAACCCTGATGATCTAGAGTCTCAAGCTGAATTAAGAAACTTAGTTAAGCCTACTTTGATTGCAGGTGGAGAGCATGAATTCACCGAATATGGCTACCAAGAAATAGCCAGAACAGAGGCCTTAGACCTTTGGCAACCTGATATAACATGGTGCGGAGGCCTGACATCTGGCATTCGGATCACTGAGATGGGAAATGACCTCGGGATACCGGTCGTGCCCCATAGAGGGGGGGAAGTGTGGGGACTTCACTTAATTGTCTCTTCAACCTGCGACGACTTAGCCGAGGTACTTCCAGGTACCAAGGATGGTAACAAAGACGAACTGTGGCTAGGGGAGCCACATTACCTGAATGGATATATCTCACCACCAGATGGCCCAGGATTTGGAGTTACCGTTAACGAAGCATTACTTCCTTAAGTAATAAAAAGTTTACCCTGTCCCAAACCCAGCAGAATCGATTAATCCCTTGATGTATCCGTAGGTATATGCAAACCCCACCATTTTAGAATTTTCCCCAGACATGTTCGGTACATGATCGGGCATGAGCATATAAGGGTAACCTAGCTCCCCGTACAGTTCTACACACTTTTTCATATCGACATCTCCATCATCAATATAAGTTTCTACAAAATCAAGGAACCCACCTTTAATATTTCGGAAATGGACATTGAATATCTTTTCCCTTTCGCCAAAATATCTAATAACGTCAAAAATTTCCTCTGATGGGTTTTCTAACATTTCTGTGACAGTACCTTGGCAAAAATTCAATCCGTGAAAATCGCTTGAGTGCAAATCGATGAATTTCTTCAACCCGTCAACACTTCCTAAAACTCGGTCAACACCTCTGAAACCTTCAGGTCTGGGCATTGCTGGATCGTGAGGATGGAGGGCCATCCGAATTTTATACTCATCCGCAACTGGTACTACTGATTGAACAAAGTAATTTATTCTTTCCCACATCATATCCTCTGTGGCCTTGCCCGCGATCGTTAGACTAGGTTCTTGTAGAGCATTTTCGTATCTAAATGCTCTGGTGGTAGACCCTCCCCGCCAATCTTCGTCATCAGTACTCACTACACCTAAAAGGGTCAAATTGTACTTAACAGCAGGTATACCGGCTAATGAACAATTCCTAATGATGTTTTGTATCAGGTCAATTTCTCTATCTCTATCAGGAGATTTTCCAAGCATAATATTAGGATTTTCCGCTAAGGATATCTCATGAGAATTGAGTGGCAATGGGATAAAATCCAACTTCAACCCAAAAGATTCGACATGTTCTCTATAGTCACTCAAGACCTGTACAGTCCATTCTCGAGGATCACCTGGGGGGTATCCACAAATATTATTTACCCCAAGTTGGGCAAATACTTTGTAATCATCATCATTTCTGGCCTTGAGCTGTGTTCCAACATTCATTTAATTCACCAATCGCACTAAGTTAATGTACCTGTTTTATGTTTTTCTATGTAATCCCAATCGATTTGGTATCCCAAACCAGGCAATTGGGTTGCTGTAATGACCCCTTCGCTATTCGGTATAACATCCTCTTGAAGCCCAAATTGATGGGCTTCCGCAGGCATCCAATATTCATAGAAAGCACAATTTGGTACTGAGTAAATCACATGCAAATTAGCTATGTTCATAAGGGAGTTCCCAGCTGTGCCTATTTCGCAGTTATAACCAAATCCTTCCGCCATGGAACATAATTTCTTAAGTCCTGTTATTCCCAACTTGGCAGCACTACCTCTGAGCAACCTATTGGACCTCGTCCTCAGGGCATTAGCTCCCCAGTAGAATTGATTATCTGGCTGGTCGCTCATGCAAATAGGAACTTTCAATCTCCTTGTCAATTCAGCAATCGCGTCTAAATCAAAATGAGAAACAGGATCTTCGTACCAATAGAACCCATTTCCATCTAAAGCCTGGCCTACATCTAATGCCTTCCGGTAGTCATATCCACAGTTTGGATCAAACATAAGCTTCACATTAGGACCTACTCGCTCTCTGACCATACTCACCATTTTCACAACTTCATCAGTCCCCATTACGCCTGGATGTATCTTATAAGCCCTGAAACCTCTACCGACGATCTCCTCCGCTTCTTTTACATACCCAGCACTATCAATATGGCGGGGCGGGTAAGTAGCGTAAGCATCAATCTCACCTCTTTGATTCCCAAGCAGCTCGTGAATGGGAACACCGGCTTGTTTTCCAGCAGCGTCCCACAGTGCGATATCAACGGGAGCCCAAGCTGACATACTTAGGCCTTTTCGGGCCGATAATATTCCCAACCTACTCCACAACCATTCCCGCTTCGCAACATCCATTCCCAACAATTCAGGTTTAAGAACCGCCAAAATAGGGTTATAGAGAGCAGTAGAACCCTTTCGGAATTCTCCCAAAAAACAATTCCCTTCAATTCCTTCATCAGTAAAAATGCGGAGAACCCCCTGTTCGACAGGGCCAGAGAACCTCCCAAGATCAGAATCCAGTCCCGTGTCAGGTACTTCTCTTGTTATAACTTCAATACTGACATCCGAAATTTTCATCTAACTATCCTCCAAAGGGCTTTCTAGCCCGATTATATAAGAATTCACAGTGTTAAAATTCCCTGATGGAATTGTTGAAACGCGCTGGGTCGTGGACACCTAAAACCACTGTTTACTATGGTTGGATAGTTATAGCAGTCGGAGCTATGGGAACTTATGCCGCTTCCGGATCAGCTCAAGTTACCCTTGCGGGAATTCAAACTCTCATGTTTGAGGATACGGGTTGGGACAGAAGCACTATCGCACTTGGTATAACTATAGGCACTTGGGTCGCTGGCCTGCTAACCCCTGTATTTGGAAAAATCGCAGATACTCACGGCCCAAGGTTAGTAATGCCATTAACCTCCGTAATCGTTGGTGTGTGTTTTTACTGGATCGGAGGCATGTCTGCAATTTGGCACTTCTATGCCGCCTACATAATTGCAAGAGGGTTAGGTAACCCTGTTCTGATAGGGGTTATGCCTCGAACGGTGGCGGTGAATTTTTTTGAGAGAAAAAGAAATCTGGTTCTCGGCATAGTATCGATGGCAAGACCTTGCTTTGGAGCCATAAATGTACAACTAATCACACTGATAAGTACATGGTCTAGCTGGCGGACGGCCTATAAATTACTTGGGATGTATTCCATATTATTAGCGCTACCTTTAATAATTTTTGTTAGAAAAGACCCTGAATCAATAGGGCTTTTTCCCGATGGAGTTAAAAAAAATCTTAGCTCTCTGGAATCGGCTGAAAATCCTGAAAAAGACTCCCGTAACGATGGGGAGATTTGGTCAGCAGGCGAAGCAGCAAAGACTTTTGCATTATGGGCAGTGATATCCGCTGAATTTTTAATAATCCTGACATCCGGAACCATAGGATTTCAACTTGTACCTTACCTACATGAATCTGGATTATCCATATCCATGGCAGCTCTTGCCTGGACTCTTAGCACCCTTTTGAACGCGTTTTCTAATCCAATATGGGGATTTTTATCTGATATATATTCTCCGCGAAAATTGATATTATCTGCCCTCCCCATGTCCTTAGGGGTAACTTCCATTTTTCTACTCATAGAAGGTGGGTATCCTGGTTTTGCCTGTGTGGTTATTTGGGGGGCCGCCACCGGAGGTCTCAATGTACTGGGAGGTATGATAATAGCGAACTATTATGGTCGACATTCTTTTGGTTCGATTTCAGGAATTATGGGTCCTTTTCAGATCATTGGTCTAGGGTTAGGACCCATAATAGGTGCTATCCTATATGACAAAACAGGAGGGTACGAACAACTGTTTATTTTTGCGATAATTGCCTACCTTTTCGCTACTATCTTGTTCTTTTTTGCCAGACGACCCATGCTGAAATTATCCAAAAGAACCCAAAAAACTTTGATATGAAATCAATCCAAATACATTTTTGTGTTTCATTTATTTTTCTTATCCTATTGGGTGTTTCCTGCAACCAAAATGTGAATAATAATTCGGAAATTTCTCCAAATGAAGCTCCTTCATTTCAAAAAGCCCGCATTGCCTTCGCTGTGAGTGATTTGAGTGTTGGAACTCACCGACTTGCTTTTGGGATCCTTGAGCCCGGCATAGGAGCAGTCAAAAATGAGGAAATTAAGCTTGAAATTTTCTTTTTTCAAAACGATGATCGGCCCATATTAAAGGAAACTTTATCCGCCAAATTTCAAAAGTGGCCTATTGGAGATAAAGGCGTTTACACCAGTAATGTAACCTTTGACGTACCGGGCAAATGGGGAGTAGGAGTATCCTTCAACTCCACGGATGGCATTGTAAAAAAGACCTCATCGGTCATACAAGTAACTGAGAAAAGCCAGGCTCCTTCAATAGGGGACAAGGCATTCCCATCAAATAATAGTACTATCAATATTTCACGAAATCTCAGCTACATAACAACTGACAGCGCTCCTTACAAACCTTTTTATGAATACTCTATCGCCGAATCACTCAATGAAGGAAAAGCCATTCTAATTTTCTTTGGATCCCCTGCATTCTGTACAACTGGTACCTGCGGACCACAAATCGATATTGTTAAAAGTTTACATTCAGATTTCTCTGAATACTTGATCTTCATACATGTTGAAATTTATGAAAATCCGACGGAATTAGAAGGGGATATATCAAATGCCAAAATTGTGCAAGCGGTTAAGGATTGGAACTTACCCAGCGAGCCTTGGATATTCCTAGTAGACCAAGAAGGTGTGATAAAAAGTAGATTTGAAGGTTTAGCAACTTATCAAGAAATTGAAATCGCTTTAATCGAAAATAATTTCCTCATTTCGAAGTGATGGTAACATTTAAGAAAGAAGGCCGGTCCTGCGTGGGATCGGTCATTTGTAGTTAGAACATATTTGATAACAAAATGGATCTTATAAAAATAACAGAGCTTTTGAAATCTGACGCCAACTATGAAGGATTGGTGTCTGAAATCATTAAGGGTAAACCTGAAACCCGTGTTCAGATCATAGACGAGGCTGTACCTTTTTTTACCGCATCTCTATGGAAAGATTTGCAAATACCTATTTTGCTTATATGCCCAAGTCCGGAACATTCGAGACGGCTACATGAATATTTATCCGCTTGGATGGACGGGGAATCAAAACCACTTAGGTTCGGTGAAAGTGAAATTTTGCCATATGAGAGATTGACAGAAGATCTCTCCACATCTCGAGAAAGACTAATAACTTTAGACAGCTTGGTAAAGGGTAATTCAGAACCACTGGTTATAGTAACTTCAGCGTCAGCCCTTGCCCAAAAAACAATTTCAATCAAATCGTTTAAAAAAAATTCCTTCTCCTATGTACAGGGAGACAAAGTAAATCTAGAAGACATGGCCAATTCCTGGCAGCAAATGGGTTACTCTTTTGAATCAAATGTGTCAGACCCTGGAACTGTCAGTAGAAGAGGGGGAATTATAGACGTATATCCGATAGGTGAGGATACGCCATATAGAATAGAACTTTGGGGTGATGAAATAGATAGTATAAGAACTTTTGATCCAGACAGCCAAAGATCAATAAATATTGTCGACCGATTCTCCATCGGTCCAGCTAAAGAGACTTTAATATCATCAACCTCCGCGGATGAATTTGATCGACTCCTTTCTCACGTGGATCTTTCGCGATGTAGTCCTGACGAAATAACTCGATTTAATTCTGAAATTGATGACCTGTTAAACGGTCGTCAAATTGAAGAATTGGGTTTATATTCTGGGTTTTTCAATAACGGGACCTTGCTTGATTATTTCCCTGAGGACGGATTAGTCATTTCATATAGGAATATCGATGCGATGAACTCCGTATGGAATGTTGAGGAACGGGCCAATCAATTAAGGATGGTAAAGGAAAATCGAGGAGAGATTCCACTAAATTTTCCTACCGATAGAATTTCTTGGAATGAAATAGAAGCCTCAATAGAAAAACTAAAGAAAAACATATTTCTGATGCCTTGGGGAGCATCAGACCTGGATAATAACAATACTCGCCCAATGCCATTTAGTTCCCCTCCCCTATATAAAGGTGACCTAAACGCCTTATCGGTAGATACGTCTGAATTCACAAGTGGTGGGGGTAGTGTGATTGCTATCACCTCTCATCATTCAAGATTAAAGGAGATCCTAAAGGGTTTAAACCCCTCTGAACCTCCAGGCACCGGTTCCGTAACTGATTTAGATCCGCTATCAGTAATTCCGATTGACACTGCTAATATTGGAGACGGATTTGTAATTAATACGCCACAACATCGTCTAACCCTTTTAGGTGATAAAGAGATATTTGGCATCGCCAAACGCAGACGGGCGAAAAGAATCAACAAAGCATCAAGAGAAACTTTTTTTGAAGAAATATCCCCTGGTGATTACGTGGTCCATGTGGAACACGGTATAGCTAGATTTGTCGGTACAGATAGCAAGCATAAAGACTCCGGTAACCATGAATATTTAATTCTCCAGTACGCTCAGGGGGATAAGCTGTATGTCCCGATGCAGCACTTAGACAGAGTTGCCCCATATGTGGCTCCTATGGATAGATCTCCCTCACTCACAAGACTGGGGACTCAAGAATGGTCTCGGACAAAAGCTAGGGTTGAGAAGTCAACTCGCGAAATGGCGATGGAATTGCTCTCTATATATGCTGCAAGACAGGTGAGTAAGGGTCACGCTACTGGTCCCGACACAAAATGGCAATTCGAATTGGAAGAATCTTTCCCCTATGAAGAAACTGTAGATCAAATTTCCACTTTAGTAGAAATAAAAGACGACATGGAATCTGATCGACCCATGGACCGACTCATATGCGGGGACGTTGGATACGGTAAGACGGAATTGGCTCTAAGAGCAGCTTTCAAAACCGTAATGGATGGAAAGCAAGTTGCTGTGTTAGTACCAACCACAGTCCTAGCACAACAACACTATGAAACTTTTTCAGAAAGAATGAATGCTTTTCCTGTCAAATTATCTGTATTGAGCAGATTTAAATCCAATATAGCCCAGAAGGAAACTTTAAAGGCCTTAATGGATGGAACAGTTGATATATGCATTGGCACACACCGACTAGTTCAGAAAGATGTCAGATTTAAAGATTTAGGCCTAGTAATAATAGATGAAGAACAACGTTTCGGGGTTGTGCATAAAGAACGACTTAAACAAATGCGAAGCCAAGTTGACATTCTAACCCTCTCTGCCACACCGATACCAAGAACTTTACATATGTCGTTGGCCGGAGTCAGAGACATGAGCACAATAGAAAGTGCCCCAGAAGAAAGGCTACCAATAAAAACATATGTTTCTGAATTTAGTGACGAGCTGATTAGGGAGGCGATACTTAGAGAAATGGATCGTCAAGGGCAAGTGTATTTTTTGCACAATCGGGTTTATAACATTGAATATATGTCCGAATATATTCGAACCTTGGTCCCAGACGCGAAGATAGGCATCGCTCATGGTCAGATGTCGGAAAAAGCGCTAGAGAAATCAATGATAGCCTTCTCGCAAGGTGAAACCGATGTCTTGCTCTGTACAACGATAATAGAATCTGGGTTGGATATAGCCAATGCAAACACATTGATAGTAAACCGAGCAGATTCATTTGGATTAGCACAGCTTTACCAGTTAAGAGGAAGGATCGGTAGGAGTTCTAAAAGAGGATATTCATATCTACTCATACCTAAAAGTCAGACCATGACGGAATCGGCCGAAAGACGGCTAAAGGCAATGTTATCCGCAACAGAGCTTGGTTCAGGCTTCAAAATTGCTATGAAGGACTTAGAAATTCGGGGGGCCGGAAACATATTAGGAAGCGAGCAAAGTGGTCATATCCATGCTGTAGGTTTTGAACTTTACACTAGGCTTTTAGCAACAGCTGTTGAAGATTTACGATCTCAAGATATCCCACCAGACGATCCAAATCACCCCAGTTCTCCCCAACCTAATACGGTAAGCATAGATTTGGGAATTCCTACCGGAATATCTGAAGACTATATAGAAGATCTTCCTTCACGTTTAGATATATATCAAAAATTGATCCAATGCCGCACATTGGATGAAACTGACTTATTAGAGCGGGAGTTAAAGGATCGGTTCGGCCCACTACCTTGGCAAGCTTTAAACCTTCTTTTTACTGTTCGCCTCAAGATTAAAGCATCGTTAACTGGTATGGAATACATTCGGAAAACTGGAGAAAAATTAGTTATTCAGTTTCCTTTTGAGGTGGGCGGAATGAGATTTGCACTGCAAAACCTAATTGGTCCTGGTTGGACTATTGGTAATATGCAGATAAGGTCCACTTTAATCGAACTTGGTGACAATTGGGAAGAAAGTCTTGTAGAGGTAGTCGAAAAATTAGGAGAATTTCAATCAAGAATGTCTGATGAGTTAATCAAATCCACAGCATCTACTTAAAATCTTCTGACAAAGGATATAAAGCTTCCAATAGCTGTCCCATATTGGAAATCCTCAGACAGCGAGAGAACCCAGAGTGATTTCCGTCCCTGTCAATTAATATCGGCCGCACACCAGAGTTTTCAGCGCCATCAACATCTGAACCAATCTGATCACCGACATGAACTGCCTCAAGCTCAGAGACACCGGCGACCTCCAAGGCTTTCTTAAACATTAAAGGATTCGGTTTTTCAACACCCAATTCTAAGGAAGTCACAGCAAATTGCATATGTTGCGACAAGTTAAATTCATCCAATAGTTCGCTTCCCAACCGATTCATATTCGACAGTAATCCTAGGCACATATCCCGAGATCTCAATTCGTCCAGAACAGGCCAAACATCCTCAAAAATGGTCATATCATATGGAATTGTCCTAACGGTATTCCATATTGCCCCGGCTGTCTCCAAATCGACATCTATGCCTGAGCCCCTTATAACTCTCATTTCATATTCACAGAAAAAATTAAACCGTTCAGTTTCTGACATTTGCCGCAGCGGGTGAACTTTATTCTGCTCCGTCATGAAGGCATCAGCCTGACCATAGCCCTTAAGAACACCTTGTTGAGTCAACGAAATACCAAACTTATCGCAGGCCTGCGATTGAATTTCATATCGCGATGGTTTAAATCCCGCCAAAGTCCCATACAGATCAAAAAAAATCGCTTTTATCATATCGCAGCTATAATAGCACCTCTATATCTCAAAGCAGCGATGGATTGTCCTTATGAAAGCTGGTAAGTTGCCAATAGAACACTTAGAGAGGGTTCTAGATAACCTTAAGTCACCGGATCCACGGGTCGTTGCAGGACCAACCCCCGGGGAAGATGCTTCCTTAATTGATATGGGAGATCGATATCTTGTGGCAACAACCGACCCAATAACATTCACAACAAACCACATTGGTTGGTATGTCGTAAATATAAATGCCAATGATGTGGCTGTAATGGGGGGTGAACCGAAATGGATGATGACAACGATACTTTTACCTGAAAATTATAATGAAAATTCTATAGCCCGCATCTTTCAAGATATTACGGAGGCATGCCAGCAATTAAATGTATCCGTTATCGGTGGCCATACAGAAATCACCGTAGGAATTGATCGGCCTTTGATATCGGGAGTTATGTTAGGAGAGGTTAAAAAAGGCAGTGAGATAAAATCTTCAGGGGCAAATATAGGAGATTCAATTATCTTAACTAAAGCCATCCCGATAGAAGGTTGTGCGATCTTGGCCAACGAGGCAGGAACTAAATTGAAGGAAAATGGCATTGCAGAAAGCTTAATTTATGAATCACAAAACCTCATATATGACCCGGGCATCAGCGTGGTTAAGGATGCGTCTATCGCAATAGAATCAGGGGAAATAACTGCCATGCATGACGTCACAGAAGGTGGTCTCGCCGGTGGTCTAATGGAACTTTCATATGCCTCTAATTTAGGTATGCACATAATTAGAGAGGACATTCCGGAGATACCTCAAGCTAAACAGTTCTCAGACCTTATGGGCCTTGACGTACTTGGAATGATAGCCTCAGGGTCTTTATTGATATGTGCGAACCCAAAGTATGACTCTACTATATTAAGAAACCTAAATAACAATGGAATAAAAGCAACTAAAATCGGAGTAATGAAAGATTTGGCCTATGGGCTCAAAATATCTGAGAATGAACACATACATGATCTACCAAAATTTGAGACTGATGAAATCGCTCGGTTTCTGTCCAATTAATCACAACAAGTCAAAACTCATTAAGTAAGCATTTCAAGTGGAGGCATAAGATGAATGGAACCTACATAAAATCTGAAAGCGATCATGGTGTTCTAATACTAACCATGCATGACCCTAAAACAAGAAACGCCATAGGACTGGAAATGATGGCAGAACTAGAAGAAGAGCTCGACAGATTTGAGTCATCTACTGCACTCCGTGCATTGGTTTTGACTGGATCAGATCCCTCATTTTGCTCCGGAGCCAATGTCAAAACCATGAATGCGGATAATGAGTCCGCCGAGGTTAACACCATACCAAATGATCGCACGCCATGGGACCTCTTAAATGAAGCCTGGGACAAGCAAGCAGCATTAAATTCAAGACCGCGGGACCTGATAGAGGGTGTCCGCTATGTCCCCCTGCGATTGCACAATCTACAAAAACCTTCAATAGCCGCCGTGAACGGGTCGGCCATTGGTCTGGGAATGGGCATAGCTTTATCTTGCGACATACGTTTTGCTTCTACCAATGCTAAGTTTTCTGAGATGTTCGTCAGAAGAGGGTTAATACCTGCGGATGGTTCCTGCTGGCAGCTACCTCGTATGATAGGTTTGGGAAAAACGTTCATGCTTCAATACACAGGAGAAATAGTTTCAGCTGAAGAATCTTTAGAGCTCGGTATCGTGAACAAAATGACACCGCATGATCAGTTAATGAATGAAACGATGGACCTGGCCCACCGAATAGCCTCCGGGGCCACCTATTCCATGGCTTTGATAAAAAAACTTATTCATGAATCACTGCACACCAACCTGGAGGAAAGTTTAAAACTCGCCGGACCTGCTCAAGATATTGCCCGTCAAACATCCGACCACAAAGAGGGCGTGAAAGCATTTGTTGAGAAACGAAAACCCAATTTCACAGGCCGGTAACAGCTGTTCCTATATAGAATTAAGGAACCATTTAACGGTGGATTCAAAGGAACCAGGGGACTCTTGATAAAACCAGTGTCCTCCTCCCTCAAGTTCAGCCAACTTACAGTCGGCCAACTCCTCTCTCATTTTCACAGCAGTTTCATGGGTTAAGAGTGTGCTTTGCCTACCTCTGATTATGACAGTGGGACAGTCAATCTCTCTCCAAGTTTCCCAAAGATCAGGTCGTTCATATTCGTAGATGAGGTTTCTGTCTCTCTTCCATACCCATCCTCCTTCAGTTTTTGGTATGGTCATTACTTGAGCCTGAAATCTGACCATGTCTTCTGAAGACTGGGGTTGTCTGGACCATATTCTGTCGACAACATCTTCAAAACTATCCCATTGGTCAGATTCGCTTTTGTACCTTTCAAACATTGAACCAGAAGGCTTATTAATTGGGTCCGGATCTATATCGACAACTACCAACGCTTTAACATGGTTTTTGTTTTGAGCAGCATATGAAAAGGCATATCTGCCGCCGGCTGAATGGCCAATTAATATCGGATTTTCAATGCCTAATTTCGATATAGTTGCCTCCACATCGGATACATAATCTGTAAATGTGTAATGCCCAGGAGCATAGTCGCTGTCGCCATGCCCTCTACTATCCAGAGCCACCACCCAGTATTCGCTAGACATGGATTGAGCAAACACTTCCCAACTCCTACCGCAGTCTTGCAGGCCGTGCAACAAAAGCATCGAAGGATTAGATTTATCACCCCATTGCGAACAATTTAGTTGTATGCCGGTATGATTAAATTTGATCTGCCTACGGATATCGCCCGTCAATTGAATCTCCTAAATCCGTCTTGGTTTTTATCAGAGCCGTATATATTCTGAAATGAATCATTTTCTAATGACTCAACCCTTGATTTCAAACTTGACTCCCCAATTGAACCAACCCATCGACCTATGATAATACCCTCCCGATCTATAAAAAAAGTGACTGGTAGTCCAGTCACTCCATAGTCCACCATTATTTTTCCGTCTTTATCTCTAGCGTTAGTAAATGTGACATCAAATTCCGTAAGGTATTTATCAGCATCAGCCAAGGTATCTTGCACGTTTATCCCCAGCACTACCACATCTTTTTGAGGATGCAATCTCCAGATTTTCTCGAAATGGGGTGTTTCTTCTCTGCAAGGTGGACACCAAGATGCCCAAAAATTGAGAACAATTGGTGACCCGAAATAATTTGATAAAGATACTTGATCCCCATTTATACCAGCAGCAGTAAATTCAGGTGACTTCCTTCCTATCAATTGCTCACCACTCCTTCCCGTTGCAGAGGTTCTGTTAGAAAGGCCTGTGGCGAGAAATACCGTAAATAGCGATATAAGTATAGCCAATACTAAGATGGCAATTCCTTTCACAACATTAGTATTGCCTTGAATTGTTGATCTCATAACACTCGGGAATATGAATTTTCTTACGTAAGAAGCATGCTTCAACTTAATATTATAAAGTGAAAAGGGGGCGTCTAAAAGACTCCCCCTTATTACAATTATCAGGATACGCGATTAAAAATTTGACCGTCGATCTTCCATATTTGAGTGGACATCTATAAGTACCGTTTTACCGTTCGCATTCAATTGTTTTGCCTGTTCCAAGGCTGAAGCTATCTCCTCAGGTTTTGTCACCGTTATTCCAACCGCTCCGAGGCCCTCGGCAATCTTGGCATAATCACCAGTCATGAAAGTTGTGCCGAAAGATTCCCTTGCTGTTGGGTATCCTCCTGGGTAGGTAGCCATACCTCCGTTGTTTAAAACAATTGTTGTTATTGGTGCACCTGCTCGAACAGAAGTTTCTAAGTCCAAGCCTGACATACCAAAGGCTCCATCCCCCATAATATTCATGCAGAATTTATCTGGGCATGCCATTTTTACTCCAGTCATTAGCGGAATTCCATACCCTAAGTGAGTGGTTTTACCCCACCCAACGTAACTATGAGGCACTGTACCGGGGTAAAAAGGCATTATTATGTCTCTTGGAGCTCCGGCATCATGGGTCACTATACTATTTTCTTTATCAAGAACGTTAATCATTTCTCCAATGACTCTATATGGGGTGATAGGAGTCTCATTCGAGTTGAGAACCCCGCTCCATTCTGCCATCCATTTATCGTTTATTTCAGCAATTTGATCTGACAATTCTGAAGAGCCTTTCCTCTCGGCCCCTGCAAGTTGAATCTTGACTTCATCTACCATCATGCTGAGAGTTAGCTTTGTATCCCCGACCAACCCAACATCAATATTGAAATCCTTGTTCAAATCGGCCACGGTCTCAGTGTTATGTATCATCACTTTCCCATCTGGTATTGGTTGCCCATAGCCAGTCCGCGTAAGACTAGTCCCTACACCCAATAAAACATCTGCTTCCTGAAGCCATGTCCTGGCCTGTAAGGAAGTCGCGGAGCTTCCGGAGCCAAGAGCCAACGGGTGTCTTTGGTCGAACCCGGATTTACCAGGCATCGTGCAGTAGACTGGGATTTGAGCAATTTCAGCAAATTCCGTAAGCTCAGGGGATGCACCTGACATCAAAACACCCATTCCTGACCAGATCACAGGTTTTTTCGCTGCGAGCAATAATCTTACCGCCTCTTTAATCTCTGCTGAATCTGGAGCAAATTTATGTCTTTTAGGAGGAGAGTAAGAAGAAACAACTGAATCATCTACCTCCATCTCACCAACGTCTGCTGGGATTTCGACAATAACAGGGCCAGACCTACCGTTTCTTAAAGCATGAAAAGCCCTCCGCATAATAGATGCTACCTGGCCAGGTTGAAATATAACTTCGGCAGACACTGAAACTGATTCATAAGTTCTAGCTGGGGAAAAATTCGGCTTGACCGATCGGGCCGACACTGCTGGGCCACCAGGAAGATATAGAATTGGTACATTATCCGCATATGCCTGAGCCAAACCTCCCATCGTGTTCTCCGATCCTGGTCCCCCTTGGGTTATCAAAACTCCAAACTCTTCTCGATTTCTCATACGGCTAAACCCATCCACCGCCATTGCTGCTCCTCGTTCTTGACGGAACATGATTGGATTGATTCCAACTTCAGCCACTGCCTCGATCAGGTTATTGGATGGAAAACATCCTGCCCATTCAATTCCTTCGGCTTTTAATATCCTTGCTACAGCATCAAGCACTTTCATGAATATGATTCCTCCACTTAGAATAACTATTTATCTCTGGCAATCGGTAAGCATGGCAGGTTCAGACAACGCACTACTCACAAGCCGCTCAACCCACATTGTAATTGGCATAAATATCATTATCAACCTGAGTATACTAGTCAACATTATTCGTTACGTTAAACTTGATTCAAGTGAAATTTGGCCAAGGTTCACCTCTATTAATCAACAGTGAAAAAAGAAAATGCAAATTGGACAAAAAATACACCATGTACTAGAAATAAATTCTACTATGGAAGCCTGTAAACGGTTAGCTAATTTAGGGGAGCCAAACGGAACCATAGTGTCGGCAAATTACCAAGAATCCGGCAGAGGTCGGTTCAAGAGAAAATGGGTATCTCCAAGTGGGGACAACATCCAAATGTCGGTACTGCTTAGACCCAACCAGCAGGAACTAAAATATCTCAATATTTTCGCATCGATGGCAGTCTTAGCTACATGCGAACAAACACTAGGAGTTGATGGCAGTATTAAATGGCCTAATGATGTCCAAATCAACGGTAAGAAAATCGCGGGAATATTAGTGGAAACAGTGCTAGAAGGTGAAAAAGTAGTATCTTGCGTAATTGGAATTGGGCTAAACGTCAATCTAGACGTAAAACCCCACGCTGAAATTGAAGAGACAGCAACTTCACTTAAATGTGAGAAGGGCCGGTATATAAGCCGTTCCGTAATTCTAAAAGAGCTTATAAAACAATTAGATTTTTATTACTCGCAAATTAGTGACGGTAGGTCTTTGACTCAAAGATGGTGTGACAAATTGAGTACGATAGGGAAAAAGGTAACCTTATCATTTGGGAAAAACCCGAATAACCATATCTTAGTTGGGTTGGCCGAGTCTATCAGTGATGACGGTGGCCTAATTATACGGAAAGAGGACGGTTCGCTTTTCACAGCTAATGCTGGTGAGGTAACTTTAGCAAGAAAAGAGGAAATATTGTGATAAATTGGTCTTTAATAATTATGGAGTATAGAAATGCTTGAAAAACTTAATTTAGAAGACAAAACAATTGTCATAACGGGAGGAGGTACCGGTTTAGGTAAGGAAATGTGCTTGGCCATGGCCCGAGCTGGAGCTAACCTGGTAATTGCAGCAAGAAGACTTGAACCGATTGAAGAAGTATCAAAACTAGTCCGAGGTTTGGGACGTAGATCACTAGCAATTCCAACTGACGCAACAAACACCACTGACATCAAAACACTGTTCAATACCGTATTGGCAGAATTCGGGAAAGTTGATGTCCTGATCAACAATGCTGGAATCGTGAGAGAAGATTCAGCTAGGCCGATTTGGGAAATAACCGACGAAAGTTGGAAGATTGGAATTGATGTGAATCTCTCTACAGCTTTTTATTGTTCCAGAGGAATATCGAAACATATGGCAGACAATGGTGGTGGAAAAATTGTGCACGTGGCATCAGGTTTTGGGTTTAGAGGTGGTCGGGACAACTACATGTATGCTGCTGGAAAAGGGGGAATTGTAAATTTAACTAGAGCCATGGCAACTAGCTTAGGCAAGTATGGGATTACTACAAATTGCATAGTCCCTGGATTTATACCCACAGAGGTCACAGACCCAAATAGCGATAGATCTCAACAGCGTGGAAGATTTATACCAATTGGCAGGGTTGGGCAACCTTCGGAAATGGGTCCTTTGGCGGTCTATTTGGCCTCTGCCGCTTCGGATTACATGAATGGGGAGTTTTTCGCTATTGATGGTGGTGGCCTAGCGGGGGGTATAGCTCCCACACTTCACGCACCAGAAATACCTTTGGAAATTTAATTTTGATACAGCCAACACCGCTAATTCAAGGAGCAAATCTACTATGCGTACGCCAGAAGGATGGGATCTAACAGGTAAAAAAGCTGTCATAAGCGCCGATCGTAGAGGTTGGACTAAGTTTTTTTCCAGTGCCTTAGCAGAAGCAGGCGCCGATGTCGCAATAATCGGGTCAGAAAATTCTGATATGGAAGAAGCCAGCAATAAGGCATCTGACTATGGCCATACGGTGATCACCCAAACAACTAATCTAATGTCCAAAGCCTCCATTGATAAATCCATTCAAACCATAAATGATGCCTTCGGAACAATAGACATTCTGGTGAATAACGCCAAAGCTAATTTTGGGAAAAAGTTTGAAAAGGTAACAGAATCAGAATTTGACACCCTAATAGATTTTAATCTCAAATCCATGTTCCTAACTTGCCAATCAGTAGGGCAAACTATGTTAAATAAAAAAAGCGGTCGCATAATAAATATGACCTCTGACCTAGCTGTGAGGGGTTTGTGGAACTCTGTGGTTCCGTGCGCTTCTGAAGGAGCAATTCACCAATTAACCTCCTCACTGGCACTGGAGTGGGGACGGGATGGAATAAGGGTCAATGGTATCGGCGCAGGATGGCTTAACACCGAGCAAGAATCAGATCAAAGTGAACCAGGTTTATTAGAGCGTTATTTACCCTCGAAAAGGAAAGGGCATCCAAACGACCTTACACAAATGTTGGTCTACCTTTCTTCAGATTCATGCGATTTCGTGAATGGTCAAACGATATTCATCGACGGGGGTGCCCTTGCCCATGCTTAGGTTATCACGAGCGATTGATTCGCCCAAAAGGCCTCAAAACACCTGAATTTGTAGAATCCATAATAGAAGCTAATTCAATTGGGTATTAAATTAAATTTCGGGCGAGCACTCTTATAAAATGCAGTAATACCAGAGCAACCACTGGTGAAAAATCAAACATCCCAGTTTTAGGCAATACTTTTCTTATCGGCCCCATGATAGGTTCAGTGATAGCATAAATCAGCCGAATCACCGGAAAAAACGGACTACCAGGGGACACATTAAACCAAGATACCAAAACCCGAGCCAATATTGAAAAATAAAGTACTGATGCGAGAATGTTTAGGAAATTTGCTAAATAAAGTCCCAAACTTAATTACCTAACTCAATTGAGCGATCAAATGCAGCCTTGACTCCGTTGATCAAAGCAGCTCTCAAACCATCATTTTCCATAGAAACTAAAGCTTCTATAGTGGTCCCACCAGGTGAAGTAACCATATCACTGAGAACAGAAGGGTGCTTACCGCTTTCCAATACCAATTCAGTGCTACCCAATACCGTCTGCAGTACTAAATGTTTAGCCATATCTCTAGGCATACCTAAATATACCCCCGAATCAATCAAAGATTGAATAAATAAAAATACATACGCGGGACCACTGGCACTTAGAGCAGTAGCCATATCGATGTATTTTTCATCCTGAACATAATACTCTTCGCCTAAGGTTTTTAGGATTGCCGCGATCTCTTTGATATCAGTGGAATTAACTTCATTTGTTGAAGTCCATACCAACATACCTTTGCCTATCTGAGAAGGTGTGTTAGGCATCACTCTAATTATTTGTCGGTGTTCTAGTCCTTTCGAAAGATCCGAGGAATTACTCCCAGCCACAATAGATATAACTGGGCGACCAGGGGATATTTTTCCTTTGAGATCCTTGTAAACCTCTGGTAATGTTTGCGGTTTTACCGCCAATAATATTTTTCCCTTTTTCCCCAGTATATCAATGTTATCTTTTAGGCAGTTTACTCCATAAGTGTCGGTTAAATATTCCCTCCTGTCAGTAATAGGGTCACTTACATATATCTGGTCAGAAGAAAACAATCCTTCTTTCAGTACACCAGCTATAAAGGACTCCGCCATAACTCCACCGCCAATAAAACATATAGTCATAATTCATCCCTCGAGTTAATCATTTTTGACTACCAGGCAATTCACTATTACTTACCAAAGATACAGCCGTATTGATTGATTCCATCATACTTATATGGTCTGCTATTCCTTTACCAGCTATATCAAATGCCGTGCCATGATCTACAGAGGTCCTAATAAAAGGCAATCCAAGATTTACGCTCACACTTCTTTGCCAGTCATGTACCTTAATTGGAATATGACCTTGATCATGGTACATAGCAATGCATACGTCATATTTACCATCGATATTCTGATTGAAAATTGTATCAGCTGGTATAGGTCCGGTAGCGTCAATTCCCATTGAACAAGCATCTTCGACAGCCGGTCCAATCTGCATATGCTCTTCATCACCTAACAGCCCACCATCACTTGCGTGCGGATTTAAAGCAGAAACCCCTATTCTAGGATTTGGAAAGCCCCATTTCTGAAAATAGTCATGAGTCAGAGATATTTTTGCCAAAACATTATCACGAGTTACGTAATCACAAGCTATCCTGAGTGATCTATGGGTGGTCAAATGAACTACGCGCAAGGTACCTGTCATGAGCATAGTGGCAACTTGGCTTACTCCTGTCTGGCTTTGAAAAATTTCCATGTGTCCTATATCTTTGTGGCCTGCCAAACTACAGGCTTCTTTATTGATAGGTGCTGTACTTATAGCCTGTATCTGGCCTGAAGCCGCTAATTCACCGGCTTTGAGTATCCACTCCACAGAAGCTTTACCAGACTCAGCTGAAATCTGTCCATATCCTATTTTTTCGAAATCTAAATTGTCTAGGTCTAAAACATCGACAGTTTTTGCATTCGTATTGATCTCTTCGACAGATGAAACTCGCCTTATGGAAACATCGGAATTTATTAACCTAAATGCCTGATCCATAGCTTCCGTATTTCCTATAACAAAAGGGTTACATTTTTCGTAAATACTGGAATCTATTAAAGTCTTGGCAACTACTTCAGGTCCAATACCAGCCGAGTCCCCCATAGTAATAGCAAGAAGTGGTCTGTTATTCATTGGTTAATATCCTATTTATTTCCCAAAGCAGGATGATATACATATTGCGACCAAATAAAGCCTATAAATCAATCTGCTTCCAACTTAAATGCTAGAAACGTACGACTGAAATTCTATATTGTTCTAAAAAAGCCCTATTCGCATTTGTTGTATCCACAATCAGGGCAACTTAAGCAGCCTTCTTGGTGAAGTAAATATCCAGAGCATTCCGGGCATTTAGCACCACTAGCAGCATTTGAATTATCTTGCTGGTCACTCTCCTTGTTTGTGGAGGGAAATAATCCCAACTGCGCTGAGCTGGCAACGGTGTCAATCACATTGGTTCCATCATTCGGGTTAGTTAGATGTCTGCTTAAAGCCAAAGCAACGGCATCTGGGGCAGATCTCACAAGGGTGCCTCCATCCCAAACAGGAACATCTGTAATGCCTCTCAACTGATCCACTATTTGTGAGGGATCAATGCCAGCTCTCAAGGCCATTGAGGACAGCCTTGCGATTGCCTCCAAATAAGCAGAATCACTACTTCCTGATTTACCTAAGTTTGCAAATACTTCAAATGGATGACCTTTGTCGTCAAATGTTATATTGACAAACATAGTACCGTGGCCTGTTCTTACACGGTCAGTAACCCCAGTTACCGACATTGGTCGCTGCCTTGGAACTTTTAGGTGATCTTCCTGATTTTCTTCTCCCTCAGATTTGGTTTTGCCTGTTTCTAGAACCTGCATCGATTTAGATCCATCTCTATACACAGTTACTGCTTTACATCCTGTTTCCCAGGCTAACCAGTATGCGTCTTTCACATCCTGTACAGTGGCTGTATTGGGTAAATTGATGGTTTTAGACACAGAATTGGTTACATGTTTTTGCCAAACCGATTGCATTTTTACATGTGCTTCAGCCGAAACATTCATGGCCGTTCTATACACAGCTGAATCTAAACCATGTTGACCCATAATTCCTTCTGCATTTTCAGGATTTTCCACTATTTGCTTCAAGACTTCCTTAGCAGATTCCTCAGTCCCTATAGCGGATTTCAAACTTTCAACAATTGAAGACGGTGAATCTAAAAGTCTAGAACTTGTACCTTCATGATCTTCCCATAACACATTTGACCACCAAGCCAAAGCAAAATGAGGTTCTATGCCACTAGAGCAACCAGCTATTCGGCTAATGGTTCCGGTTGGTGCGATAGTTATCACACTTGCGTTTCTTACTGGAGGCATACCCCATCCCTTCAATGCTGAATTCTCATATTCTGGAAAAGGCCCTCTCTCTTCAGCAACTTTAGCTGACTCATCCCAAGCAGTCCTGTTCAAGAAACCTCCTAACTTGTCAGCAAGACCCAAAGCCTCTTCTGAGTCATAAGGTATCCCCATCCTAACAAGTGCATCAGCCCAACCCATGACCCCCAGACCAATCCTTCGGGTGTCTAAATTAACTTCACGCAACACAGGTAACGGAAATGAATTAACTTCAATTACATCATTAAGGAAACGTACCCCGGTTCGAGTAGTTTCTTCCAAGGATTTCCAGTCAAAATCATTTCCAGTTATATGCGCATCAAGGTTGATTGATCCTAGGCAACAGTTTCCGTAGTTTTCTAAAAATTCTTCCCCACACGGGTTACTTGTTTTTATTCTACCCATTTGGGGATTAGGGGCTGTCTCCCAAACCCTGTCTGCGAATACCACCCCAGGATCTCCAGTTTTCCATGCAGATTCAGCTATTTCGTTCCACAAATCTTGTGCCTTAACTGTTCCTAATATTTCATTTGAGGGTCCGTCACCTGTGTCTCTGGGATTAATGAGATTCCAATCCTCATCATTCTCTACTGCTTTCATAAAATCGTCGGTTATTTGAACAGATATGTTGAAATTTTGTAGAGTGTCATCATCATCTTTACAGTGTATGAATTCTCTTATATCAGGATGACTAATAATCAATTGGCCCATGTGGGCACCTAGCCTAAAAGCCCCTTGGGTAAGAGTCGTCCCAACCGCTGAAAAAAGTTTCATCACTGCAATAGGTCCGCACGCCTGTCCGTGAGTGGTGGATATCCGATCTTGCTTTGGCCGTAAGTCTGATAATCCAAATCCAATGCCTCCTCCCCATTTTTCGATCATAGCTGCATCATTGGCAACTTTCATAATAGATTGAATATTATCTTCTGGGGAAACAACGAAGCAGGCTGATAAGCAACCCCTACCGGTACCTGCATTCACCAAAGTTGGCGAATTAGGAAGGAATTTCAGGTTGGACATTATTTCATAATACTTTTCCTCATACTCGGCCTGGTTGACCTCTGGCTCCCCGAGAGCCACCGCATTGGACACCCTTCTAAAAAGTCCATCTGGATCCTCAATTGGGCTTCCATCATCATCTCTTCTGAGGTATCGCTTTTCAATAATAAACCTGGCGTTATCTGACAAAGGCAATCCATCGTTTTGGACATTTTCATCCAATGTTTCTATGCCACCTGATTCTATTATTGTGTTAGTCAGTGCAGCCGCCACCTCACCAGAAACCCCAACTGACTCTAAGGCTTTTACAACGTCTTCTCTAATTTCTCCCCTATCACCGCCGTTAGAAGACCCTCCCGAAACTACTCCTTGAGTCATTAATACTACTCCTCAATTTAAACTGTGATTTGAAATCTCTTTTCGATATCTATTATTTGCCGAAATTAGAACATTTGTACGTATTATACATCGTCCTGTTTTACTTTTAAATTTGGGCTGTCGGATTTTTAGGTTTCCTTCCTCTTTTTCTTCGTCCGACTGGGGTCAGTTCATCATCTTTAAGAAATGACAATTGGCTACTAGCCTCTTCTTTCTTGGGTTGCAACAATGCATCAACTTCCTCTTTAAAACTTTCTATATCCCTAAAATCTCTGTAAACACTAGCAAACCTTATGTAGGCTACCCTATCAAGATTACGGAGACGATCCATCACTAACTCACCTATTACCCTCGAGGGCATTTCTGCTCGTCCTGCACTGACCAAATATGTTTCAATCTCATCTATAGCTTTTTCAATGCTGCCAATCGGCAGTGGCCTTTTAGCACAAGCATTTTTCATACTCGACCATAGCTTATCTCTATTGAATTCTTCTCTCCTACCATCTCTTTTAACCACGATAAGGGCTCTGGTTTGTATCCTTTCATATGTTGTGAACCTAAGGCTACAAGTCAAGCACTCCCTCCTCCTCCTGATACTCTCATCTGAATCCCTAGAATCTATCACTCTAGAACTCTCATTACTACAAAAAGGACAATACATAAATTAAGCCGACTCCAGCACTCAAAAACACAGAAAGCATCACTGGTAAACATAACAAAACACACCACAAATCGTGTTACTGATGTGAGGTTACGCTATATATTGAGGTTTGGGGGGGAAAGTCTCAAGGGGGGAAGATCATTATTTTTTAGAGATTTTTATACAAGACAGGTAAGCTCAGGCACGAATGGAAAATTTAGGTCTTCTTTGAACAAAATTTCACAAAATAAGGTTTTAACGATGGTGGTTCCGGTCAGCGCAGTACCTTAGATAACCAGATTTGCTATCGAGTTATATTAACCGCGGATCACACATTTCCCCCACCTCTCCTCAAAAATGGAGGAAGATCTAGGGAGTCTTCGTTTATTTCTACTTTATTAACGGCATCTACCGTTCTAGCCATGTCTCGTTGAAGCAAAGTGTCAGTGGTAGGAAAACCTGTCGCTATAATAGTAATCTTGATTTCATTTTGCATTTTGTGGTCCGTCGTCATACCAAATATTATGTTCGCTTCAGGATCCACTACCCTCTGAATAACCTCCGCCGCCTCATGAAGTTCTGAGAGTTTTAGATCATTACCACCGGTTATATTGAACAAAACTCCAGTAGCCCCTTCTATTGAAACATCCATCAGGGGATTAGTGATGGCCTCTTGGGCTGCATCACGAGATCTTGTAGGTCCAGAAGCATGCCCGATTGACATCCACGCTGGTCCAGCATCTCTCATTATGCTCTGCACATCAGCAAAGTCCAAATTTATCTCGCCTGGGTTGGTAATGAGTTCTGTTATCGACTGAACCCCCAATCTTAAAACATCATCCGCTAATCTGAATGCGTTCTCTGCCGACACTTCCTCTTGGGAAATGATACTAAGTCTCTGGTTGGGTATAACTAGTAAGGTATCTACATTAGTTTGCAGTCTTTCTATACCAATTTGAGCCTGGTTTGATCTCCTTATCCCCTCAAATGCAAATGGCCTCGTCACAACTCCAACCGTTAAAGCACCTGTTTCCTGAGCTATTTCTGCTATCACGGGTGCAGCTCCTGTTCCTGTTCCTCCTCCCATTCCTGCTGCGATAAAAACCATATTAGAATCTCTAATCACATCGTATATTTCTTCCCTGCTCTCTTCAGCAGAGGCAGAACCTTTATCAGGATCTCCACCAACTCCCATACCTTGGGTCAGTTGTTCTCCTATCCTTATCCTGTTAGGAACATCGCTTTTTAACAAAGCCTGAATATCAGTATTCATGACAATATATTCAACACCTGAAATCCTCTCTCTAAACATTCGAGAGACCGCATTGGAGCCACCACCTCCTACTCCTATAACTTTGATCCTGGCCACTCCCTCTAATTCCCTACCACTGATAGTCATACGTACCTCCAAAAAAACAAAATACCCATTACAACTTAGCCCAACTTTAAAACATTCATTAATCTTCTCAAAAATCCCGCTTCTTCTATAGTGTCTTTAATACCCAACTGCCTTTCTGCCGAATTTTCAGAACGGTAGGCATGCAATACCATCCCTACCGCAGTTGCATAGCAAGGTTCTTTTAACTCATCAGTCATTCTCATAAGAAAATCTGGGATTCCTCTTCTCACCTGGCAATTCGGTATAAATTGCTCCGCCATCTCAAGAAAACCAGGTAGCTGCGATGCGCCACCTGTAATATAAACCAAGGAATTAGGATTCTCTTTCAATCCCCCTTGCTGTAATTTCAAATCCACCAATCGAATAAGTTCCACAGCCCGTTCTCTCATCAACTGGCATATGTCCCTCCTTCGTATTTCAATATTAGCTGAAGATCCAACAGGTGAAATCGACACAGTTTCCATTAAATCTACGGCAGATAAATTAGTATGACCGTATCTTAATTTGGCTTCTTCTGCCTCAGCGAACTCCACGTTATAAGTCAGACAAATATCGTTAGTAAACTGGAATCCCCCAACAGGAATGACAGCAGTGTAAACAAGACTTCCATTTCTAAACAAAGCGATGTCTGTGGTTCCGCCGCCAATATCAACAATCGCTGATCCAATATCTTTTTCTGCTTGAGTCAAAATAGATTCGCTGCTTGCAAATGGCTCCACTACCAGTGACTTTAATTCTATCCCTGACAATAGCACTGCCTCTCTCAACTTATCAGCAAAATAGGAATCAGATGTAATTAAATGAGTTGTAACTTCCAAGCCAGTTACGTGCATCCCTACCGGGTTCTTTATGCCGTCGTGCCCATCCACACTATAGTGGATGGGTAGGGAATGGATAATTTTCCTACCTGGTATCTGCAACCCATCAGTAACCATTGATGGGATCTTAGCAAATTCATCTAACGTCACTACCCCTTGTCTACCGATATCTGAAAAATAATCAACCCTGTTCTCATATGCAATATGGGACCCGGTGATACCCACATATGCAGACTTAACATCCATCCCGACATCAGCACGAATCTCACCCACAGTCCTTCGGATGGCCTGGCTCGTTGCATTGACATCCACCACATTACCCTTTGTGACACCAAAAGAAGGGACAACACTATGAGAAATTACTTCGGGAAAACCGTTTTGTGATTTGCGAGCTAGAATTGTACATACCTTAGTACTGCCAACATCTATGGCTAAAATTAGCTCCGAGTTAGTTCCTGTAGATCTCTGGTTCAAGCTATTTTCTCAACTATTCTCAACTTGGCACTTCTACTTCGGGGGTTAATGGTTACTTCTTCTATAGTAGGAATTTTTACTTTTTTTGTAACAATTCTAAGACGGGGATGATGATCGCATACACAAAAGGGGATTCGGGTCGAACATATACAATCCAAAGATTCTTTTTTAAAAAACTGTTTTACAATTCTGTCTTCAAGGGAGTGATAGGTTAGTACTACAAATTTTCCATTGTTCACGAGCAAATCAAGACCTGAGGACAAACCTTTATTTATATTTTCAAATTCCTGGTTAACCGCTATTCGTAAAGCCTGAAAAACTTTCGTCGCTGGATGCCTTCTTGATTTTCCCGTTCTGCCTATCGTTTTTTCCACAATCTGCGCAAGCTTACCAGTAGTCAAAATAGGCCTATTTTGACACACAGCCTTTGCAATGCGTCTCGCGGCTTTCTCCTCCCCAAAATTCGAAAAAATATCAATTAATTGATCTCTGTCAAAGGTATTGACCAACTCAGCAGCAGGTACCCCCTTTGTTTGGTTATATCTCATATCCAACATTTCATCATTCCTAAAACTAAATCCTCTCCCTAAAGTCTCTAATTGCATCGATGACAACCCCAGGTCCAATAGTATCCCTGCAACAGGCCCTATATCTGCCTCCTGGGCTAAAATCGTCATGTTAGCGTAATTGCCATTGGCTAACAGAATTCGATTATTAAATTTTTGAAATCCTCCCTGGGACATTGCAAGAGAATCAGCATCAAGATCAATACCAAAAACCTTCCTATCCGGGTATCTTTCAAGTAGAGCCGAAGAATGCCCTCCTAACCCGAAGGTACCATCAATTATCCACCCCTCTGGAGTAGATTCAAAGGCTTTAAGAACCTCAGAAACCATTACTGGCATGTGCACGGTGCCGCCAGATTTAGAGTTCAATCCGTAGATCCCATTGCCCATGTTAGAATGCAATGAAAGCACATCAGCTCTAAATATCCGCATAGACCTAAACAATTTTGGCAATTTAACCGAGTTTTTTGCAAGGGATTTTTATCCAAATTTACGACCATTTTAGCGTTTTACCAAGGATATAATCATGACAACCGCAAGGCAAGACGATAACCCCCACTTTTATGCCGGTATCTTAACTATAAGTGACTCAGGAGCTATAGGAGAGAGGATTGACCTAAGTGGGAGAAAAATAAGCGAGATGATTAAAACAGCCGGTTTTAAAGAGAGACTTAAAGATATCATACCCGATGAAGTTCGGATTATTTCCGAAAAATTGATTGATTGGTCTGACGGAGGGGAGGTGGACATTATCTTAACATCAGGTGGAACAGGACTAGGTCCACGAGACGTCACACCTGAGGCGACAAAAACCGTTTTAGACATGGAAATTCCTGGTATCGGGGAGGCGATGAGAATAAAAACTCTAGAGCACACACCGTTCGCTATATTGAGTAGGTCAACCGCTGGGATAAGATCTGGCTGTCTTATCGTAAATCTGCCGGGCAGCCCGAGAGGGGTGGAAGAATGCCTAGATGTGATAATGGAATCCTTACCACATGCTTTGGAAATGATAAGAGGTTGGAAAACACATAAAGAATCCGATTAACCGATTGAACCG